>NZ_CP044205.1:358125-716250 GCF_009498235.1 Candidatus Methylospira mobilis | reverse complement strand
GAAGATCAGTGGGGAGGTAAAACCAAGGAACAGCTGCTTGATGAAATACGCAGGGTTATGGAAAGCATACCCGGTATCGACTTCGGCTTTACCCAGCCTATCCAGATGCGCGTTACCGAAATGCTGACCGGCGTGCGCGGCGACGTCGCAGTAAAGCTTTACGGACCGGATCTTGCCGTGCTGAACGAGGAGGCCGAAGCCATCGCCAACGCGATGCGCACAGTCAACGGCGCATCGGATGTGTTCACGATACGCAATGCCGGCATGCAATACCTGCAGGTGCGTATCGACCGGCTCGCCATCGGGCGCATGGGGCTGGACGGCGATGCGCTGGAACGTACCCTGCGCGCGCAGATCGAAGGACTGAAACTGGGCATCGTGCAGGAAGACATCAAGCGCACCCCCTTGTTATTACGCGCAAGCAGCGACCCGGAACAGCTGGCGACGCTGCAGATCAGCCTGCCGGACGGACGCCGCGTGCCGCTGTCGGCGGTTGCGCATATCGAGCGCACCGAAGGCGTGGTCGCTATCAACCGCGAACGCGGACAGCGCTACGCTGTCGTACGCTCCAATGTCGAAGGCCGCGATCTGGTCGGTTTCGTCGAGGACGCGCGCAAAGCCGTAGCCGAACGGGTCGCCTTGCCCAGCGGCTATTATCTGACCTGGGGAGGACAGTTCGAGAACCAGCAACGCGCCGCCAAACGCCTTGCCATCGTGATACCCATTTCCATCGGCCTGATCTTCATGCTGCTGTTCACCACCTTCGGCTCAGTGCGGCTGGCGGTGCTGGTGCTGACCAATGTGCCGTTCTCGCTGGTCGGCGGCGTCACCAGCCTGTGGCTGTCGGGCGAATATCTGTCGGTATCGGCGTCGGTCGGTTTCATTTCGCTGCTCGGCATCGCGGTGCTGAACGGCGTGGTGATGGTGACCTATTTCAATCAACTGCGCGCGCAAGGGCTGGCGATGGACGACGTGGTCATGACCGGCGCGATGCGCCGTCTGCGCCCGGTGTTGATGACCGCCAGCATCGCCGCCTTCGGCCTGATACCCTTATTATTTGCCAGCGGCCCGGGATCGGAAATACAGCGCCCGCTGGCTATCGTCGGCGTCGGCGGCCTGGTCACTTCGACGCTGTTGACGCTGATCCTGCTGCCCATACTGTACCGCCGTTTCGGCGAAGCGAAATCCGCATGACATCCGACTACTGCCTGTTATTGTTATTTGTACCGCCTACGCAGGAAGACGCCGTTATCGACTGGCTGCTGCAAAACCATCCCGGCCTGACCTTTACCAGCGCCGCCGTCGCCGCTCATACCGGCGAGGCGGAGGGGCTGAGCATCATTGAACAGGTAAGCGGGCGCAAACGCCAGGTTTGCTTTTCCGTAACAGCGCCCACAGCGCAATGCCCGGCGCTGCTGGAACACATACAAAGCGCTTTTGCGGGTACGGCTATCCGGTATCAGCTTGTTCCGCTGGTTGGGCAGGGCGTGTTTTAATACTTCCTTACCTGTCGGCTAAATCAATCAGGCCGGTTTTCACAACCGAAATCGATGCGCGACTGATGCGATCCCACCGTCAACCCAAGGAACGATGAGCAAAAAGACCTTAAGCGAAGCCGACATCTGCGCCAAATACATCACCCCCGCCGTGATTCAGGCCGGATGGGATGAGGCCACCCAGATTCGCCGCGAAGTTTTTTTCACCAAAGGCCGGATTATCGTTCGCGGCAGACTGGTCACGCGCGGCAAGGCCAAACGCGCCGATTACGTCCTTTATTACCATCACTTCCCCATTGCCCTGATCGAAGCCAAGGACAACAACTGCGCCATAGGCGACGGCATGCAGCAAGGCCTTGATTACGCGGTCACGCTGGATATTCCGTTCGTTTTCGCCTCCAACGGCGACGGCTTCGTGTTCCACGACCGCACAGGCCTGAGCGCAACCATCGAAACCAATCTGGCCTTGCACCAGTTCCCCAATCCCGGCGCGCTCTGGGCGCAATACTGCGCGTGGAAAGGACTGGCCCCGGAACAGGAAAAGATCGTCCTGCAACCCTATTACGACGATGGCAGCGGCAAAGAACCGCGCTACTACCAGCGCAACGCGATCAATGCCGCCATCGAAGCGATCAGCAAGGGACAAAACCGCATCCTGCTGGTCATGGCGACCGGCACCGGCAAAACCTATACCGCGTTTCAGATCATCTGGCGGCTGTGGAAGGCCAAACAAAAGAAGCGCATCCTGTTCCTGGCCGACCGCAATATCCTGGTCGATCAAACCATGGTCAACGACTTCCGCCCTTTCGGCCCCGCGATGGCGAAACTCAGCACCCAGGCCAAAACCATCGAACGCGCCGACGGCACCGAGGAAGACCTTACTCTTGCCCTCGACAAATCCCGCCGCATCGATACCGCCTACGAAATCTATCTCGGGCTGTATCAGGCCATCACCGGCCCGGAAGAACGGCAAAAACTGTTCCGCGAGTTTTCGCCCGGTTTCTTCGATCTGATTGTGATTGATGAATGCCACCGGGGCAGCGCCGCCGAAGATTCAGCCTGGCGCGAAATCCTCGAATACTTTACCGGCGCGACGCAGATCGGCCTCACCGCCACGCCGAAAGAAACCGAATACGCCTCCAACATCCATTACTTCGGCGCGCCGGTTTATTCCTACTCGCTGAAACAAGGCATACGCGACGGTTTTCTCGCACCGTATAAAGTCATCAAGGTGCATCTGGATGTCGATGTGGAAGGCTACCGCCCCCGCCAGGGTGAAACCGACCGCTACGGTCACGAAATCGAAGACCGCATCTATAACCAACGCGATTTCGACAAAAATCTGGTGATCGACGAACGCACCCGGCGCGTCGCCAAGTGGGTTTCCGATTACCTTAAACAAAGCGGCGACCGCTTCCAGAAGACCATCGTGTTTTGCGTCGATACCGAACACGCGAACCGGATGCGTCAGGCCTTCATCAACGAAAACCAGGACCTGTATCAACAGAATCCTCGCTATGTGATGCGCATCACCGGCAACGATAATGAAGGCACCGCGCAAATCGGCAACTTTATCGACCCGGAAGCCAAATACCCGGTGATCGTCGCCACCTCGCGCCTGCTTTCCACCGGCGTCGATGCGCAAACCTGCCGAGTGATCGTGCTCGACCGCGAGATCGGCTCGATGACCGAATTCAAGCAGATTGTCGGACGCGGCACCCGCGTCCACGAAGGCACCAAAAAATACTACTTCACACTGATCGACTTCCGCAAAGCGACGAATCACTTTGCCGATCCCGCATTCGACGGCGAACCGGTGCAGATTTACGAACCAGGCGAAGACGATCCGGTCACGCCGCCAGACGATGCGCCGTTATCGACCGATGAAGACCCGATACCGCCACAACCCGGCGCGGACGAAACTGCCGTCGATGAACCGCCCGACATCCATCTACCGCCCGGCGATGGTATCGGCGAGCGGCCCGCAAAATATTACGTCAACGGCCAGCCGGTCAGGGTGCTGACCGAGCGCGTGGAATATATGGATGAAAACGGCAAGCTGGTCACCGAGTCGTTGCGCGACTACAGTCGCAAAACCATCCGTCAACATTACGCCAGCCTCGATCAATTCCTGCGCCGCTGGAAATCCGCCGAGCGCAAGGAAGCGATTATCGAAGAACTGGCGGAGGAAGGGCTACTGCTCGAACCGCTCCTGGAAGAAGTCGGCAAAGACCTCGATCCGTTCGACCTGATTTGTCATATCGCCTTCGACCAGCCGCCGCTGACGCGCAAAGAGCGCGCCAACAACGTGCGCAAACGCGATGTTTTCACCCAGTACGGCCCGCAAGCCAGCGCGGTGCTCGAAGCGCTGCTCGCCAAATACCAGGACGAAGGCCTCGTCGGCGGATTAGACAACATCCGAATACTGGAAATAGCGCCCTTTAATTCCATGGGTACGCCATTTCAACTCATCAAGGAGTTCGGCTCCAAAGCCGGCTTCGAAAACGCGGTGCATGAACTGCAATCCGCGCTCTATCAGGAAGTCGCTTAATTCATGTCCGCCCGAAATACCGTTAAATCCATACAGGACATCATGCGCCAGGATGTCGGCGTCGATGGCGATGCCCAGCGTCTGTCCCAGCTTTGCTGGATGTTCTTTCTGAAGATCATCGACGATCAGGATCAGCAACTGGAGATGATGCAGGACAATTACCAGTCGCCGATCCCGCAACGCCTGCAATGGCGCGCCTGGGCCGCCAACCCGGAAGGCATGACCGGCGACGAACTGCTGCTGTTCATCAACGGCGACCTGTTCCCCAGCCTCAAGGAACTGGCCGTAACCGGCAAGAACGCCAACCGCCGCCGCGTGGTGCGCGCAGTGTTCGAGGACGCCTACAACTACATGAAATCCGGCCAGCTCATGCGGCAGGTCGTCAACAAGATTAACCATGTTGACTTCAACAACCTCGCCGAACGTAAACACTTCGGCGACATCTACGAACAATTGCTCAACGATCTGCAAAGCGCGGGCAATGCCGGCGAGTATTACACCCCGCGCGCCGTCACCGCCTTCATGGTGGACCGCATCGACCCCAAGCCCGGTGAAATCCTGTTCGACCCGTCCTGCGGCACCGGCGGTTTTTTAACCTGCGCGCTACGCCACATGCGCGAGCGCTACGTCAAAAAGGTCGAAGACGAACAGGCCATGCAGGCCAGCCTGCGCGCGGTGGAAAAGAAACAGCTTCCACACATGCTGTGCATAACCAACATGCTGCTGCACGGCATCGAAGACCCCAGTTTCGTGCGTCACGACAACACGCTGGCAAGACCCTATATCAGCTACGAGCTATCCGACCGGGTGGACATCATCCTCACCAACCCGCCGTTTGGCGGCAAGGAAGAAGATGGCATCGAATCCAACTTCCCTGCGCATTTCCGCACCAGGGAAACCGCCGACCTGTTTCTGGCGCTGTTCATCCGCCTGCTGAAACCGGGTGGGCGCGCGGCTATCGTATTGCCGGACGGCAGCCTGTTCGGCGAAGGCGTCAAAACCCGGCTTAAGGAACACCTGCTGGAAGAGTGTAACCTGCACACCATCGTGCGTCTGCCGAACAGCGTGTTCAAACCTTACGCCAGCATCGGCACCAATCTGCTGTTCTTCGAAAAAGGCGAACCGACGCAGGACATCTGGTTTTACGAACACCGCGTACCGGAAACCCAGAAAGCCTACTCGATGACCCGCCCGATCCGAATCGAGCACTTCAAAAGCTGCATCGACTGGTGGGGCGGCGCAGCGCGCCAAGACCGGCAGAAAACCGAACAGGCCTGGAAAGTCGGCATCGACGACATCAAGGCCAGAAATTACAACCTCGACTACAAAAATCCGCATGTCGTCGCCGACGACCACGGCGACCCGCAGGAACTGCTGGCGAAACTGGAACAGGACGAACAAGAGACCGCCGAACTGCGCGACCGGTTGAAAGCAATACTGGCCGATGCGTTGCTGCGATAATAGACTATCCTTTGTCAAAGGTTAAAAATACCAGAACTTATTCAATCAATTGTTGCTTGACGGCGATGCAGGCGGCTGCGAAGATAGGCGCAACAATACCCCCCACGCCTCTCAACGATGCGCACCAGGGGGGTTGCTTTTTCAGGGTACGAAACCATCCATGGCGTCTGGATTCCGACATTCCCTGCCGGAATGACGAGATAATGTAATGGTTTAATGAACCCGGACACTTCCAAAGGCAGAATTTATACTGTCAGCAGAGGTGAGCATGAAGACAAACGAGAAAAAACACAAGCGCCCCAAATACAGTCTGGAATTTAAGCAAGATGCCGCCCAGCTGGTTCTTGAAAAAGGCTACAGCCTGAACCAGGCTGCCGATCATTTGGGCATATCATTAAGTGCCCTGGGACGCTGGGTGCGGGCGGAACGCAAGCCTTCCGGCAATGAGTCTGCGACGAAAAAGCCAGGCTTGAATCTGGGGGATCACGATGAATTGATTCGTTTGCGCAAGGAAATTGAACAATTACGCATGGAGCGTGAAATCTTAAAAAAGGCCGCAGTCTTCTTTGCGAAAGAAGCCGAATAAAGTACGGGTTTATTCAGGCGCAACAGAAGACGTATCCAGTGACCGTGCTCTGCCGAGTGATGCAGGTGAGTAGCAGTGCATATTATGAGTGGTTAAAAGCCCCGCAGGACAGTGATAAGGATCAACAAGATCAAAAGCTTGCCGAGAAAGCGAGGCAGATTTTCATCGACAATAAACAGTGCTTTGGTTCGCGTCGTTTAGCGGATCGACTGCAAAAACAAGGTTTTGTCGTTGGGCGTTTTAAAACGCGGCGCATCATGCGAGATTTAAACTTGAAGGTGCGCTATCCCAGGCGAATTAAAGTCACTACCGATAGCAACCATAACGAGGCCATTTCGCCCAACCGCTTGGACCGGCAATTCCAGGTTGGCAAGCCCAATCAAGTATGGACGACAGATATCACCTACGTGTGGACCCTAGAAGGCTGGCTTTATGTCGCGGTGGTCATCGATCTGTTTTCCCGGCAAGTCGTGGGCTGGGCGATTGATGATCACATGCGGGCCTCGCTGTGCGTCAAGGCCTTGCAAATGGCCTTCTGGCGCCGCAAACCGCCACCCGGTCTGTTGCATCACTCGGATCGTGGCAGCCAGTATGCGAGCAGGGAATATCGCCGGCATTTAGACGTGATGAAGATGGAACAGAGTATGAGCCGCAAAGGGAACTGCTGGGACAACTCGCCGACCGAACGTTTTTTTCGCAGCTTGAAGCATGAGCAGCTCAACTACGAAAAATTCAAGACCCAAGCGGCGGCAAAACTGAGTGTGATCGATTATTTGGCTTTTTATAATGGCCTTCGACCACACTCAACATTGGGCTACCAGTCCCCACTCGAATTCGAGCGGGAATTTTATAGAAACGCTGCCTGAACAGGTGTCCGGTTTTTGTTGACCATTACATAAAGAAGCGAACTGGAACTCTGGTATGTTTTCATGGAAATAGCCTGAAAGTCTCACCGCTGGTGAGACAAACCCACTGCATCAAGGCTTGCTGCAACGGTGATAAACTGCGCTCAAAATGAAGCAGCCGCAAAGCGGATATTCACTGATTGTCCCGTTCGATTAACCGACATCCAGGGTAAACCGGCATGCACCCTCTAATCCATGACAGAAAGGAACCCATCGCAGAGCTTTGCCGCCGCTATCGTGTCCAGCGCCTTGAGATTTTCGGTTCTGCCGCGCGCGGCACCGATTTCAATCCTGAAACCAGCGATGCGGACTTTCTTGTCGAGTTCTCAACGGCTTCCGGCAGTCCTTCGCTCAAAACCTTTTTCGATTTACAAACCGGCCTGTCCCGTATTCTTGGTCGAAAAGTCGATCTGGCGGAAGCCTCCGCCATTCGTAACCCTTATGTTCAGGCAAGCATCAACCAAACCCGCGAGATAATCTATGGAGCGTGATCCCCGCGCCTACCTATGGGATGTACGGGAGGCTGCCGAGGCGATACTTGAATTTGTCGTGGACAAGACCTTTGATGATTACATCAGTGACCGGATGTTGAGTTCCGCTGTCGAGCGACAGTTCGAAATCATCGGCGAGGCGCTTAACCAGTTATGCAAAATTGATCCGCAATGGGCTGACCGGATTCCCGATGTTCCACAAATCGTGGCGTTTCGCAATCTACTGATCCATGGTTATGCTGCGGTTAATGACCTTACGGTCTGGCGCACCATTCAGGAATCCCTGCCGGAGCTCCATAGCACCGTGACCGAGCTGCTTGATAAGGCGGGCGATCCTTAAGATGAACGCCGAACTTCTGCTGCAACACTTCGACCGCATCAGCGAGGTGCCGGACGCGATACCGCGCCTGCGCCGCTTTATCTTCGATCTGGCGGTGCGCGGCAAGCTGGTGGAGCAAGACCCGCATGATGAACCGGCTGCGGAGTTGTTGAAGCGGATTCAGGCGGAGAAGGTACGGTTAGTGCGGGAAGGAACGCTTCGGAGACAAAAGCAGCTTCGAACAGTTGATAAAGATGAGGTGCCTAATATCAGTCCAGTCAACTGGAAATGGGAGCGTCTTGGAGCTTTATCAACTTTAATAACAAAAGGAAGTACGCCGACTTCCTACGGTCATTCGTTCACAGAAACAGGAGTTAACTTCATCAAGGTAGAAGCAATAAAAAAAGGACGCCTTTTTCCTGCCAATGTAACAAGCTATATTTCAGAAGCAACGCATAACTTCTTGGCCCGCTCCAGATTAGATGATGGTGACATTCTGTTTTCAATCGCGGGCTCAATTGGTACCTGTGCGGTTGTGACAAAGGAAATACTCCCCGCGAATACTAATCAGGCACTAGCTATTATTCGTGGTACCAAGCTTATTTATATCCCATCGTTCCTTCTTATCTGTATTCAGTCGTCTGTTGCTCAAGATGTTCTAGATAAGTCAAGGGGCGGTGCTATGAATAACGTTTCTTTGGAAGATATCCAGAACTTCGTCGTGCCACTCCCTCCTCTCGCCGAACAACACCGCATCGTCGCCAAAGTCGATGAACTAATGACCCTATGCGTCCAGTTGGAGGCAGCGAAAAACAAGCGCGAAACACGGCGCGACCGATTGGTTAAAGCCAGCCTGCAACGCATTTGCGTTTCAGAACCGGAAGAAGCCAGGGAAGCCGCCCGCTTTCACCTGGATAACCTGCCGCGTCTTTCTACCCGTCCCGAGCACATCAAACAGCTACGTCAAACTATACTCAATCTGGCTGTGCGTGGGCGGCTGGTTCCTCAAGACCCGAATGATGAACCTGCCGCCACTCTACCCAAGCGTAGCGGAGCAATACCAACCAACAACATTGCGCCATTTCAAATCCCTGATTCCTGGCAGTGGACGACAGTAGAGCAAACCGGAGAAAACCGACTGGGAAAAATGCTGGATAAGGCAAAAAATAAGGGCTCGCCTCGTCGCTACCTTCGAAATATCAATGTACGTTGGTTCGACTTCAATTTATCAGATTTGTACGAAATGCCATTTGAAGATGAAGAACTTGATCAATTCGCGTTACGTCATGGTGATGTTCTGATTTGTGAAGGTGGTGAACCTGGACGCGCAGCTGTATGGGATGAGCGAGAAAGTAGCATCTATTTCCAAAAAGCCATTCATCGTGTGCGGTTTTCCGGTAATGTTAATCCAGAGTTTTTCGTCAATGTACTCCGCGAAAGCTCAGACTGCGGGAGGCTTTCATCTTATTTCACCGGAGTTGGAATAAAACATTTCACAGGCAAAGGACTCGCTTCGTTTGTATTCCCTCTCCCACCTATCACTGAGCAACAACGCATCGTCGCCAAGATCGATGAACTGATGACGCTATGCGACCAACTGGATACGCAGCTAACCACTACTGAAACCGACAGCCGCCGCCTATTGGCTGCTGCGCTGCACGCAGCTTTATCTCCGACTATGAGGCTTGCCGCGTAATGACGGATAAAAAATTTACTGCGACAGCTGCCAATGGCGACGACATGTCTGCGGAGTTAACCTACTTCGCCAACTTCATTGGCCTTGAAGCCATTGCGCCAGGCCGATACAGCATGCTTTTATTACTGGGGCTATTTGGTGGTTTTAAATCAGGAGCATTAAATCCGGCAAAGGTCATCCACGAGATACAAGCTTTGGAAGGCATAGGAACACCAAGCCAGCTAAAGCCGCCTAGTCAGTTCAATCGCCCAAAGTCACCGCTGAAAGGGCTATGGCATAAGCACTACCTTGAGGATGGGCTGCGTGCATTGGCCCTCAATGTAAAAAAAGGACTCGATCTATATGGTATACCATTGTTCCAGCAATGTATGCGTGAAGCGCAGGAAGCGGGCGAAGAACGCTATGTCACCATAGAAGACATCAAGCCACTTGCGAATGATGTCGTGAGTGGAAACTGGAAGCGGTTAGCCAATGCAGAAGCACTATCTGGTGAGTGGATTATTTATGCACAACATGAAGGAAAAAATCACTATCTCTGCTTAGCCAGGCACGACAGCGGTGATGACTATATCCGACAACAGATAGATGCCATTTGCTGCCATGAATTTCCTTTTCTTACAACTTTGCTTAACGGTACTTAACGAGTCAATAGAATAACCGGGGACAGATCTTTGCCAAAGGTTTTCGGGCAAGGACTTCGTCAAACTACATGTTTTCTCTGACGATATACCTTCAATGTTCAGCGACTTAATAACCCGGAGGAATGACTATACGCAACGATACACGCAGGCACTGGGTATCCGGGAAGCAAGCTGCCATAATCTCCCCGAGTTCTGGATGTTCATTGATACGGAACGGACGATTCCGGTTGAATTTCCTTTCGTCGAAGCCAGGAAGTTGCTGGATAAGGCTCACTGATGTTTTGGCTCACTGATGTTTTTTGGTTGTTGCCGTCATGAATACCGCTTGTCACTATAGTATTGTCCGTTTCATGCCTTTCGTCGAAACAGGCGAGTTCGCCAATGTCGGCGTGGTCGTGTTTGCGCCCAATGCCCGTTTTTTTGGTTTCAAACTATTGATGCACCGCTATGCGCGAGTGACTCGCTTTTTCGAACACATGGATTCCGCTGTTTTTCGCGCGTGCATGCGCACTTTACGCGAAGAATTGCAACGTATCGACGACATGCTCAAACCGAAGGGCGGAGATTTGCATCTGGATCGCGCCGGTGCGCTGGCGCTGTGGCGCGAAATCGTCAAGCCGCGTGAAACCATGCTGCGCTTCAGTGAGTCGCGCATCGTTTTGGCCGAGGATGTCCAAACCAAATTGCAGGAGCTTTACACCCATTACGTCGAGCGTAATTTTGTAACTCGCGAGTACCAGGAGCAAACTCTTGAACGCAATGTGCGCGGTTGGCTGCGCAACGCAAAGCTGCTGGAGTACTTTCATCCCGCCGGCGTGAGCGTAACTCCTTTTGCCCAGCCTCAGCGGATGTGGACTTCGCCCCCCCGTGGTTAATCTCCCCCGACACGCTTCTGCGTGTCCCGGCTGGTTTGCCTCAACCCGGACGCTTCGTTTATGACTCAAAAGTACCCCCCCCACATATTGGAGCCGCCATGTCAAACAAGAATCTTGGCTTAAGCGATACGCTTTATGATTACCTGCTGTCGGTATCGTCGCGCGAATCCGCGGTGCAGCGCCGGCTCAGGGAAGAAACTGCGCAACTGCCCCTGGCCGGAATGCAGATTACGCCGGAGCAAGGCCAGTTCATGGCATTGCTGGCAAAACTGATACAGGCAAAACGCGTACTCGAAATCGGCGTGTTCACCGGTTACAGCTCCCTGGCCGTAGCGCTGGCCTTGCCGGAGGACGGGCGCATTACGGCCTGCGATGTCAGCGAGGAATGGACCGGCGTCGCGCGCCGCTATTGGGAGTTGGCCGGCGTAAGCGGCAAGATAAGCCTGCAACTGGGACCGGCCCTGACTACGCTGGATGAGCTGATTGCGGACGGCCATTCCGGACTATACGATATGGCCTTCATAGACGCCGACAAGGAAAATTACGACGGCTATTACGAACGCACGCTACAGCTACTGCGCACAGGCGGATTGTTGTTGCTGGACAATCTGTTATGGGGCGGTAAGGTGGCCGATCCCGGCGCAACCGATAAGGACACGCTGGCGATACGCGCACTTAACGAAAAAATCCATCATGATGCCCGGGTCATCAACAGCCTGCTTCCGGTTGCCGACGGGCTTGGGCTGGTCATAAAGCAATGAAGCCACAATTGTAACTATTCAGCCAGCTGAACCTGCGCGAGCTTACGGCGGAAAAATTTATAGGCAAAGGGGTAGCTGAATAGTTACCCCACAATTCAACAAGTGCTTTTGAGTCGGGACAGGAAGCTGCGGGTTGAGACTAAACGCGCCGCTCATACCAGGGCCGTGAACGATTGACGACTTCAACGACCAGCAGCATTACCGGCACCTCGATCAACACGCCGACCACAGTGGCCAGAGCCGCACCGGATTCGAAACCGAACAGGCTGATGGCGGTTGCTACCGCCAGCTCGAAAAAGTTGCTTGCCCCAATAAGACTGGACGGCGCGGCGACGCAATGCGCAACGCCAAGCTGCCGGTTCAGCAGATAAGCCAGACCGGAATTGAAGAACACCTGTATCAAAATCGGCACCGACAAAATTGCGATCACCTGCGGCTGGCGAATAATGGCGCCTCCCTGAAACGCGAACAACAGGATCAGGGTAGCCAGCAGCGCGGCTATCGAGAACGGTCCGACAGCGTGCAACACTTTTTGAAAATAAGCCTCGCCTTTGACCAGCAACAGCTTGCGCCAAATCTGCGCGAGTATAACCGGAATGACGATGTACAGCGCCACGGAAGTCAGCAGCGTATCCCACGGCACCGTAATTGAAGACAAACCGAGCAGCAGCGCGACTATCGGCGCAAATGCGAACACCATGATCAGGTCGTTGAGCGCGACTTGCGACAGCGTGAAATACGGATCACCCTTGGTCAGCTGGCTCCACACAAACACCATGGCGGTACAAGGGGCCGCAGCAAGCAGGATCAATCCGCCGATATAACTGTCGATCTGATCAGCGGGAAGCAGCGGAGCAAAGACTTGCCGGATAAATATCCACGCCAGCAGCGCCATCGAAAACGGCTTGACCGCCCAGTTGATGAACAGCGTAACGCCCATGCCTTTCCAGTGTTCCTTGACCTGATGTAATGCGCCGAAGTCGATCTTGAGCAGCATCGGCACGATCATGACCCAGATCAACAGGCCAACCGGAATATTGACCCTGGCGATTTCCTGCTTGCCTATGAGCTGGAACGCAGCAGGAAACCAGTGGCCCAGCGCAATACCGGCGATAATGCACAGAGCGACCCACAGCGTTAAATAACGCTCGAACAAGTTCAGAGGGCTGGCGGAATCCGTTTTAGTTGAGGGTGTTGTCTTGCTGTTGTGAGAGTGTTTTCTGGTCATCGCGTTATGCTCCTGACATGTTTGGTTCCTCACTCCCCGTCGGAGCCGATTTGGTTCAGTTTCTCGCTGAGTTCCTGCCGGGACAGGTCTTCCAGCGGCAGCGCCAAAAACATTTGGATACGCTTTTCCATCACGGCATAAGTTTCCTCAAAAGCCGCCGCGATGACTTCCGGAGTTCCGCTGACATGAGCCGGATCAGGCAAGCCCCAATGCGCGCGCACCACCGAACCCAAATAAGCCGGGCAGACTTCGCCGGCTGCGTTATCGCAGACGGTAATCACGATATCGATGTTCTCGTTTTCCAGGTCATCCCAGGATTTACTGGAGTAGCCTTTTGTTGGCAGTCCATGCCGCGCCAGAGTCGCCAGCGCGTTTTCGTTAACCTTACCGACGGGGTGACTGCCGGCGCTGAAAGCCCGCACTCGGCCCGCACCCAGGTGATTGACCAGCGCTTCGCCGATAATACTGCGGCAGGAGTTGCCGGTACAAAGAACTAAAACAGTCAATGGTTTTTGAGTCATGGATAAAGTCCTTCTGTTCGATGGTTGATAAACGATTGCCGACGATAATGAGCCTAAGGCTATTTCCATGAATAAACATACCAGAGTTCCAGCTCGCTTCTTTATCTCGTCATTCCGGCAGGGAATGCCGGAATCCGGGCGCCATGGACGGTTTCGTACCAGGGATAATCTTTCAAGGAAATCACCTCGTTTCGCACTGTCAGGTTACGGAATCAGTGATCTGCGCAAGTCCTTTGCTGCCGATGGGCGGTTTCGCCAGCCAGGGAATCAGCACGCAACGCGACGACAGTTCCCTGGCTACCTTCAGCACAAAAGGGATTTCATACCGGCCGCGTTCGGCCAGCAACGGATCGCGCGTGCCGCTCGCCAACAGGCTTTGATTGATGACCCAGGCGTAAGGCTGAATACCGGCGCGAACCAGATCGTTTTGCAGGCGTTCGGCTTCGTGAACCGGGGTAGCCTCCGCCAGCGTGGCGATAATGACCCGCGTGAAGTCCGGATCGCGCAAACGCGGCAACAGTTGGCGCACCGCTTCCGGCATGTCGCCCTGCATGCGCATGACTTCACGGTGATAGGCTTCGGCGGCGTCGAGCAGCAAAATGGTATGGCCAGTCGGCGCGGTGTCCAATACCACGAACGCATTTTTACCGGCATCCACCGTTTTAGCGAAAGCCCGGAAGACCGCGATTTCTTCGGTGCAGGGCGAACGTAGATCCTCTTCCAGCATCTCCCTGACATTGGCATCAAGGTTATTGGCGGTTTTTTCCAATACCTCTTGCCGGTACTTCTCTACTTCCGCTTCCGGGTCGATCCGGCTGACAGACAGGCCTTTCACCGGATTTTCGATAGCGGCCGCAACGTGCGCAGCCGGATCGGTGGTCGATAGCACGACGCTGTGGCCGCGTTGCGCCAATTCCGTGGCGATAGCGGCGGCGATAGTGGTTTTGCCGACGCCACCTTTCCCCATGGTCATGATGACGCCATGCCCGGCTTTTTCCAGATCGTTTACCAAGCTGTTAAAGCTGGGCAGATCGGGGCGCGCGGATATGGCGCTTGGTAGCGAAGTGTCAGCTTCCGGCTGGGAGAGGGCGCGCAACGCGGCGATACCGACCATGCTCTTGGGCATAAAGGGTGTTTCAAAACGCGGCAGCGCCGCGAGCCTTTCCTGCATGGCCGCCAACGCTGCATTCATGCGGCGCGTCATCGCGTTGGCTATCGCGTCCGCCGATGTTGCGGCCTGAAACAGTCCGTTGATCACCAGCACCTGATTCAAAATGCCCAGCTCGCCCAATTCACGGCTGGCCCGTTCCGCTTCATGCAAAGCGGAAAGATCGGCGCGGCTCACCAATACGACGCTGGTTTGCCGGGCATCGGCGAGTTGCGCCACGGTTGCGGCATACAACGCCCGCTGTTTTTCCAGCCCGGCCAATGGGCCAAGGCAAGACGCGCCACTGGTTGAGGATTCGATGTAGCCGTTCCAGGCCGAAGGCAAGGACAGCAGTCGCAGGGTATGGCCGGTAGGCGCGGTGTCGAAAATCACATGATCGAAATCCTGGGTCTTCTCTGGATGACCGATCAATGCGGAAAACTCGTCGAATGCGGCGATTTCCACCGCACACGCGCCGGAAAACTGTTCTTCCATGCTTTGAATCGCAGCCGGAGGCAAAATCCCGCGATAAGGCGACACCATGCGCTCGCGGTAATCGCGCGCGGATACTTCAGAGTCGATGTTTAGCGCAAACAGTCCGGCTACCTCCGGTATCGGCGTCGGCGTCGAGCTTAGCGCTACGCCCAATACCTCGTCGAGATTCGAAGCCGGATCGGTGCTGACAACGAGCACGCGCTTTCCGCTTTCGGCCAAAGCGATGCCGGTTGCGCAGGACAAGGATGTCTTACCGACACCGCCTTTTCCTGTAAAAAACAGATAGCGGGTATCAAGCGTTGGAAGGCCCATTACATTTTTTCCTTTAATGCCTCGATAAGGCTCAACAGCAGCCGCTTTTCGGTGTGCAGCAGCCGGGAATAGCAGCCGTTTGAGCGGTCGTTTCCGGCGTCAAAGCCAGTTTTTGCATCAATTGCGGACGCGACAGATAGACGCCGGTGGAAACGATGTGACCGTCCACCACGACGATAGGCAAGCGATCCATACCGGCATCCATTTCCTTGACTACATCCTGATTCGCGGCGAAAACCTGGGGTTGCTGGGAAAGGTTGTAACGCGCCACTTCAACACCCTGTTCGGCCAACCATTGCAAATCGGCAGCAAACTGCACAAGCACGGTATCGACATCGACGCCGCAAACACCGGTGGAACAGCACATGGCCGGTTCGTAAATTTCGAGCTTTTTCATTTGGTTTACCCAAGAATTAATAAATATAGCGACTGGAGTTACCGGTACAAAGAAACAGGACGTTATAGACTTTGTCGCTCATGACTTGGTTTTCCCGGTAGTTGAACAAACAGGTGAAGGTATGGAGATACAGGGATTGCCGCCGCAGCAGTTCTCGGTCAAAAAAGCGATGAGGCTGTTCATCGTATCGAAGTTGGCTGAACAGATCACGAAACGCCCCTGCTGCCTGCACGTCACCAGATTGGCATGCGTCATTTCCTTCAGATGAAAAGACAGCGAAGACGGCGGAATCGCCAGCGCCTCGCCGATCTTGCCGGCGGACAAGCCTTCTGGGCCGGTTTGAACCAGCAATCGAAAGATGGCGAGACGGGACTCCTGGGCGAGCGCCGCCAGCGCGGTAATCATATTTTTTGTTTCCATAGTTCTATTATTATTGAAATATTTGCATTTGTAAACTACTATCTAAAAAAACCGGTTTGAGTCAGCGCTGGAGAAGCACGATGAAACTTACATTTTCCAAATTGCGGCATCTACCTCTGGTCATGCGCCTATTAATCACACTGGTGATACTGATGTTCCCGTGGGGACTGATGACGCTTTACCAAAAACTTATGTCCTACATTGGCATTTGGTGTTACGCCTGCTTATCTTAGATTCTGATACCACCCCGTTTAGAGGCGCTGACCAACCGGTTTTTCAATTTGTTCGTTAATGTAACAGGAGATCGTAAAAATGCAGCATTTACCTTTGGTAATACGCCTATCAGCCGCAGAGAAGGAGGTACATTGAATACGTACATCACCTATGCTGCCGACAAATGCAATCAAGTCGCACAGACGATCAGTTTGCCGACTGATTGGCTCGCGCATACAGACGGCTACGCGTTAAAACTTGAGAGAGAGCTGCATTTCGAAGTATCAGAATCCGGCGTAAGTCTGCGGTCTCTCTTAGCCGTCGCTATTGAAGATGCCGAACGAATAGCGCAGGCATTGAAAAATGCGGCGAATCGCACGATTGAAGAGGGGACATAACGCCGAATCCGGATAATAAGTGTGATTGCATGGGCGGAAAAGATGCGATGGTTCATGATGTCATAACCTGAAGCCGGACAATGACATTGCCGACGCAATAAAACTCCTCGTCAAGCATGGCATCGGCGCGTTACCCGCAGCCGATAATAACAGGAGGGTGGCCGTAGTGCTCAGTGAAGCGGACTTGGTGCGCCGCGCGAAGATTCGTGTTTATTCAACGTCTGGACGGAAAAGAAAATGCGGGTAAATAACGCGCGCTCCATGCGGACAGGGTCCATAGCATCAATACAACCCATAAAAACTTTACCGGGTCGGGCGTAACACAACATTTGCTGAGCCAATAACGGATCAGCGCAACATGAAAAACATATACCCACAGCGATCGCCGCCCCATCCAGACCAGCGGCGATAACAGGATGAGAATGCGCGGATGGCGCATCAGCCATTGCATTACGAACAGCAGTACGCAAAATGCGCTTATCGCTGTCAGGCAATATCCCAAACCGGGCGGATAAAATAACTCGCTGTATCCGTCGCGCATGGCCGGAAGATTAAAAGTCATCGCCCAATAGCCGGAAGACGCCAACAGCAGCAGCGTCGAATACCGACCCCAGCGCCACGAAACGCCGGCTCCCTGGACTTCCGGCGCAAATGACGGCAGGCTGCGCTGCAGCGCGGCGCCCAGCCAGACAAAACCCAGCCACGGAAAAACCGGAAACCAACCGTCGATGAATAATTGCTGGGGTATATGAGGCAGTATTTCCCGCACTGGCGGCAGCGGCTGGTCGAAATTCAAACCGACCGAAAACAGCTCGAAATGATACAGGCCGCCCCATTGCAGCAACTGACCGCATAACAGCAAAGCAAAGCCGGTCAGCGCAAGCGCTGTTGCCGAAAAATAACGCGCCGGATAGGCGGTAACGATAATGGCCAATCCTATGGTATAAAGCACATCGAAAGTCAGGAACGGCAACGATTGCCATACCGCCATATCGATCAGGCCGCCCACGATCATTATGAACAGCCCGCGGGACGGCTTGGGTCGCTTGGCAAGCGCCAGCATCATGCCCGCCAGCAGCATGAATATCGGAGCGGCAAACGACCCTGCCAATCGCATCAAAAACGGATGAGGCGCATCCGCGATCAAAACCGATGCCGCGCTGTTCGCCATCAACATCAGGCTGATCGCGAGGCCGCGCAGCATATCGTATTGCACTATCCGGTTTTGAGCACTATGCATAAAAATCCGTATCTATAGTATGTACCCCAAAGAAAGCACCCTCAAAAAGGTTCAACAATGCAATTTCCAATAATACCCTGTAGGAGCGGGCTTTAGCCCGCGATCGACGTCTTTCGCGGGCTAAAGCTCGCTCCTACAGGGATATCAGGCACTAACCGGATAGCTTCAGCAAATTCTCGGCAACTGTTCTCCGCTCAACAGATCCAGCACGCGCTTGATGCCGAAAGCATTGCGTAATTCGACCCTGGCTTCGCCATGCGAGGTGACCGAGCCGATTTTGGCGGCCCGACGCCCCAGCGAATGCTGATGCAATAACGCCAACACACGCTCGGTTTCCGGAGGCGGCACGAACAGCGTCATCTGGCCCTCGTTGGCGACATAGAGCGGATCGAAACCCAGCATCTCACAGGCGGCGCTGACTTGAGGAAGCACAGGTATTGCGGCCTCATCGAGTTCAATCGACAGCTGCGCGTCGCGCGCCAGCTCCAGCACCGCGCTAGCCAAACCGCCGCGTGTCAGATCCCGCAAACAGTGCAGCTCGCAACCGGCAGCGAGCAATTCGGCCACCAGCCCGGATAGATCGGCGCAGTCGCTGGCTATGCTGGTTTCGAAACGCAGCCCTTCGCGTTCCGAGATGATCGCGACGCCGTGACGGCCAATGTCGCCGGTCACCAGAATATCGTCGCCCGCAGCGATACTGCTCGGGCCTATCGTCATGCGATGTTCGATCGAACCTATGCCGCTGGTGACGATGTAAAGCCCGTCGCCCTTGCCGTTTTCCACCACCTTGGTATCGCCGGTGACGATGGCCACGCCTGCGGCGCGCGCGGTCTCGCCCATGCTGTGCAATATGCGCTGCAAATCCGCGAATGGAAACCCTTCTTCTATGATCAGGGATGCGCTTAGAAACAACGGCTTGGCGCCGCTCATCGCCAGATCGTTCAGCGTGCCGCAAACCGCCAGTTTGCCGATATCGCCGCCGGGGAAAAACAGCGGTTTGACGACATAACCGTCGGTGGTAAACGCCAGCCGGCTGCCGCCGATATCCAGCACCGTACTGTCGTGGCGCTGATCCAGCCACCGGTTGTCGAACGCCGGACGGATCAAACGCTCCAGCAACTGCTGCATCAAACGTCCGCCGCCGCCATGCGCCAGGGTCGCGTGTTCGTACTGGCCGATGGGCAGCGGGCAGTTCAGGTTAAACGCCTGCTCGGTAGTCATTCGGCGGCTTCGTTATCCAGAAACGCCACATCTTCGTAGATAGCGCGCATATCAATCTTAAGGTCCAGCGATTGCAGCATGACCGTATCCGCACCGCCGGCTATATCGACATTATATTCGCCGTCATCTCCACGGCGAAAAACCTCAACCTTTAAACGGCGGCTGTCGACCAGCACATACTCCAGCAGGCTATCCAACTGAAAATAGGCCCGCATTTTCTCTCGCCGGTCTATGACTTCAGAGCTTTCCGATAAAATCTCGACGATCAGGCTGGGCGCTACCAGAAAATCCCCGGGGCTGTCGTTCGCTATATCCAAAGGGCTGCCGCTGACCACGATATCGGGATAGTAATAGGCCTTGGCGCTTTTCACCCGTACTTTCATATCGGAAATAAAAGTATGGGACGGCGAACCCCGAAGATGGGTACGCAACAGGCTGGCGATATTCAACGCGATGATATTGTGCAGCTTGCCTGCACCGGCGTGGGCGTAGATATACCCGGCGATATACTCATGACGCAGCGCGCCATCGCGTTCGGCTTGCAAGTAATCCCGTTCAGACCAGTAAACGATTTTGGTGTGTTGCATTAGTTATAATCCACCCTGTATATATTGCCGCGTCCGATAACCGCTTATTTTGCGGTGATGCGCAAGAAACCCACGAAAACTTTGTGTAAAGCAATTCCTGCAAGTTATATATAAAATATAAATACCGGATCAGCATGCGGTTTATTTATTTCCAACCATCGCATCATACGTTGAGATCCCCATAGTGTTATCAACAAGAGATGTTTCGCTTTACTGTACGTGGGCTTCGTTATCCTCTACTTTCGCTCTGATACTAGCCAGATTCGCACTAATTTTCTTGATACGCGTACACTTTTTTCCGCGTGGCAACAGAATAAAGTCCTCAACAAAGGTCTGCCAAAGATTCGAAAAAACCAGACGCAAGACACTACTACTCGGGCATGTAAATAGAAGTGCCAAAGGAAGCAAATGCGCTGCATTTTTGTATGTAAGCTTGTTTTTCCGCAATATAGGCTTCGCGCTTTGCAACATAAGTCTGAGTGTTTTCTATTGTTACATCACCATTCATAAAGTTCGTCGTTAAGTTCTCCAGCGCGAGGTCACTTTCACTAAGCTTGGTTTTTATGTTATTTACCGCTGTGTCGTATTCGCTCAGTTTTGCGAATGTGACAATATCATTCTTGACTAAGACTTTAGACGTTTTTATTCCAGCGACCGACTCTGTCTTGTCGCCAATGATTGTTTCAGTCTTGGCTCCAGTAACCAATTCATTTTTGGTTCCAACAAGGACTTCAGACTTCGCCCCGGCTCCTGTCTCGGTTTTGGAACCACTCCAAACATCTGTTTTAAAAAATACATATTCATATTTATATACATAAAAACTCTCTACAGGGCCAAGTACTGCTTCGTTTTTATTTCCGACAATCAGGCTGAGATATTCGCCACCTACTATGTTTGCGTAATCCAAACATGTGATTTTCGCGCTTCCCGCAGTATTTATCGTTACCCCACCATCTCCTGACGACGGCTGAAAGCTGCTTAAATTGCTCCAGACGCTGTCAAGCCATCCTTGCTGCATTTGCTGGGACCCTGACAGCTGATTCCATTGCAAAGCGCCCTGCCACATTTGCTTTGTTTTGTGCCGTTGTATCCGTGCCGTTGGCAATAATGCCGCTTGCTGTTGCGCGTAGGAACCCGCTCCCGAGACAGAAGACGATCCGCTGGCAGAACCGATACGAATAGAGGTATTACCTATCGGCGAACTGAGCTCCAGATGCTGCTTACCTGCCTCGTCGTGCATAACTATTTCATTACCTCCAGCGGTGCGGATACGCGACTGCATTTGATTTTCGTTGCGTACCACATTGGGGTTTATCGAATTGGGGATTGCGCCGAGTATTATCGGCTGGTCCGGATCGCCATTGATAAACGACAACACCACTTCCGTACCCTTGTGCAACGGAAAATGCATGCCGTGGTCGCTGCCCGCATACGGCGTCGCCATGCGTATCCAGGCGGAACCGCGTTGCGCGTTTTTATGCGTCACATCGAACGGCACCTGTATCTTGTACTCGCCCTTCTCATTCAGTTCCGCGTACTGTCCGCTGCCTTCGGCGTCGACAAAGCCGTTCAGCGTGCCTTCGATTTTCGGCCAAAGGTGAGTGATTTCCGGACGGAACTGCACTTCGGACGGGATCGCTGAAATTTCCGCCTGATAAAAATCGGCGGAGCCGCCGGTCTCGCCCCTGGCAGGAATTTTCAGCCCTTCCAGCAAGAGTCCTGCCTGCGAGCCACGGTGTTTGACGCTGACCACCAGATAACGCCGGTCGAAACGCTTGCGCGGATGCCCCTGCACTTCGATGAACCCGCCGCAACGCGCACCGGTCGCCGTGGTGCCGCCCCGGTATATATTGCCTCGCGCCAGTACGCCTTCGGCACGCAATTTTGCTATATGGGCGGCTTCTCCATTGCTTTTCAGATGTTCGCCGAAGATGTGTTCCTCGCCGTTACCGTGCGGGTCGACTGCCGCCGTACCCATGATTTCCATGCTGGCGCGCTGGGCGCTGTAGTCCCTGACCACAATTTTTTTCGGCAAATTACAGGCTTCCAACTCCAGGCTTTGCAATCGGCGTTTTCGGCCCATGGCGGCATCCAATTCGCCCGCATCCTGATAGTTCAGCAGTAGACCCTCGTCCTTATGCGCCATACGGGTGTCGCTGAAGATGATTTTTTCCCTGCCGTCACTCTCTTCGTACCACCAGTAAATACCCAGTCGTTCGGCCCAGCGCGCAATAAAGCTGAGATAACTTTCCCGGTACTGGCAGATATAGTCTCTCTTCGAATAAGCGGCGCTCCCTTTTTGAAAACGCAAATCAAAATCATCGAAGAGAAATCCCGCATTCTGCATGACTGTGGTAAATATCTCGTGGCGGTCCATATCCAGATAAACTTCCGACAGGTAAAACGTATCGAGCAGCCACATTTTCGGAGCCAGCGTCGCGCGGTAAAACGTCCAGCCGCTGATCTGATATTGATAGGCGAACGAGCGCAGCAAACCGCGATAGACGGTAGGCCGCCCGCCCTCGACGCCGTCGTTCAGGCTGAATTGCGCAAGCTGTCCGAGAAGAACGCGTTCGTCGATATCGCTGTCCCTGGACGCCAGCAGCAAATCGAAGCGGTATAACGCTGACAGGGCTTCTTCTCCTTCAAAACGCACTACTTCGAACGTATCCGGAGCAAGCCCGCCGGCGCTGAATGCATAGCGGCGATCGGAAAAGAGCGAACCTTTGTTTTCTGTCATACTGACTCTCTTGTTTTCTGTCATACTGACTCTCTGTTGTTGTCCCGGCTTGAAGCAATAGACATGCGCTAGAAAATCAAGTTCCAATTACCGCAGGCCTGAGCAGGCAAGCCTGCAATGGCTCTACCCACGGCTGATTGGTATCGAAACGGCGATTCCATCCTCCATACGGACAATAGACGCCGAGCTTGTTGTTCACGCGTTTCGGTTCCTTCAATTATGGCATGAATATTTGCACGCCGCTGGTACTCGATACTACGTTTGTTTTTACTTCGGATGCCGTGACCGATACTTTGGCAGCGCTATTGGCGACATGGGTGGCGGAAGTAAAAATCCTGCTTAAACAGGAAGTTATGCCCGTACCTTCGTTTTTGACAGATGTAGCCGTATCCTGCATTTTGGTAACGGCGTTGTTCACGTTTGTAACATCGGTAACGACTTTGTTGACGTTCGAGTTTATCGTATTGAGCGCGGTATTGACATCGGTCACCGTATTCTTCAGCTTGGTAGTTACAGCGTCGATCTGGGATACTGTGGCGTTGACTGCGACTGGCGCAATCCTGTATTTTGCCGTCGCGTTGTATTCGTATGCGGGCCCGATATTTTGAATGAAGTTATAAGCCAGGCTGAAGTTAATGTTGCCGCCTATGGCCGCATTGGTGGTCAGTCCCAGCGTGGCTAATGTAAAAGCTCCTTCGGTTAAGGTTGTGGCCGCTCCCGCTACATTGATGGTCGAAGATCCTCCGACATTGCTCAATACATCCATCGCAGCAATGGTAAAACTGCCATCGGTCTCAAAATGAATACCCTCGGTCGTTGTTGAGTTGCTTGAAGCCGCCGCGCTCACACTGCCGGCGCTTAACAATGGCGCGCCCAAACTGAATTGGGTATCGGCAACCGGGGAAAAGAAATGTATGCCCTGCCGCCCTTCCTCGTCATGAAACTCCAGGCTGTTGCCGCCGGCTGTATGGATAACCGATTGCGTCTGGTTTTCGTTGGTCACCATGTTCGGGGTGATCGAGTTGGTCACGGCGCCGATGATGACCGGTTTGTCCGGATTGCCGTTTCTGAAGGACAGCAGTACCTCCGCGCCTTTATGCAGCGGGAAGTGCATGCCATGGCCGGAACCGCCGTCATCCACGCCGGCGTAGGGGCTGGCCATGCGTATCCATGCCGAGGCTTTCTTGGCGCTTTTCTCGGTAATATCGTAAGGCAGCTGCACTTTGTATTCGCCGTTTTCATTCAGTTCGGCGTATTTACCGCTGCCTTCCGCGTCAATGAAGCCGGTCATCGTGCCTTCGATTTTCGGCCAGGGATGGGTGATTTCCGGACGGAACTGCACATTGGCGGGTATCGCGGTGATCTCGGCCAGGTAAAAATCGCCGGAGCGGTTCGCATCGATCTCGACAGGCACACTCAGTCCTTCCAGCAACAAGCCGGACTGCGAACCGCGATGCCTGACGCCGGTCACCAGGTAACGCTGGTTGAAACGGCTGCGCGGATGGCCCTGCACCGTCATGAACTCGCCGCAGCGCAGACCGGTCGCCGTGCTGCTGCCCCGGTAAATGTGCTTGCGGCAGCGAAAGCCTTCGGCGCGCAATGCGACAAACTGCGCGGCTTCGTCGTTGTTTTGCAGGTGTTCGCCGAAAATATGCACTTCGCCGCTGCCGTTCGGGTCGACCGTCGTCGTTCCCATGATGGCCATACCGGCGCGCTGCTCGTTGTAATCGCGAATCACGATGGTTTTCGGCAGGTTGCGCGCTTCCAGTTCCAGACTCTGGATACGGCGCTGCTTGCCGATCAGCGCATCCAGTTCGCCCGGCGGCCGGTAATGCAACAGCAAAGCCTCCTCCCTATGCCCCATGCGGTTGTTGCAGAATACCACTTTTTCCTTGCCGTCAACGTCTTCGAACCACCAGTAAATCCCCACGCGCTCTGTCCAGCGCGCGATAAACGTGAGGTAGCTTTCCTGGTACTGACAGATAAACTCGCGCCGCGGATGATCCGGGATTTCCAGGAAGCGCACATCGACATCGTCGAAAGTAAAACCCGCATTGCTCATGATGGTCAGGAAAATCTCCGGACGCGTCTTTTCCAGATAAATTTCGGACAGGTAGAATGTATCCAGCAACCACAATTTAGGCGTCAGCGTGGCGCGATAAAAGGTCCAGCCGCTGATCTGGTACTGGTAGATAAACGACTGCACCAGGCCGCGATAAACGGTAGGATGCCCGCCTTCGACGCCGTCATTCAGGCTGAATTGCGCGGTCTGGGTTATCAGCGCGCCTTCGTCGATATCGCTGTCGGTGGACGCCAGCAGCAAATCGAAGCGGTACAGCGTCGACATAGCCTCTTCTCCGTCAAAACGCACCACTTCGAATGACTGCGGGGAAAGCCCGTCGACGCTGAATGCGTAGCGGCGGTTGGAAAATAGCGAATCGTTGTTTTCTGGCATTGCTTACCATCCGTTATTGTGTCTGTATTAGAGATTTGAAAAGCAGTGGCGGACGCACTGATATTCGTTACAATCTGCCGCAAATATGTATTTAGTGTTCCGGGACCCGCTTTGTACAACCGGAAAGCAGGCTCCTCCGGCAGCCGCATCAGTTCCCGGCAATGCTTTTATGCCCAATAAATGAGAAACCAGCGCATGCTGTTACGGCTACGCGAGCCAGCTTTCAGCTTTCAAACGGTCTTCATTGTCGCCGCTATAAGACGCGATCCTGGCCACATCGGTAATGACGTCTTTGTTTTTAATTCCATGCAGCTTGGTGCGAAACAGGTATGCGCCGGTAAAATCCGCCTTTTCGACCAGCATATGGGCCAGATTACAATCACTCAGATCGGCATTTTTAAAAATGGTTCGCACCGCCTTCGCTTTTTCAAAGCAGGAATGCTGGCAGGACATGTTCGACAAATTGGCATCGCTCAGATCGGCATTGCTGAATGATGCGTGTACAAACCGGGCGTGACTCAAATCGGCTCCGGCAAGATTGGCATCCAGAAACGCAGTGCTTCTGCCCGTTGCGCCTCTCAGGTTGGCGTTGCCGAGATTGGCGCCAGAAAAACAGGAAAGCCCGAGCGCCGCATTTTCGAAGTTGCACCCGGAAAAATCGCTGCCTCCAGCCTGCACGCCATAAAACTCGCTACCTGAAAAATCCTGATTCGTTAAGCAGGAATCGCGAATCAGCGTGCGGTGTAAACGCGCCTTATTTAGCGTGACGCCGGCCATGCCGCATTTCATGAACGTGGCTCTTTCGAGATTGGCTTGCGCAAGAGTGGCGCCTTCCATTGCGCATTCGATCGCCATGATACGCTCCAGATGCAAACCCGCCCAGTTAACGCCCTTCAGGTTGGACGAGGTAAAAGCGGCCCGAGTCAAACGGCTGCCGCTGAAATCGGCCCGCTCAACCCGGCACTTCGTCCAGGTGCTGCCGCTTAAATCCGCGCCGCTGAAATCTGCGCCCGACACATCGGTATCGCTTGCCGCAAACTGCCCCATGTTCGCGCGCCGGAAACTGGCACAGGATGCCTTGAAACCCGACCAGATCGACTTGAACAAGTTGCAGTCGTTAAAATTCGCGCCGCTCAGATCGCAATCCTGAAACGCGGTGCCGATCACTTTTGCTCCTGAAAAATTGGCGCCGCCCAGATTGCATTTCGAAAATATAACCGCCGATAGATCCCGTCCGGAAAAATCCATCCCGGCCAAATCGGCCTGTTCGATGATATCGCCTTGTTCTGCGGCGGCCAGTATTTCGTCTACGGTCATATGCGCTCCGTTCAAGCGGCCATTACGATGGTCTGCGACGGCGCCAAGGTGCTGCCGGGACCATTTAGAACCACCTCCAGGCAATTCTGCCCGGTCATGCCCATGATGCAGGTCGCAGGCATGCCATCGATCAGCACGTTAGGCACCGGTTCCAGAAATGTGGTTTCGCCCATGATCATATGAGACACCAGACCGAGCATATCGCCCGTCTCGTCATCCATGCTGAACGTCAGGGATGTCATAACGGTCACCGAGGGCATGCCGTCGAAAAGAACGCACATCCCGGTCGTCGCCGGATCGGCGGCATCGTTGGTCGAGGTATTGGGGTAGGGAATCGGGACGACTACGGGACCCATCGTGGTATTGCAAACATCCAGATCGCACATATTCATGCCGCCTTCAATGCTGTTCAAAAACATGGTTAATTTTTCTCCTCGTCATGCGATCGCGCCGCCGCCAAACGCTGTTTCGCGGTTAACCCGGAACCCGCAGTGTAAGCCCCATCCAGCCGTGTTTCCACGAACCTGGCCTGATAAAACTCGGCGGCGTACAAGCAGCTCGCCGAAAGATCGGTTTTTGCAAACCCGGATTTGCGCAAAGATCCGCTCATCAGGTTGATTGCGCCCATGTTGACCTCGCTGAGCATACAGCGCGTCAACCGCGCGCCTGGCGCACGCGCGCCGTAATAGTCGGAACCGGACATATCCACTTTCAGAAAATAGCCGCGATCCAGAATGGCGCGGCGCGCGCTGACCCGTTGCGCCGAAATATTGAGCTGGCTGGTGTGCGTCAGCGTGGCTTCATCGAAACAGCTGCCGTCCAGACGGCTTCCCGCTCCACCGACGGTAAAGCGATCCAGCATCGCCCTGCCGGCTTTGAGCTCTTTGGCGTCGCTGTTCCAAATCAGCATTTTCGGGGAACGGCAGTCTTCGAACGAAGAAGATGCAATGCAGGAATGCTTGATCACCGCGTTGCTCCAGGCTGAAGCGGAAAAATCGCACGCCGTAGCGCTGGTTTCGCTCAGCACCGCCTTCTTCATTTGCGCCTTATGGAAACCGGCCTGATCCAGCTCCGATTTTATAAAAACAGCCGATTCAAGATTCGCCCCGGAAAAATCGCTTTGTTTGAAACTGCAACCCTGCACATACATCCCGCTCGCCCGAGCCTGATCGAAGCGCGCCTTGTCCGCCACGCACTTATTCAGCCACCGGCTTTTTTCCAGGTTGGCCTCGCTGAAATCGGCTTCGCCCGCATCCACGGCATCGAAATTCGCGCCGTTTAATTTAGCCCCGTTGAAACGCGCACTCTGCAGATTGGTTCTGACGAAATGCGCGTCCTCGAAGCACCCGCCGGCAAGATCCAGCCCCGACAAATCGAGATCGGTAAAATCGCACCCCGCCAAAGATCCGCCTTCCGCCACCGTTTGCCTAATAGTTTCGCGCGTCATTACTTTCTGGGACGGATGATATTTTCCCAAATCCAGTTTGCCGTCGGGTTTTTTCTCGTTCAACTCAGCCATGCGTTTGTTGGCGCCGGCCATGAGATCCTTCAGTTTTTGAAGCTCTGCCGGAGGGATTTTCGCCATTGCCTCGGGCGGCATTTCATCCAGCATTCTGGAAAAATCCGGCGCCTGATCAGGCCCGGCTTCCTCCCGCGCTTTTAAGGTCTTTTCGATCTCCGCCGCCAAGTCGGGCGCTTTAACCCCCGCAGGCATCTGCACATCGAGCAAAGACCGGGTTTCGGCCAGCTTTTCCTGCCTGATTTGCTTTATCAGTGCGGCGAGGTCCAACTCAGCCGTTTGTTCAGCGAACCACGGCTGACGCCTGGCCACGCGTTCGCTCATTTCGACCAGACGGTTCAGTACTTCATCTTTTTGCGCTTGGTTTTGTGCGGCGTTGCGGGTCAAAGCTTCCAGCTTCGGGCCGACCTGTTTCAAGCGGAGCTCTATCCGCTGCACTTCGCCGGACGCCATTTCACGCTGCAGAATCGAGAAACCATCGGTTTTGAGCGATTCCCGCAACTGCTTCAGCTCCTCGATCAATTGGTCCCGCCGCTGCAGCAAATCCTGCGCGGTTTCGATCAGCAATTCGGCGGGGCTCTTGCCGGGGTTGTCCAGTACACGCTGTTGGGCGGCGGCCGCTTTCGCCTTTAAACCTCTGACTCGTTCTTCGGCCCTATCCAGCCCGGCAGCCAGTTCCGCGTATTTTTGCGGGTTGCCGGTGTTGAGCGACTGCAACTGAGCCCGCATCTGCGTCAACGGGAGTTCGATATCAAAAGGGACGGCCACCAGCTTCTCCACCTCTTCCTGCCTGGTGAACCCCTGCGCCCCGGCGCGGCGCGATTTGATGGCCTTGCGCAACGCGTTGACCTGCAAGGCGGTGCCATAAGCAGGATTTTCCAGCAATGCCGCAATTTTAGCTTCGTCCTGCAGAATTTCCTGTTCCATTTTTTCCGCGCTGACGTCCGGCAGCGCTGATGAGGAATCGCTATCGGCCTTCAATTTGCGCAGTTCGTCCGGCAGCGATTCGAGCTTGGCGGCGGCATTTTTTAGCGCTTCATCCTTATCGGGAATCTGCGGCGGCAAATCGAACGGCACCTTGCGCGCCAGACGGCACTGGAGCTTTTCATACCATTCGTTAACAGATAACGGAGGGTCGGACAGCGGCTCGGTCACCGTAAACAGCAGCTTGACATCATCGGCCTCGTCATCGGCTATCGGAAACATCCCGCGCGCCAGCACCAGCCCGCGCTCGCGATCCGGCCACAGCCATACCGTGTCGATGCTCAACGGCGCTTCGAGGAAAACCTCCTTGCCGCCCTGTTGTTGTACGATAAACGCCCGATGGCGCAGATGCGGCAATCGGCTCTGCAACTCTGATTTAGCAGGATGCATGTTGTGGATCGCAATCGGATCGCCGGGATTGAAAAAACCGGCTTCGAGGCGCTGATCCGCTGCCGCGCAATTGAAGTAGCTGCGATCGAAATCATCCGGATAGTAAGGCCAGCGGTTTTCCAGCCAGCCCGGGTCGTAAGTACCCATATTCCGGCGACGAAGCGGGTTCTTGGCGTCGATCATGCCGAAGCCTGCAGGCGGTGTCTGATCTGCGGAAGAACGGGGAGTCGCGGCGTTTTCGATGTTGGGCAACGGCCAGCTTGCAAACGGCGGCTGAGGTTTGACGCCCAGGCCGGCCGGGTTGAGCGCGTAGCCTTCCCCGCCATAGGCATGCGCCCAGTCGACCGGCATGCTCACAAAGGGTTTGGGCTCCGAAATTCGCAACGGGGATTCGCTGCCGGGCGGCAGCCATTCGCGGTCGCCGTAAACGGTAAGCCGTTTGCAGACTTTCCCGACGCCGGCTTGAACTTCGGAAGAGGCTGTCGGCGCACCCGATGCCGACCAGCAGGCGCCGCACACCATAAACTCGCCCACCGGCTTGGGGTTGGCACCATCCAGTATCGCGCCCTCGCCCAGCGTCTCGGCGACGAGCTTCCATAGCTCGATGGATGTGCCGGTTTTTTCGGGTTCGTCCAGGTGAAAAAAGCTCCCCACCGCGACCGATAACCATAAGCCATTGTTCAGCCCCAGGGGCCGCCTGAACACAATATGATCGAGTTCCTTAATTGTTTTCATAAGCTTATGGGTTTTATTTTAATGGTGAGGCATGAAGACATGCTGACCGGCGCAAAACATCAGGCAAAAAAGCTGGCAACCCCGGAGAATGTGGATACGCCATCCACCATTAAATCGCCGTTAAGCGTGGTAGCGCCATTCACTTCGAGCGCCCCAGCCATTTCCGTATCGCCGGTGACTTGAACCGCGCCGGTAATTGTGGTGTCTCCCTCAATACCAAGCTTCCCGGTAATATTTATAGCGGGAGCTTCAGTTGAAATGGAAGTCTCCGCAATATTAATAATATCTGTCGCAAAACTCGATAATTGAGGGGTCATATTTGTAATGGATGTAGTTGCATTATTTGCAATTACGGGAGCTTCAGTTGTAATGGTCTCAGTTGCCACATCGGTTTTCTTATCGAATAATGTGACTGCGTCCGGTCCTATTTGATAGACCCAAGGCGTGGCGATATTCAGACTCCCCCCCAGAGCGATGCTCAGGCTCCCTCCCAGATTAAGCCCCGTTGTTATACCTATCGATGCGGCCGTATTGGTTGCCAGACACACGGAGTTGGTTGCGCCACCGGTTACTGAATTGCTTGATCCCCACGTTATTGTCGAGCTATTCCCGAAAGTAACCGCCTCGCTGTTTCCTGTTGTCTCGGTTACGCAGTCGGACTGATTGGAAGTATTGGATTTGCCGCCTATGTTTACCGATAAAGTGCCTGTGGTTTTGAGCGAAACGCCAGCCTCGCCGGCATTCACTGAAGGATTCCCGCCGTCCGTGCCGCTCGAACCCGTATCATCAAACCCGTCCGAAGCCGCAGCGCCGGCGCTCTTCGGAGTCGACTCATATGCCCCTATCTGGAAATGGGTATCGGCTGTCGGCGAATAGAAATGTATGCCCTGCTGACCTTCCTCATCATGAAACTCCAGGCTGTTGCCGCCGGCTGTATGGATAACCGATTGCGTCTGGTTTTCGTTGGTCACCATGTTCGGGGTGATCGAGTTGGTCACGGCGCCGATGATGACCGGTTTGTCCGGATTGCCGTTTCTGAAGGACAGCAGTACCTCCGCGCCTTTATGCAGCGGGAAGTGCATGCCATGGCCGGAACCGCCGTCATCCACGCCGGCGTAGGGGCTGGCCATGCGTATCCATGCCGAGGCTTTCTTGGCGCTTTTCTCGGTAATATCGTAAGGCAGCTGCACTTTGTATTCGCCGTTTTCATTCAGCTCGGCGTATTTACCGCTGCCTTCCGCGTCAATGAAGCCGGTCATCGTGCCTTCGATTTTCGGCCAGGGATGGGTGATTTCCGGACGGAACTGCACATTGGCGGGTATCGCGGTGATCTCGGCCAGGTAAAAATCGCCGGAGCGGTTCGCATCGATCTCGACAGGCACACTCAGTCCTTCCAGCAACAAGCCGGACTGCGAACCGCGATGCCTGACGCCGGTCACCAGGTAACGCTGGTTGAAACGGCTGCGAGGATGGCCCTGCACCGCCATGAATTCGCCGCAGCGCAGACCGGTCGCCGTGCTGCTGCCCCGATAGATATGCTTGCGGCAGCGAAAACCTTCGGCGCGCAATGCGACAAATTTCGCGGCTTCGTCGTTGTTTTGCAGATGCTCGCCAAAAATGTGCACTTCGCCGCTGCCGTTCGGATCGACCGTCGTCGCGCCCATAATTTCCATGCCGGCTCGCTGCTCGTTGTAATCGCGAATCACGATGGTTTTCGGCAGGTTGCGCGCTTCCAGTTCCAGACTCTGGATACGGCGCTGCCGGCCGATCAGCGCATCCAGCTCGCCCGGCGGCTGGTAATGCAACAGCAAAGCCTCTTCCTTATGTCCCATGAGGGTATTGCTGAATACCACTTTTTCCTTGCCTTCCATGTCTTCGAACCACCAGTAAATTCCCACGCGTTCCAGCCAGCGCGCAATAAACGTGAGGTAACTTTCCTGGTACTGGCAGACAAATTCGCGTTGGGGATGGTCCGGCGTTTCCACGAAACGCACATCGAAATCATCGAAGCTGAAGCCGGCATTATTCAGGATGGTCAGGAAAATCTCCGGGCGCGTCTTTTCCAGATAAATTTCGGACAGGTAGAATGTATCCAGCAACCACAATTTAGGCGTCAGCGTGGCGCGATAAAAGGTCCAGCCGCTGATCTGGTACTGGTAGATAAACGACTGCACCAGGCCGCGATAAACGGTAGGATGCCCGCCTTCGACGCCGTCATTCAGGCTGAATTGCGCGGTCTGGGTTATCAGCGCGCCTTCGTCGATATCGCTGTCGGTGGACGCCAGCAGCAAATCGAAGCGGTACAGCGTCGACATAGCCTCTTCTCCGTCAAAACGCACCACTTCGAATGACTGCGGGGAAAGCCCGTCGACGCTGAATGCGTAGCGGCGGTTGGAAAATAGCGAATCATCGTTTTCTACCATAGTTACCACCTGTCAGTTTTTAATGGTTTTAGTGATTCTTGATTAGCGAAATTATTCCCCCGATCCTATAGTCATAGCTGTCATTCAGCGGGGAGATGACCGAACAAAGTCAACCGGATCGAGTTTAAACGCACGTAGTGCGGAGCGGAGCGCAGCCCAAACCGCAGGGATGCGCGACGGAGTAATCCGGTCTTGAATCCACTCGTCATGGCGCTGAAACTCCGCTTCACGGCGGGTATGACAGCCTCCTCGCGCATCTCAAGCAATTTATCAAAAAGACAGGGATTTCTGAAAAAAACATACATGCCTGCTATAGCAACGGAGCAATCAACAACCCGACTATGCTGACCGCTTTTATCATTACGCCCAGCGCGGGTCCGACCACATCCTTCAGAGGAGCACCGACGGCGTCGGTAGTCGACGCTGCTTTGGCCGCCTCCGAATCCTGGCCGCCGTAATGCCCTTCTTCGATATATTTTCTGGCATTGCCCCAAACGCTGCCCGCAGTACTCAACGTTATTGCCAACAACAACCCGGTCACCAATGCGCCGAGCAGCAAACCACCCAATACTTCGGCTCCCAATAAAAATCCTGCGGCTATCGGAATCAAAATGGGCAGTAACACAGGCAATACCGTTTCCTGCAGCGACAAACGCGTCAGTTGATCCGCAGCGCGCGCATACTCGGGCGTATCGGTTCGATCGAAAATACCCGGGCGGGTACGCCATTGACGGCGCACCTCGTTTACCAGTTCAGCCGCCGGCCGATTGACTGCGGGTATCAACAAGGCAACGAATAGATAGGGAATCAGCGCGCCCAGCAATAAACCGACGACCACCCGGTAATCGAGCAGCACGAAACCTGCGGTTTCGGCCAGAAAATCGGTGTAATCGGCAAAAATAACCACGGCGGCCAGCGCCGCGCCACCCAGCGCATAGCCACGCGTCAATGCCTGCAGAGCGCGGCCGGCAGCCGCGATTTCCCGAGCCGCATGTCGTACTGCGGCAGGCGTATCGGCCAATTCGGAGATATAGCCCGCATTGGCTGCGATCGGGTTAAAAACATCCAGCCCCGCCACCAGCCCCGTTAACGACAGCATTGCAGTTGCGGCCACCGCAACGCCAAACAAACCGGCAAAAGCATGCGCCGCCCAGATTGCCGTGCAAACCGCCAGAATCGGCAATAGCGTCGACCTCATTGCGAGCACCAGCCCCGCCGTGAATAAATTTGCAATGCCGCCGCGCGCTGCAACCGCCACGGAACGTAACGGAGCGTAGCTGGCCGAGGTGTAATACCCGGCCAGCGCCACCAGCGCGGCGCTGAGCGCGAAACCGGTCAGCGCCGCGAAATAGACGCCATGAGCGGAGACATGTTCCGAACCCATCTGCATACCTCCGCCAAAAGTCAGCAGGCACAGCGGATAAAACGTCAGCGAGGACAGTCCGGCCGCAACCAGAACGATGCGTAACAAGGCGGCGAGTATGTGCCCTTCTTCCAGACGCACCGATGCCAGCGCTACGACGCTTGCCAACAGCGAGGCGCCGCCAAGCAACAGCGGAAAAGCGACCGCCGATTCCAGCCCCCCGGTGAGTATGGCTGCGAGCAGCATCGTCGCCATCAGGGTCGCAGTATAGGTTTCGAACAAGTCCCCGGCCATACCCACGCCATCGCGTATACTCTCTCCCAAGCGTTGAGTGATTGAGGCTGGATTACGCAAATCCAGCGCAGGGGAGTCGGTCGTCGGTTGTCCGGAAACATCGCCTGCAATATCCGCAGCCTTGCTGATGATGCCGCCGCACACACGTGCAAAAATAGAAACCAGCGAAGCGCCCGCGACAAAACCTACCAATGCGCTCAGTGGCTCCTCGGAGCCAAGCAGAGTCAGAATTGCGTAGCAGCCGGCGACGCCCAGCAGACCCAGCGCAGCCACCAGCAAACCGGTTACCGCAGCGCCTTTAAACACAACGCCAAAAACCGCCGGCAAGCCCTGCTGCGCAGCCTGGGCGGCGCGGCCATGACTGCGTATCGATACCGTAAGGCCCAGATATCCCGCCAGCGCGGACAGTATCGAACCGGCGGCGAAGCCTCCTGCGACATCCCAGTCCAGCAGCCAGGCTACCGGCAGCAGCAGCAACGCGGCCACAGCCGCCAGGGTTTTGTATAAACGCCGCCAACAGGCGTCCGCCGCCTGTTGAATCGCCTGAACGGCGCCTTGCAATGACCCGTTCGCGGATGGCCGGCTGTGCAGCCAATCCAGCGTATTCAGGCACTCCAGCAATGCCAGCAATGCGGACAGAAAAGCAAAAGCGCTGCCCCAGCTTTCTTCGATACCGATAATAACGGTTATTATCAGACCGATAACCGCCAGATTGCGGTTACGGCGATCACTGAGAATTGTAACAATCCATTGCCGGGTTGAATCCAACAGTTTGCGGGGCATAGTGGTTCCTCTGTTTTATTTATTATTGTTGTAAGTCTCACAGTTCGAATACCGGCAGCTTTTTAGTAACCGCTACATTTTTAAGCCGGACATAATCGGGCAAGCCCTGCACGAACGGAGGGTAATCCTCCCCTTGAATCAACGGCTGTAAATAAGCCCGGCAGACCGGCGTAATGCCAAACCCGTCCACACTGATAAAATCGCGCGGCATTTTCTTTTCGACATTGGCGACCTCTTCCAGCACGGCGCTGCCCAGCCCCCATTGATACGGTGAGGAAGCTGTGCGCACGATGGTCGGCATCACCGCGTTTCTGCCCTCCAAAGCCAGTTCCACTGCGGCGCGCCCCACGGCATAGGCATGTTCGACATCGGTTGCAGACGCGATATGCCGCCCGGCGCGCTGCAAATAATCCGCTACCGCCCAATGATGTTTGTAACCCAGTTTATCCTTGATCAAAGCGGCTATCATCGGTGCAACCCCGCCCAGTTGGGCATGCCCGAACACATCGCGCGTTCCGGCATCGGCAAGAAATCGTCCATCCGGTAATTTGACGCCTTCGGAAACCACGACGGAACAATAACCATATTGCGCTACTTTTTCGCTGACGCGAGCGAGGAAAGCGGCGCTATCGAACGGTATCTCGGGGAACAGGATGACGATGGGAAGATCATGCCTGTCATCCGCCGCCAGCCCGCCGGCCGCCGCTATCCAGCCGGCATGACGTCCCATCACCTCCAGCACGAAAATCTGCGTCGATGTCGCGCACATCGACGCGACATCGAAACTGGCCTCGCGCGTGGCGATCGCAATATATTTCGCTACCGATCCGAAACCAGGGCAGCAATCGGTCAGCGGCAAGTCGTTGTCTATGGTCTTGGGCACATGAATCGCCTGAATCGGAAAATCAAGACTGTCCGCCAGACGCGCCACCTTCAGGCAGGTGTCGGCGGAATCGCCGCCGCCATTATAGAAAAAGTAGCCGATATCATGCGCTTTGAACACGCTCATCAAGCGCTCGAACTGCGTGCGATTCTCATCCATGCTCTTGAGCTTGTAGCGGCATGAACCGAATGCACCTCCCGGCGTATGGCGCAATGCTGCTATGGATGCGTCGGATTCCAGCCCGGTGTCAATCAAATTTTCCGTCAATGCGCCGACTATGCCGTTACGCCCGGCATAGATTTTCCCGAAACACTCGGGATAACTCCGCGCCGTTTCGATCACACCACAGGCTGATGCATTAATTACCGCCGTCACCCCTCCCGACTGTGCATAAAAAATGTTGCGCCGTGTCATTTGATCACCTAATGGTTTTGACGATATTCCAATTTGCGTCGGACCGATCTGCTTAGCTCATTGGGTAGCAGTCGATTGCTGCAACATTAGTGCAATTTGCGTATGGAAACAAGCACCCGTCATCCACTGCGCTGCCTTCCCCGTACAAAAAATGGATTTGCGCGCAAGCGCCGACCAGCATGAGCGATTCGCAGCTATACGAAACGGCAAATCTGCCGGAGCGGACAGGACTTAAAAAACGGATAGACAACCATCCAATTCGACAAAGCGGCACGCATGCAATAGGATACGCAGCCAACGTCATCAATCACCAGCACACCGTCACCTTTTCAATGTCCGCCAGCCATTTATCCAGCCCGCACCGCCAGATCAGCGTCACTGCTCCTGCACGCCTGCACATGGGATTTCTTGACCTGAACGGTTCGCTTGGACGACGGTTCGGCAGTATCGGCGTTGCCGTCAACGAGCTTGCTACGCGTCTGCTTATTTCCGGCTCTGACTCCGGGCTGCAAGCCGAAGGCCCCCAGGCGAACAGCGCGCTTAAAAGCGCGCGGCTGTTTTGCGATGCGCTGGGTACAGACCATAACGTACACATACGCATTGAAGAGGCCATCCCAGGACATATCGGACTGGGATCGGGTACCCAGCTCGCGCTCGCCGTGGGCGCAGGACTGGCGGCGTATTTCGGTCTGCAGCTAAGCGTCCGCGAAATCGCGCGCGCGGTAGGCCGAGGCGCGCGCTCCGGCATCGGCATTGCCGTTTTCGAGCAGGGGGGATTCATCGTAGACGGCGGACGAGGCTCGCTGACCGAAACGCCGCCGGTGATCTCACGGATCAACGTGCCGGAGGAATGGCGCATTATTCTGTTGTTCGATGCTCGTGGACAAGGCCTGCACGGCGCACAGGAAATCGATGCCTTCCGGAAGCTGCCTCCTTTTCCGGCCGGCGAAACCGCGCGGCTCTGTCATCGCGTGCTGATGCAGGCGTTGCCGGCAATTGCGGAGGCGGATCTTCCCGGCTTCGGCGCGGTAATCACCGATCTGCAAAAAAGCGTAGGCGATCACTTCGCGTCCGTTCAAGGAGGGAGATTCACCAGCCCGGAAGTAGGCGACGCACTGGACTGGCTGGCAGGGCAAGGCGCTGCCGGCCTGGGCCAGAGCTCATGGGGCCCCACCGGCTTTTGTCTGGTTGAAAACAACGCCCTCGCCACGAAGCTGATGGATAGCGCCCGCGCCCGCTATCCGATGCTCTCGCTGATGTTATCTACTGCCCGGAATCAGGGCGCAGAGGTTGTATTTACTCAAGCCGTCAGCGCCTGAGCTTGTAGTTGCGCCCGTAGAAAATCTCCGCCATTTCCTGCTTGAGGCGTTTCTGAATGGCGATTCGTTCGGCGGCGTCCAGCGCATCCTTGGCGGTCTCGAACAGATAATTATCGAGATCGAAATCCTTCAGTATCATCTTGGTGTGAAAGATATTTTCCTGGTACACATTCACATCGATCATCTGATAACGATCGGCGGTCACGTCCGCGATATAGTTCTGGATAGAGGTAATCTCGTGATCGATGTAATGTTTCTGCCCGCTGATATCCCGCGTAAAGCCGCGCACGCGGTAGTCCATGATAACGATATCGGAATCGAAACTCCTGATCAGGAAGTTCAGCGCCTTAAGCGGAGAGATACGCCCGCAGGTCGAAACGTCTATATCGGCGCGGAAGGTGCTGATACCGTTGTGCGGATGACTTTCCGGGTAGGTATGGACGGTAATATGGCTTTTATCAAGATGCGCGACCACTGCATCAGGCAAAGGCCCGGGGCCTTCGGCATTGCTGATCGCATTCGGCATGAAATCGCCTTCCGATATCAGCATCGTTACGCTGGCGCCCTGCGGCTCGTAATCCTGGCGTGCGATGTTCAGAATTTCGGCTCCGATTATATCGGTCACGCTGGTCAATATCTGCGTCAGACGTCCGGCGTTATACGCCTCGTCGATGTACTCGATGTAATGACGCTGCTGCTCCTCCGACTTTGCATAGCAAATATCGTAGATATTGAAACTTAACGACTTGGTTAAGTTATTGAAACCGTGTAACTGCAATTTTTCCATCAACAAAAATACCGTGAACCTGGAGAAGCTCTGATTTACTCGAACTTACCCATGTAAATCCGAACAAAACAACAACTTGTTTATCATAGTTGTCGGGAAAAACGTACAATCAGTGTTTCCCGCGCTTTACTGCATGTCAGCGGACCGGAAGAGCCCGCTAAACCTCTACAATTTCATAATCATGCGTTATTTCAGCAGTCTTGCCCAGCATGATCGACGCCGAGCAATACTTCTCCGCCGATAAATCGACCGCGCGTTTCACAACCGCATCGGTAAGCCCTTTGCCGCTGACCAGATAACGTATATGAATACGGGTAAAAACCTTGGGGTCGGTTTCGGCGCGTTCCGCTTCCAAAACCAACTCGCAGCCGCGGATATCATGACGCCCTTTTTTCAGAATGTGAACCACGTCATAAGCGGTACACCCCCCCATGCCGACCAGCAGCGCTTCCATAGGACGCGGCCCCAGATTTTCGCCTCCATTCTCCGGCGCCCCATCCATGACCAGCGTATGCCCGCTGCCGGACTCGCCCAAAAACTTGGACTTTTCAACCCACAAAACCCGTGCTTTCATTAGTTTACCCGAACCACGAAAAATGCGGCCCATGTTAACACACAAACCCGGAAAGCCGGAGCAATAGATGTGATTTTCACAAGTGCAACGGCGCCAATTCGTCCTTCGCGCGGCCAGCCGCTTTGTGCGCGGATTTGATCTGCAGATGAACGGATTCGAATGCTTTCCAGAATTCAGCGCCCTGCCAGGACGCATCGTTTTTTGCATACAAACAACGGTCAAGCTGTTCCAACTCCGCAGCCAGCCCGCTCAGATAAGGCACGCGCTCTGCATCGGGTTGTTTCCCGATCCATATCTGCCAGGCATGCCGCGCCGCCGGCGCATCGTTGCCGGAACAGGCGCGCTTCAACGCATCCACGGCATTATCGCTGATATGTATCACATCGCCTTTCAGTACCGGTGTGCTTTTTTGAGATTCACTCGCGCTCGCGGACTTTCGATGCCTGAACCTTAAAGCCCGGATAGCTATCCCCGCCAAAGTCGCAATCCACCCCGCCCCGAACAGCATGGCCAGCGGAAACCAGATAACGGCATCCGATTCCTGGCGAACGGCAGCCGCCGCGCCCGCATCCTCCGGAGTTTGCGCGGCAACCGGCGGCAATGCCTGAGCTTGCTGCGGCGCAGCCGGCTGAGCGGCCGCACCGGTTCCTGTTACCGTCAAGGTCTGCTCCGGAGCCCTTGCCGTTTCAAGCTTGCCGGTCTTGACATTCCACCATGGAATTTCTATCGCCGGGATATGATACTCGCCGGCTTTTTCCGGCACGAACACGATTTTTTCCTGACGTACGCTGACGATGCCCTGACTCTGCTTTTCCTCGTTCAGTACCGGCTGGTCGGGATAGCTGCGAATCGCGTCGGCACCGGCCGGGGCGGAGTTCAACTCTGGCAGCAAACCGATCGAAGTACCTCGCGCGCGCAGGATCAAGGTGCGTGTTATCGGCTCCCCGGCCTTGGCCTGCTTCAAATCCTGCGACCAGGCATCGTCCAATACCAGCTGCTCCGACGGCAGCCAGTGCTTGCCGCTAAATGCTGCGGGAACAGGTTTCACATCCAGTTCGACCGCTTCGGAATTGATGCGTTCAATCCGCGTCTGCGGAGCGCCGAAAAAACCGAAACGCGAACCGCCGCCTTCCAACACCTGCGCTTCCAGATGTATAGGCGGTATGGTCAGGCGTCCGCTCTTCTGCGGAAATACGGCGTAAGCGCGTTCGATGATTTCATAGCTCAAACCGTCGCGCGTCGCCTGATAGTGTTTGTCGTCGCCCAGACGCTCTATCAGCGCATCCTGCAATTGCGGCTCGCTTAAATCGGCTGAGGCGAAGTCCACGCGCCGCAAAACCTTGACGGTATAAATCAGTTGCGACTGCACATAGGGGTTGCGCGTGCTTGCATTGACTTCCACCAGCAAATCGGCCGTATTCGCCGCTCCCATTCTGCCTGAGCCGCTGGAACCGCTTTCCACCAGCAAGGCCACCGGCTCGCTGCGATCGCGCCCGAATTGAACAGACGGAATGCCCAGCTCCCCGGCCCGGCGCGGCACCAGCGTTAAACGCCATTGCAGCATACGGCTGTAATGACCGTTATTGATAGACATCTGACTGCCGTGGCTCTGATTGACGATCTCGAAATTCTGTTCCAGTTCGTGAAAGTCGGGTTCGCCGTCTACCGATGATTCCGCGCTGTATTCCAATGTAAACGACTCGTTCATCTGGACCGGATTGCGGTCCAGGCGCACCCGTATTTCGGTTGCGCCTGCGGCGGACAGACTGACGAATAAAAGTATCGACGCAGCAAGCAAAAGCCGGTTTGCCGAAAAGCGAGTTGTCGAAGCCGAATTTGACGGGAAGTAAGCCTGTTTCATCGCTGCTGTTGCTGTCTCTGCTGGTATTGATATTGGAACTTGCGCTTCAGTAAACCGGCAGGATCGTCGGGTATGCGCCGCAACCATTGCTCCGTCGCCTGTTGATCTTCGGCGCCGGGTTGTTGCATTGCCGCCTTGTCGCCCTGTTGGTCCTGTTCCGACTCTTGCGGTCTACCCTGTTCAGGCTGTTTTTCGCTTTTATCCTGCGCGGAAGCGGGTGCGTTCCGCTCTCCGGCCTGATCGGGCGATTGCCTCTCATTCCGATTCGCCTGTTCGCCGCTTTTTCCGTCCTTGTCGGCATCGTCCCCGGCGTTTTCGTTCTGTTTGTTTTCGCCTTGCGAGGAATCGTCCTGCTTTCCTGCATCCTGCTGTTTATCGTCCTGCTGCTTTTGGTCCTGCTGGGCTCCCTGCTGCGGTTTCTGGTCTTGCCGGTCGGAACCGGATTTATCCTGCTTTTGCTGTTCCTTTTGATCTTTTTGCTGTTCCTGCAGTTTCTTTTCCACCAGATCGCGGTTGTAACGGGCATCGGCATCGTCAGGATGTTTTTTCAGCGCCTGATCGTACGCGGCCAACGCTTCCTGATATTTACCCTCCTTCGCCAGCGCGTTGCCGCGATTATAGGCCGCATCGGCGCCTTCCGCACCGTTCAGAACCTCGGCAGCTTCGCCGTAACGGTTGGCCCGATACAGCGCCGCGCTCTTCCAGGCCGGATCGTGAAATTTATCCGCCGCCTGCTCGTTCTGTCCGGCTTCCATCGCCGCGCGTCCCTGCTGATCCGGCGTCTGCCATAAATCGCGCCACTCGAACGCCTGCGCCGGTTCCGGGGTATAAATCAACACAGCCAGAGCTATCGACAGCAAACCGCGCCGGAACCCAAGAACCGACAGCAGCAAAACGATCGGCAGCAGCCAGGGGCCGCGATCCAGCCACAACGCCATTTTCAGCGCTTCGCTGCTCATGGCGCCGGACGCGCGCGCGCCGGCTTCGAAATAGCGCGTCAGCGCCGTCAAATCCGAGTTGTCCGATGTTGCGCTCCGATACTGACCGCCGCCATCCGCAGCCAGCTTCTGCAGCGCAGGCGCGGCCAGCCGCGAAATTACCGTGGCTCCCTTGCCGTCCTGCAAAAACCCTCCTTCCGGCAGCGGCACCGGCGCTCCGGCCTCGGTGCCGACGCCGAGCACCGACAAACGATAGCCTTTGGCGCGCAACTGTTCGGCGGCCGGACTGCCGTGGGTCAGATTGACGCCGCTGGTGATCAGCAGCACGTCGCCGCGCACAAAGCCGGATTGTTCCAACAGCTGCGCGCCACGCTCCAGCGCCAGATCGGCGCGGCTGCCCTGGGTCGGCAGCAAATCGGTGTTCAATGCGGCGAGTTGGGAAATTATGGTTTCCCGGTCGTCGGTCAGCGGCGTAACCGTATAGGCTTCTCCGGAATACACCACCAAAGCCGAATAACCGTCCTTGCGCTGCTTCAGCAGATCGGTGATTTTGAAACGCGCCCGCTCCAGACGGCTCGGTTTCAGATCGGCGGCTCCCATGGTGCGGGAAAGATCGAGCACTATCACCAGCGCTGTGTTATTGCGAAACACCGGGGACGGCAGACGCTCCCATGCCGGACCGGCCAGCGCCAGCACCGCCAGAAAGCCCGCCAGCGTAAAAACCGGCAACGACCAGCGGCTGTCGCGCCCGCTCTCCGTCGTATCCAGAATGTGCGGCAGCAATGCCGCGTCGCACCAGCGCGTCCAGGCGCCGGCATCGCGCCGATGCGAGACACTGCGCCAGCAGAACCAGGCCAGCGGCAGCAGGCCGAGCAGAAACCAGGGGCGGATAAAATGAAACGCGGTCATGTTTTAACGGCTCCCCATTGCAACAGTCCTGCGGCAATCAACAACGCAACCCCTAGAAACCACGGGAACAACTCTTCGCGCGGGCGGTAAGAACGCTGTTCCTTGACCGCCGGCTCCAGTTCGTCCAGCAACTGGTAGATCTGTCCCAGCTCCGCGGTATCGCGCGCGCGGAAATAGCGCCCGCCGGTTTTGTCGGCCAATGCGCGCATGGTGTCTTCATCCAGATCAGAGGACGGATTGACGCGACGCGTGCCGAAAAAATCGCGCACCAGCATCACATCGGCCCCGACGCCGATACTGTAGATTTTCAGTTTTTCCCTGGCAGCCAGTTCGGCGGCCTGCAGCGGCGAAACCACGCCTGCGGTATTCGCTCCATCGGTCAATAATATCAATACACGCTGATTTTCCGGGTTGTCGCGCAAGCGTTTGACCGCCAGCCCGATCGCGTCGCCGATGGCGGTCTTTTCTCCGGCCAGACCGATCGCCGACTCGTCCAGCAGGGTATGCACGGTTTTACGGTCGAAGGTCAAAGGAGCCTGTAGATAGGCGTGATCGCCGAACAATATCAATCCGATGCGGTCGCCGACGCGGCGCTCGATAAACTGCCCCGCCACCGCCTTGGTCGCGGTCAAGCGGTCCACTTGCTGGTTGCCCAGCTTGAAGTCGGCAATTTCCATACTGCCGGACAAATCGACCGCCATCAGCAAATCGCGCCCGCTCACCGCCTGCTCGACCGGGTCGCCCAGCCACTGCGGACGCGCGCTCGCCGTCACCAGCAATACCCAGGCAAGTACCGCCAGCCACAAACGCCATTCATGAGACAGCTTCGGCTGTAACGTTTCGGCGCCTGGCAGCGCTTCGAGCTCGTCAAGAAAAGGCACGCGCAAGGAGGCGCGCGCCGCGCCGCTATACGGCGGCGCGAACCGGCGTACCAGCCACGGCAGCGGCAAGGCTAGAAAAAACCAGGGACTGGCGAATTCAAACATGCGTTGAGATTAGTAAGCAGGTGAGGCTCTGAACAGGAAACACAATCAAGGTCACAAATACCAAGCACTGATTGAGGTGAGAACTTTGGTGTATTTTGATTGGAAAATCATTTCATGTCCACGCGAAGAAGGATACGCACCGCGTACCCTGCGAGTTAAGCTAACAATTGCCGGCCACCAAGCCGACATGAAATAAGGTTGAATACGAGAACTGTGCTCCGCAATACCCCCTATTCCGTTTTCTCCCTGCCGGCTACCTGCTGTTTTCAGCGCTTCTCAAACGCAAAGCCGTCAATGACACGTCGATGATGTCTTCATCCTTGGCCCGCTCGGTTGAAGACAGATTTTCTTTCAGCAGGGAGGCATTAATGCGCAGGCTTCGATCCAGCTCCTTTCCAAATTTCTTTTGTTCGTCTTCTTCTTCAGGGCGACTGCCATGCGCAAATCCGTTCATGAACATAAACGCCCGGTAGCGCAGCTGCTCCATCGCTATCAAGTCGTCCCGATGCAGCTCCATCAGCTTCCGGTCATCATCTGAAATAGCAGCCGTACCTTTAAACACACAATCTGCAACCTTCTTCGCGTCAATACCAGAGTAACGGGCCTTGATCGCCAAATGATCTGCCAGTTCACGATTTGATTCCTTCAGGAAAAACTTTTTCTGCACCCACGCCAGCTCATCTATTTTCCGGCGCTGCACATAGGCGGAATCAAAGCCTTTGGCAAGCTCATCGGCACGGTCGTCCGCAACCGTATTGGCAAATACGCTATCAATAGACACCTCTTCAATGCGATAAGACAGCACATTTAAAACAGCAACATCTGCGCCATCGCCGATACCCAGAACCGATGGGCTTTGCACGGCGAGTATAAGACGTTGCCTGCTCTCTTTTTCACCCATTAACGTGTCATGGCTGCATAATGCCGCCTGCAAATCGCGGGCTTCGGCCAGATTGCGGACAGCCGATTCGTGGCACACGTAAATCACCGATGGCCGTCGTGCGCCGCAAACATGGTCAAGAGCGCCGCCCCGGATCGCGTGCGCCGCAGGCGAATCCAGAATGTCTATTTTGATCGGCGGCAACACGCGATCGAAATATATCTGAGAGATATCAGCCGGAGCCCCCCAAAACTGGCGGCGGTCGAAGCCGGTTTCCAGAGCGGGATAGATGGCGGCAATTTCCGCGTAGGCTTTGTCCACCCCTTCGCCGGCCCAAACCAGTTGCAGCTTCCCCTGGGGAGAAAACACGCCGATGCGGGCCAGCCGCAGCACCAGCGCCTTTGCAGCTGCCGATGCGCCGGTCACCATCACCATTTGAGCAATAGGCCCTTCGCGGTCGGTGGCTGCATAAAGGTCGGGGGCATATGCATTGACGACGCCGCGTGCGGCGATATCGATAGGACTGCAGGGGCGAATATCCAGACCCGTATTCAGGTTAAACGCCTTGAGTCCCACCCAATCGGCAATAAGCCGCTGCATGTTGTTCGTTTCTGTACGAAGGAAAACTTTTACGTTTTTGTTTTGTAGCTGCTGAGTTATTTTTTCCAGTATTCTCAGATTGTCGCGCTCACTGGGCAGTAGCAAATAGACGCATTTGGCGCTTTCCATGTTGGCCTTATTTACAATCGGGACATGCAATGCGTCATAGCGCAGCAGAATGGAATTGGCCACCGGGATCGCTGGAGAGCCCGGCAAATCTATCCCTACCACTGTGCGCCCGTTTTTACCCAGCTCTTTCGCCAATGCCTGCCCAAACGCGCCATAGCCGACAATCACATGATGATGATTCAGCGTGGCGACCTCCCTGGTTTGCAAGAACGGAACCAAGCGCTCACGGAAAAGTGCGCCGAAAAAAGCGATGGAAGCAAAAAACGGGAGAGCGAACAGCGGCAGGTACAGCCCGTATCGCAGCAGAGTCTCCTGCACATCGTCCACACGCTTGTTTAGTACTATGAATTGCAGCGAATACAAAAAGCCATGGATCAATCGCGAAGGCACGCTACCCTTTAACGCTGCAAACCACAGCAAGGTCGAAACCAGCAACAAACCAGCAATGATATACAGCCCATGACGCTCGACCCAATCAACGGCTTTGTCAACGCTTTGCCAGCAGCGTAAGCTACGATTGGATACAGTTTCCCTGACTGCGCGGAACAGCGGCGAAGTCATTGTCCACATAAACTGCCAACGGGTGAATGATTTTTCTCCCACGTTTGCCCTGATGACATCTGCAAGCCGGGAAGTAATGTTTAACGGAATTTTTACTTTCATTCGATCACCTGATTGATTGGTTGCTCAAAGCTGAATAGTTGCCTGATAGGCTTTAACCGCGCGTTAACGCTGCTTCTCCTCCTCCTGTTGTTTATCTGCTGCCACGATAGAGGCAATTTGTCCTTGCGCAATTTCCAATGCCTGCCGCCACTGAACCTGATCCGGCGCGCGTGCGCAGAGCGGTTTGAAAATGGTAAGCGCGGCGCGATAATGCTTCAGCGCGTCGGCAGGCTTGTCCATCAACCGTAACAGCACGCCCAGCTTGTCATGACTGAAAGCCAGATCGCTTTGCCATTCGGCATTGGCCGGATCCTGCTTCGCCAGCTTTTCGGCAATGGCAAGGCTCGCCCGGTAACTTCCCAGCGCTCCATCCAGAAAACCTTGCAAGCGCTGCACGTCGCCGAGGTTGCCGTAACTGATGGAAAGATCGCGTTGCCATTGGGCATTGCTTCCGTCCTGCTTCGCCAGTTTTTCGCTAATGTTCAGACTGGACTTGTAGCTGAGCAGCGCGCCGGGCAGATCGCCCCGCGCACTCTGGACATCGCCGATTTTGTTGTAACTGAGCGAAAGGTCGCGGCGCCACACTACATTGGCAGGGTCCTGCGCCGCCAGTTTTTCGCTGATGGCCAAGCTGGCCCGGTAACTGGTCAGTCCCCCCGCCCAGTCGCTCTGCGCGCTCTGCACGTCGCCGATTCGGCTGTAACTGACTGAAAGATCGCGCTCCAGGCCGGCATTGGCTGGCTCTTGCACAGCCAGCCTCTTGCTGATCATCAGTCCGGCTCTGTAGCTGCCCAGCGCCGCAGACAAATCGCCCCGCGCATGCTCCACGTCGCCTATTTTGTTATAACCCAGCGCAAGGTCGCGTTGCAGGCCGGCATTGGCTGAATCATGCGCCGCCAGCTTTTCAATGATATTCAGGCCGACGCGGTGGCTGGTCAGAGCTGCGGACAAATCGCCCTGCGCGCTCTGCACGTCGCCGATTTTGTTGTAACTGAACGAAAGATCGCGCTGCCATGCGTCATTGGCAGAATCTTGCGCCGCCAGCTTTTCAAAAACGACATGGCTGGATAGATAGCTTTCCAATGCCCCCTTCAAATCTCCCAAGGCCAGGCGTTGATTGCCTCGCTTATCCAGATTCACTGCTTTTTCGTGCTCGCTTTCTGTGGTCTCGCCCTGCAATGTATCGATGCGTTGCAGCAACTCTGCGTTTTGCTCGAATGTTTCCTGCAGTATCTGCAAGGTGCCGGGTACGGTGGCGAGCCGTTCAGGCAGTTGATAGGTCAATCGTTTGACCACCTGCATCGCAAGATGCTCAGCTGTTTGCGCTTTTTCCCGCTCCTGTATCGCCAGATCCGCCGCAATCTGCGCTTTTTTACGCTCATGGTAATTGCCCCAGCCAAAGCCGCCCGCCAGCAGCAAAAACGCTGACACGGCGCCCGCCTGTGTCAGGATTTTCATGCGCCGCCTGCGCCTGATATGTTTCAGCGACAAGTTCAGATATGTTGCAGGTAGCTCCGCCAGCTTCACCCAAGGCAATTCCAGTAATCGTCTGGCGTCCTGTTCCTGCTTGCCGGGGTTGAGCAGATATCCCGAGTCATGACCGGCGTCGCGCCAGCCGGCGGCTAGTTCTTCCAGACGCGAACGGATCGCAAGCAGCTCGGAGTCTTCGTCGATCCAATTTGCCAGGCGTTTCCATGAACGCAACAGTGCGGCATGAGCAATTTCTACCGAGCCGTCTTTGCTGCTCACCAGCAGGCGAGCTTGATCAATAAAACGCTCCAGAATCTGGGCGCTCAGCGGATCGGCAGCCAACTCGGCGCGGTTCGCACGGCGAGCCATAGCCTGCCCATGATTGAGCTCCACCAATTGCCGGAATAAGTCGCGCACCTTAAGCAACGCGGACTTGCCTAAAGGTTCGAGTACGGTTTCAGCAGCAGTGGCTACCGCGCCTTCAAGACCGTCCAACGCTTCGAAGTCGGCGAAACTCAACAACTTTCCGCCGCGCCGACGAGCGCACAGGTAAAGCGCATTCAATGTAAACTCAAGCAGCGGCAAAGCATTGCGATTGGCGGTGGCGCTTTCCATCAACAATGCGTCAAGCCGCTGCCCGGCGCGACTTTCAAAATCCATGCCGACAGCCAGTGCCGGGTAACGGATCATTTCCGCCAATTCCGTTTCATTCGGCGCTTGTAAATCGTATTGGCCTGCACCGGTTTTCAGTGCGCTCAACAGTGGATCGGCAGCGGCTTGCGGGTAGAATTCGTCACGCATTGCAGCAGCGACCCAGACAGCGCCGCTGGCCGCCAACGCTCCCAGCGCCGCCAGCAATTCGTCGCGCTGTACGGATTCGAAACGGAATATTTCTTCCATTTGATCCACCACCAGCAGCAATCTCACCACTGGCGGATAATTCCAGCGGCGCTGCAGCCGCAGTGTCTCTCCGGCTTGGTCGAGCGCCAGAGCCAGCGGTCCGGCCAAGCCTTCGGGATGCGCGCGTAGCTGCGCGGCGAGCGCGTCGACTGTGCCGAATCCGGCAGTACCCAGTTCGGGCAGCGCCTTGTCTTCCAGTAAGTGCGCTGAGAGACTGTGCAGCAAATCGCCGTTTTCGGCTTCGGTGGGCCGGCATACCGTATAACGCCAGTGATCCACTCCTCGCGCGCGGTGTTCCACGACCAGCGCATGCAGTATGCCCGCTCGCAGCAACGAGGACTTGCCAACGCCGCTGGCCCCGAATACCAGCACAAACGCATGTCCCGCGTCGGCCTGCGTTTGTAACTGACCCAATAGCGCATGCAGTGCTGCGGCTCGTCCATGAAACACCAGCGCATGTTCCAGCCCGAAATAAGACAGGCCTCGATAAGGCGAGATGTCCGGGCTCCAGGCCGCCAGCTCGGCGCTTTCCTTCTGGTATTGCGGACAGCGTGCGCGCAAAACCGCTTCCAGATGTTGCGCAAACATCCGCTCAAACTCATCGGCGTCTGCAAAGCCGTTGAAGCCGGCCTTGAAATGATCGTCGGCGCCGCCCAGCCAATGCTCGAGAAAATCGTCCAGCATATCCTTCTGCCGTTCCATTTCCGCTTTGCGTTGGCGATCCGACAGCGGCGCCAACACTTCCGCTGTCTTGCGATATACCCATAAATCAGGAGACTTGCCGCTCAGCAGGTAGCCTTCCATCGCATCTTCGAATTCAAACTCGGTGCCGGACCGGTAAGGCGTGCCGTCGGCGCGCAGGTATTTGTCAGGCGGCAAACGCGTACCCAGCCGAGACCAGAGTATGCAAACCACCAGGTCGGTAGCGGAAGGCAGTTTGCGTATCTGATCCTGAAAATGCTGATGCGCACTTTGCGGCTGGTGTTCCCAGAAAATGGGTTCCAGCTGAAGATAACGGTCGAATTTATGCTGCAACGAGTGAATTACCCGCGCGGCGCGGCAGCGCTCGTCGTCCACATCACCCGGTGAGGAGATAAATATAGAAAATGTATTCATGTTTTCAGCGCCTCTTTATTAAACTGGTAACAGAATTGCATTTGCTGATATTTATCCTGATTGATATGTCGACAGTTTTCGGGTGCGAAGTCAAGAATGGGGTTAAAAATAGCTTCCAGGTATCGTTTCCAGCCTTTCTGGCGGATGCATTCCAGCACACCCGGTCATGAAAATTATTGCCAGCCAAATCTCAAGTAGTTTTTTGCCGCAATTCGTAGTCCACGAGCGATATTGATGTGGCTACTACGCTGAACCGGACACACGGATGTCCTCGTTTGATACACCGCTAGGAAACAGATGAAAACGTTATTTCAAAAAATACTCCAGCAACGGATTCCTGAACAGCACGATCAACGCGATGACCAGACAATAAATCGCCAGCGATTCGATCATCGCCAGACCGACGAACAAGGTCCGGGTTATGGTTTTCTCCGCTTCGGGCTGGCGCGCCAGGGCTTCCAGAGCGGCGGCTATCGCGCGTCCCATCGCGATGGCCGGCATCATCGTGCCCAGCGCGATCACCAGACCGGCAACGGCGGTCGATACCAAAGTGAATAAATGCAGGTCGTTCATGGTTTGTTCTCCGCTGGTGTTTCCGTATCGTTTTGTTCCATGGCGCCGGCGATATAAATCAGCGCCAGCATGCCGAAAATATAGGCCTGCACGATGGCTTCGATCACATGCAGCATCAGCAGCGGCACCGGCACCAGAAAGCCAGCGATCAGCAGCACCAGCAGCGCGGCCATTTCCAGGCTCATCATGTTGCCGAACAAACGGATGGCCAGCGCCAGGGTGCGGGTCAATTCGCTGACGACATGGAACGGCAGCAGTATCACGCTCGGTTCGGTGTAATGGCGCAGATGCTTGCGCAATCCGTGATCGCGTATGCCGAACCAGTGGCTGTAGGCGAAAACCAGAATCGCCAGCGCGGCGGTGGCGGATAGATCGCGCGTCGGCGCATGCAGGCCGGGTATCAAACCGATCAGGTTCGCGCTCAATACGAACAGCCATAGCGTGCCGACAAACGGCAATACCTTGCGCACCGACTGCCGCGGCAACACTTCGCCGATGGCGCTTTCAATCACAACGACCACCGTTTCGACCGCGCTTTGCCAGCGCGATGGCTGATCCCGCAGCCGCATCAGCAGCCCGAGCGCCGCGAAGCACAGCATGACTCCCCAGGTGGTGATGACGGTGGCGCTGACCGGCAGCTTCCCCAGAAGGAAAACCGTTTCGTTGCCGTTCATGTTTTGCCCCTCAAAAAATGCAGCACATTATAGATGCCGACCGCGATGCCCAGCAGGATCAGGCTCAGCGTCCAGCGCACCGAATAGCCGGGGACCAGCGTATCCAGCCAGCGCCCCAGATAGGCGCCGGCAACGAGGGGGACGGTAAACAGCAGGCCCAGAGTGCCGCCGTAAAAAAGCATGCCCGCCCAGGTCGCCGGCTTGCGTTCCTTCCGTTCCAGCCGTTCGATGTCGAGCCGGGTGCGCTCTATCAGCCTGTTGCGATGGTTCATAGCGAGCGGCCGCTTAAATCGATCAAACGACGCACCAGGGAGTGTTCGATTTCCGCCAGCGTCGCGCGCGCCTTGCGTATTTCCGAGTCGGTGCGCTCCATCGCTTCCGCCAACTGCTCGCAGATGTTGCCGCGTTCATCGCCCAGGAAATAGCGCACGGTAACGACGTTCAGCTGATTATCGGCAAAACGCAGCACCCCTCCCGGAAATGCGGCGTAGCGCCAGATGCCGGTGCTGTCGCAGAAACGCGCCAGTCCGTAGCGCAATACCGCTATCATCGGCGCATGACCGGCCAGTAAACCGAAGCTGCCGTTGTCGTCGGCGGCGATGAAATGCTTCACGTTATCGAAATGTTCGTTGCCGTGGCTGTCGAGCAGATTCAGAGCAAAGCCTTTCATTGTATCGCACCTTTCATGTAACAGTCTGCTTCGCTGAGATGATCGTACTTGCCGTTAATGAATTCTTCGCAGTCGGCTATCGTTTGCGCCAGCGCGACCCGCTCTCCGGGCATGCCGGTATGCTCGGCCACGGTGCTGAACGGCTGCGTCAGATAGCGCTGCAGACGCCGCGCGCGCTCGACGGTGCGACGGTCTTCCGGTGACAGTTCCTCTATGCCGAGCATGGCGATGATGTCTTCCAGTTCGCGGTAGCGCGACAAATGTTCGCGCACCGCGCGCGCGACGCGATAATGCCGTTCGCCGAGGATGCGGTGATCCATCATGCGGCTGCCGGAGCGCAGCGGATCGATTGCCGGATAAATGCCTTTGGCCGCCTGCTGACGCGACAATATCACCACGCTGTCCAGATGGCCCAGGATAGTCGCCACCGCCGGGTCCGACATGTCGTCGGCGGGGACATACACCGCCTGCACCGAGGTAATCGCGCCGGACCGGGTGGAAACGATGCGCTCCTGCAGCGACGCGACTTCGGTCAGCAAGGTCGGCTGATAACCGACCGTGGCCGGCATGCGCCCCAGCAAGCCGGAGATTTCGCTGCCGGCCTGCACGAAGCGGAAGATATTGTCCATCAGAAACAGGACTTCCGTGTTCAGGGTATCGCGCAGGTATTCGGCATAGGCCAGCGCGCTGTAGCCGACGTAAAAGCGCACGCCGGGCGATTCGTCCATTTGTCCGAAAACCAGCAACGCGCGCGGTAATACGCCTGCTTCGCCCATTTCCTTCCACAGCTCGTGGCCTTCGCGCATGCGCTCGCCGACGCCGGCATAAACCGACACCCCTTGCATCGCGTTGCTGACCGAGTGCATGAATTCCATCATCAGCACGGTTTTTCCGACCCCTGCGCCGCCGAACAATCCGGTTTTGCCGCCGCGGACGAACGGGCATAGCAGGTCTATGGCCTTGATGCCGGTTTCCAGGATGCGCGTGGACGGCAAGGTTTCGGATAACGGCGGCGGCGGCGACAGGATATTGCGATAGCTGTGCGCCGGCAGCGCTGCTCCGCCGTCAAGCGGGTCACCGAATACGTTGAGCATGCGACCGAGGCAGGACGGGTCGACCGGCACGCGCAACGGCGCGCCGCGGTCGTAAACCGGCATGCCGCGATACAGGCCGGAAACCGAATGCAATGCGATGGCTCGGATCAGACCGGGGGCCAGATGCTGGTGCACTACCAGCACATAAGGTTCATTGCCGTTAATTACGTCAAGCGCCTGACCGATAACGGGCAGTTGGTCGCAACGTACATCGACAACCGGTCCCTGCGCCGCTTCTATCCAGCCGATGGTAGCCGAACTGGCAGACATGTACGCTGCTCCTGTCAAGAGACGCTCTGTCGCTAGGCTGTTGACCGGCCTTTCCGCTCACCCTCCAGCAAGCTCGGGACGAACGGAAAAGCATTCAAGTCAACAGCATGGACAAGCTGTCAGGGGTGAGTCTTTTGTTCCATGCGCTTGAGCAGCGCAAACAAATCGCTGTTGGTCGACAACACCACTGTGGCGTCGTCGCTGATAACCTTATGATAGGTTTCCATGCTTTTTATGAAGTGGTAAAACTCGGCGGCTCCCGCCTGCTGAGTGTAGGCCCTGGCATAAATATCCGTGGCTTTGCCATCGGCCTCGCCGTGTATTTCCTGGACGCGCTTGTAGGCGTTGGACTGGATTTCATTGATGTCGCGCTCCTTGTTGCCCAGTATGCGTGCGGCTTCGCCTTCGCCCTCCGAGCGGAAACGGGCGGCAATCTGCAGCCGCTCGCTGATCATGCGCTGATAGATGCGCTCCAGAACCTGGGGGTTGTAGTTGATGCGCTTGAAGCGGATATCCAGCAGGTCGATACCGAACTCCGCCAGTTTCGGCGCGGCGGCCTCGAATATATTTTTCTCGATTTCGAGACGCCCGAACTGGATCGGTCGCAATTGGCCCAGCATGCCTATACCGGACAGCATGGATGCCATATTTTCGTCCTGTTGAGGTACGCGTCCCTTGTCGATGCGTATCATTTCAACCAGCTCATAACGCGCCACAGCAGTGCGCGTTTCGCTTCCTAGGATGTCCTCAAGGCGCGACTGCGCGCTGCGTTCGTCGTGCAGGCGCAGGAAATAACGCATCGGGTCCTTGATACGCCAGCGCGCGAAAGTATCGACCTGTATATAGGTTTTGTCCTTGGTCGGCATTTCCACAATCGGCCCATCCCAGGGTAGATAACGTTTATCCAGCAGGGCGACACGCTGGATAAACGGGATTCTGAAGTGCAGGCCGGGTTCGGTAACCGGTTGCTGCAACGGATGTCCGAATTGTGTGATAATGGCCTGCTCGGTCTGACCGACCGTGTAGGCTGAAAAATACACCAGCAGCGCAACGGCGACTGCGGCGATGACGGCGGTCTTGGCGGATTTCATTTCTTTTCCTCCAGTGCGCGAGTGGGTAGCGGCAGCATCGGCAGAATCTGCTGCACCGATTCATCGACTATGATGCTTTGTTTGGCGCGCGGCAACACATCGCCCAGCGTTTCCAGGTAGAGCCGGGTGCGAGTAATTTCGGGGGCTTTCAGGTATTGCTGCAACACCTGGGTGAACGCGGACGCATCTCCCTCGGCTTCGAGAACACGCTTGAAACGATAACCCTCCGCTTCACGGATACGCTGATCGGCTACGCCGCGCGCGCGCGGTACCGCCTTATTGTATTCGCCATTGGCGATGTTGATCGCGTTTTCCCTGTCCTGCTGGGCGCGGTTCACTTCGTTGAACGAAGGCTGGACAAGTTCGGGCGGATCGACGTTCTTGAGCTGCACCTGATTGATGAACATCCCCAGATGATAACGCTTGGACAACTCGCGCATGCGATTCAGCGCGGTTATCTCGATTTCCTCACGGCCAATGGTGATGATTTCATCCACGGTACGGTCGCCTATGACTTCGCGCATCACCGATTCCGACAGCACGCGTAGCGTTTGATCCGGGTCGCGCACATCGAAAAGATAGGTTTCCGGCTCGACGATGCGATACTGCACTACCCATTCCACCAGCGATGAATTGAGATCGCCGGTCACCATCGATTTTTCCATGTCCGGATGTTCGCCGACCTGCTCAGGGTTGGTAAAGCCGGGCGTGCCGAAGCCGAATTCCAGTTTGAGCTGACGCAGGGTAGGAACGACGATGACCCGATCGATCCCGTACGGAAGCTTGTAATGCAGGCCCGACGGCATTTTCCGGTCATATCTGCCGAAACGCAGTACCACGCCCTCGGAGTCGGCAGGTATCGTGAACCAGGATGTCCAGACGGCGGAAAAGATTAGAACGATCAAAAACAAACGCCCGATGGCAATGGGCGGTGTAGGCGGAATGATTTTCCCCCAGGGGCTGGTGCTGCTCACGTGCATCCCTCCATCATTCAATTAGGCGAAAGTAGGAAAAACCGGCATTGGCTTGATTATGCGCCGGGATTGAAAGGTAAGCAACCCGGCGGGCAGCGGTTCAGTTTCGGGGGGTGGGCTAAAAAGCCTACCGACCATGCTGCAAAGCGCAAATCCGCCCACAGTACGGCAAGATTGAGGGAAATGGCGGCGAAAGGCGCGACCGATACTTCGTTATCGTTTTCGAAGGCCTGTAACAACAGCCAGCCGTTACCGGTATTCTCGAAAATCACCAGCGTCAGCAGCACCGGCTCCACCACCAGCCAGATATATTGCACGCCGCATCGAGCGTAGAGCGGCATCCTCAGCACCCGATCCTGGCGGGCCGTACCGGGAGAAAGCACCTCGCAGACCCAGTCCGGCGCGAACTTGAACCAGGCGGTTTCCGGCAGTTTGGGCATGCGTTCGCGCCGCCAGCCGGCGATATCGGGTACCACCGCATCATCGTGCAGATGCAGTTCCGGTTCATCCAGTATCCACCAGCCGCCCGGCCCATCGCGTTCCTTATCGAACGGACTGCCAATTTCAACCCCCAATGAAGAGGGTGCGCGCGGAGCGGGCGCGGGGCAGGACGAGGCTGCGTGCAGAGTTCGCCGTTGATGATTTCCGCCGCCATATTTTCCGGCGCGTCCAGTATGTCCTGATTAAGTCGCGGGTTTGCGTTGCGGCAGAGCCATTTTGAAATCCTCCTGATCGATAGAGGTGACTTTTTACACAGTCTACAGAGCTGTTTTGTCGCGCAGGTTAAACATTAACATTATTTCAAGTCCAACTCGATCAGCACCGGCGTATGGTCGGATGGCTTTTCGAGTTTGCGCGGCGCTTTGTCTATACGGCAGGCGGTGCAATAGGGTTTGAGCGCCGAGCTGATCAGGATGTGATCGATGCGCAAGCCGAGGTTGCGGCGAAATCCGGCGGCGCGATAATCCCACCAGCTAAAACTGCTTTCCGGCTGTTCGAACAGACGGAAAGCATCGTGCAAGCCTGCTTTGAGCAAGGACTGAAAGGCGGCGCGCTCGGACGGACTGCACAGGATTTTATCGCGCCATAATGCAGGGTCGTATACGTCCGCATCCTCCGGCGCAATATTGAAATCGCCGAGCACGATCGTGTGCGGGTAGCGTTCCAGCTCGCGGCGGATAAATTCGCTGATTTTTGCCAGCCAGTCCATTTTGTATGCGAATTTTTCCGATCCGACTTCGCTGCCGTTGGGTACGTATAGGTTGATGATACGGAACCGATCGTAGCTGGCGGCAAGGATTCTGCGTTGCGGATCGTCGAGGTTATCGGGATCGGTCAAGCGTTCAGAACCCGGATTACGGCTGAAAACCGCGACGCCGTTGTAGGTTTTTTGCCCGCTGAACAAGGCATGGTAGCCGTTGTCAGCAAATACGTTCGCGGGGAAATCCGCGTCCTGCGTCTTGGTTTCCTGTACCGCCAGGATGTCCGGTTGCTCCTGACTCAGCCAGTCGAGCACGTGGGGAAGGCGGACGCGTAACGAATTGACGTTCCAGGTGGCTATTTTCATATGTTGTAATGATTTCGCATCAGGGTTTGAGGAAGGACGGTCGCACTTGAATAGCGCCTGCTATGATAATGCAAGCGGACGCCGGTGAGTCGGCCTCAACCGCCTCCGTTCATATCCCATCCGCCACCCAGCGCCTTGTACAGCGCCACGTAGTGCGTAACCCAGGTCAGACGGCTTTGCGTCAGGTCATCCTGTATATCCTGCTGATTGCGCCGATTCTGCAGCGCCGCCTGCAATTCCGCCTCGCCCTCCCCGTACATCGACATCGAAGACTGTTCCGCAATGCGGGCATTGCTTAGCGCCAGTTCGAGACTTTGCCGGCGCTGCGTCTCGTCGTTGATCGAAACCAGCTGGTCCTCAACCTCGCGAAACGCTGTCAGCACGGTTTTTTGATAGGTGATCAGCGCTTCGCGATGTTGCGCTTCCTGATTTTCTAGGTTGGCCAACAAGCGGCCCGCCTGAAAAATGGGAATCGATACGCGCGGGCCGAAACCGTAAAAACCGTTGGTCATATTGATTAAATTAGTCACATCCTGGGTCTGAATAGCTGCAACTCCCGATAGCGTGATTTTCGGAAACAGCTCGGCGACCGCAGCGCCGATTGATGCGGATTCGGACGCGACATTGAATTCCGCCTGTCGGATATCCGGGCGACGGCGTATCACATCAGCGGGAAGGTCCAGCGGCACATTGGGCGGTTGCGGCAATTCCGCAGGCAAATGCGCCAAACGCTGTTCCAGATCGGTTGGATTCGAACCCAGCAGTATCGCAAGCGCGTGCCGTTGATTTTTGATGCGCTCATCGAGCGCCGGCAGGCTGGCCTCGATAGACGCTACCGTTGCGCGCTGGGTCTGAACCTCGGTGACCGCCGCCATGCCCGCCTCGAACAGACCGTCGGCCAGCCGGAGCTGCTCGCGTACCGTATCCTGACGCCGGCGCGCGGTTTCCATCTGCTGTTGCAAGGCGATCAGGCCGAGGTATTGCCGCGCCACTTCCGCCGTCAATGAAACCTGGGTATCGCGCCGATATTCCTGTTGCGCATTGGCGTCGGCTTCGGCGGCTTCCATGCGCCGTCTGACCCCGCCAAAAAAGTCCAGCTCCCAGCTCATTATAAAACTGCCAAAAGTCAGGTTACCCGGCTGAATCAAATTGTTGGCGCTGGAAGGAATGGTACCGATACGCTGATAGGCTCCCTGGGCATCCAACTGCGGCATGCGATCTGCGGCAGTGGCTACGGTCTGCGCGCGCGCGGCTTTCAGGCGCGCTTCGGCGACGAGTAAATCCGGGCTGCTCTCCAGCGCCATGTCCACCAGACGGTTCAGCAGCGGATCGTTAAAGCCTTTCCACCATTGGCGCAGATCCGAGCCCGGCGCTGCTGCGGCTTGCTGCCCGGTGGCGGGCTGTGGACCGTGCCACTGCGCCGGGGTCGCCACTACAGGAGTTTGGTGATCAGGGCCTACCGCGCAAGCGCTCAACAGGGAAACCAGCGATGCGAGAAAAGCCACGCGGCGTGTACATACAGCGTCCTTAGCGCTTACGCCGAACCAGCCGACGTAGAGTATCGGCAATAACAACAGAGCCAGGACCGTTGCCACCATCACACCTCCCATGACCGCCACCACTAAAAACATCAATGCAAAATAAAACATTCGCAGCACCGTTTTCATTTCACCGACTCCTTTGGCTCTATTCTGAACCAGGCGGCGTAGAGCGCCGGCAGGAACAGCAAGGTCAAAACAGTAGCCACAGTCAACCCGCCCATGATCGCGACCGCCATCGGCCCCCAGAAAACGCTTTCCGTCAGCGGAATCATCGCCAGTATCGCCGCAGCGGCAGTCAGCAGTATCGGGCGCAAGCGCCGGATGGTCGACTCGATAACCGCATCCCAGGGATGATGGCCGTCGGCAATATCATGCTCGATCTGATCCACCAGGATGACGGAGTTGCGCATGATCATGCCCGACAATGCAATCACGCCCAGGGTTGCGACAAACCCGAACGGCACATGCAGGATCAGCAGGAAGGCGGTGACGCCGATCAAACCCAGCGGCGCTGTCAGTACCACTATAATAGTGCGCTGAATGTTTTGCAGCTGCAGCATCAACAACGTAACTACCGCCAGCAGCATCACCGGCATCACCGCATTGATGGAAGCCTGCGCTTTCTGGCTGGATTCGACCGCGCCGCCCAGTTCGATACGATAGCCGTCAGGCAAACGCGCACGAATAGGCTCCAGCAACGGCTCGATCTGTGCAGTGACATCGGGAGCTTGGGCATTATCGCGGATATCGCTGCGCACGGTAAAAGTCGGATAACGATCGCGCCGCCAGATAACGCCATATTCAAAACCATAATTGAGCCGTGCCAGGTGACTCAACGGCACGGTTTTACCGCTACGCGTCGGTACCGGTACCTCGCCCAGCGCGGCAGGATTATCCCGCTCATCCAACGGCGCACGCTCCAGGACTTCGATCAATTTATCGTTTTCGCGGTACCAGGTAATAGGGTAACCCTTCAACACGTTACTGAGCAGCCCGGAAATATCCTGCGTACTGACACCAAGTATGCGCGCCTTGTCCTGATCCACATCCGCGCGAACCATTTTCGAGGGTTCGCCCCAGTCCAGATGCACATCGTGCACATGAGGATTTTGCCGCATCACCTCGGCAACGTTTTCCGCAATTTGACGTGTCTGCGCCAAATCGCGGCCGGTTACGCGGAACTGCACCGGAAAGCCCACAGGCGGACCGTTCTCCAGACGCGTCAAACGCGGACGCAAACCGGTAAGCTCGCGCTCCAGTATCGGATATAAACGACTGAATACGCGTTCGCGCGCCTCCAGATCCCTGGTCAATATCACGAGCTGCGCAAAATTGTTGTTTTCAAGACGCACATCCAGCGGCAGGTAAAAGCGCGCGCTGCCGCTGCCTACATAGCTGACCTGATTTACTATATCGGGGTCGTTTGCAAGCAAAGCCTCCACCTTCTTCACCTCGGCCTCGGTGGCGCGGATCGATGCGCCCTCAGGCAACGAAAGATCGACTAAAATCTCGGGACGGTTGGAATATGGGAAAAACTGCTGTTCGACAAAAGAAAACAGCCACAGCGACAAAATAAAGGCGGCAACGGTTATTGCTATCACCCAGCGGCGACGCAACATACAGAAGGTCAGCAGCCGCCGGAACCTCGGATAAATTCCACGCTGATAAACATCAACCGCGTGTTCGCCGGCTTTATGCATATCCGGCAGTATATGAAAACCGATCCACGGCGTAAAAACCACGGCAACGCCCCAGGAAACCAGCAGCGCTATTCCAACCACTGCAAAGATGCTGAAACAGTATTCGCCAGCGGCGGACCGCGCGAACCCGACCGGCATGAAAGCCGCAGCCGTAACCAGCGTGCCGGTCAGCATTGGGAAGGCAGTCGAAGTATAAGCAAAGGTGGCCGCCCTGAAACGATCCCAGCCCTGCTCCATTTTCACCACCATCATTTCCACCGAAATAATCGCATCGTCCACCAGCAAACCCAGCGCAATGATCAACGCACCCAAGGATATGCGCTGCAGGTCGATTCCCAGTATTTTCATACACAGAAAAGTAATCGCCAGTACGATCGGAATGCACAGCGCCACCACCAGCCCGGTGCGCACACCCAGCGCCAGAAAGCTGACGCCGAGCACAATTACCAGCGCTTCCGTCAGCGACTTCATGAATTCGCCGACAGAATGCTGCACCACGCGCGGTTGGTCAGATACCTGATGGATGTCGATTCCCAACGGCAGATGCGCGCCCAAACGCCCGACTTCGGCAGTCAGCGCCTTACCCAGCGTCAGGATATCGCCGCCTTTGCGCATCGAAACCGCCAGTCCAATCGCGTTTTGTCCCATATAACGAAAACGCGGCGTTGGCGGATCGGCGTAGTCGCGGTAAATATGGGCTATATCGGTCAGCCGGGAGGTACGTCCATTGGCCTGGATACTGATCCTGGCCAATTGCTCTTCGCTGTGAAAATCGCTGCTGACCCGCGCGTAAATGCGGTCGCTTTGCGTCTCAATGGAGCCGGAAGAGATCATTGCATTCTGCTGTTGTAGCGTATTAAAGATAATGCTGGGATCGATTCCCATGTTGGCGAGCTTGCGACGGGAAATCTCGATGAATATTTTTTCCTGCTGCACGCCCATCAAATCGACTTTTGAAACATCGGGAATGCGCAGCAATTCCTGGCGCACATCGTCCACCACGTCTTTCAGTTCGGCATGACTGAAACCTTCGGCGGTAAAGGCGTAAATGGTTCCGTAGGTATCGCCGAACTCGTCGTTAAACTCCAGCTCATCCACACCTTCCGGCAAGGTGCCGCGTATGTCGTGCATTTTTTTGCGCACCTGATACCAGACATCCGGGACATCGCGCGGCGGAGCGTAGTCTTTCAGGTTGACGAACAGCACGCTTTTCCCCGGCTTGGAATAGCTTTGTATGAAATCCAGCCACGGCGTTTCCTGGAGCTTCTTTTCCAGGCGATCGGTCACCTGCTGCTCCATTTCCAAAGCGGTCGCGCCCGGCCAGGTCGCAGTCACCACCATCGTTTTTATCGTGAAATCGGGGTCTTCGGCGCGCCCCAACGTAACGTAAGCCATCGCGCCTGCCAGTGTCAGAACTATCATCAGATAGCCGACCAGCGACTGATGATGCAGCGCCCATTCGGAAAGATTCAATCCTTTCATTTGCTTTCTACCTCGCTCACAACCTGTACTTTTTCTCCCTGCAACAGTTTGTGCACGCCGGCGCTGACTACCCGATCGCCTTCGGCAATACCGCTGCGGATATGGGCCAGGGTGCCGTCGAAACTATCCAGTTGCACCGGCTTTTTTTGCACGGTACCGCTTACAGGGTCAACGATCCATAGCGCAGCCGAATCGCCGCTTTTGTCCAATGCGGTCAACGGCACATCGGCCCAGGGTCCAGAACCGTTACGGATCAGTTCTACCGTTGCCGTCATACCGAAATGCAGCAGCTCATCTGGGTTGGTTACGCTGATTTTCGCGCTGAAGGTACGTGTCTGCGCATCGGCGGACGGCGCTATTTCGCGTATGCGCCCGCTATAAAAATGTCCGGGATAGGCCCATAAACTCACGCGCGCCTCTCCGCCCTGACGTAAATCGGCGCGCTGCCCTTCCGGAACGTTGATCAATATTTCGATCTGATCGGTGCGCGCCACGCGCACCACGGCCTGACCGGCTGTCAATACCTGCCCGGCTTCGGCTTCAACTGCTGTCACCACGCCGGACTGATCCGCGCGCAATTCGGAATATGCGGTCTGCCGCGTATTCAGACCCAATGCGGATTGCATCTGCGCTACGCGCGCTTCAGCCGCACGCAGGCTGTCCTGTCGCTGCTCATACCCGGCTTCGCTGTACAGTTTCTTTTCCAGCAAAACTTCACTGTGATGCAAGTCCCTTTGTGCCTGACTTAATTCGGCACGCGCCGCTGCCAGTTGGGCAGACGCTTCAGCCTCATTCAGACGATAATCGATCGGATCGAGCGTTGCCAGTACGTCGCCGCGCTTGACAACCGCGCCTACATCGACGCGCCGTTGCTCCAGTTTACCGCCGACACGGAAAGCCAACGGCGACTCATAGCGCGCCCGGACTTCGCCGGAATAATGCGTGGCGATAACAGCCGGCTGGTAATGCGCTACGCTAACGCGCACATAGCGCGCCGTATCCGTGAACGTTTCCGGCTTTGAACATCCCGCCGTCAGCGACGAAAGTAGTAAAAAACCGCATGCATGGCATGACAACGGCCGTGCAAACCGCGATATTGGTTTCATATTTTCCTCTCAAGATTCAAGTTTTACTTCTGCTGCCACTACCGCCGCCAGACCGCCCAGAACAAACTGCATCATCTGCCGGACAATATCGGCGTTGTCGGATTTCTCGAAACCGAAGTTCGGATAAAGCAATTTCAGCGTCTCGCGATCGTTGATCAGCATCATGATGCAAGGCGCGATAACGAAGAAAGCTCCCCGGGTAACGACGGGGTGTTCTTCCGGCAACCCCACCAATTCGGCGACTATGCCTTTCAACATGACGCATTTTGGCATTACTTCCTGCTCCGAAAAAAAGGACAGGAAAGGCGACGGCGCAACAATTTCGCGTCCTATCACTCGCAGCATCCACGATGACGCGGAAGGCTCGGTAAAAGCGTCGACCAGCTGCAAAATGACAGCCTCCAGTTTCGCCTGCGCCGTAACCTCGGCCGCGACAATTGCGGACAAGGTTTCCATCGTGAACAGTTGACGGTGCGCCTCCAACAGAACGGTCGTGTACAGTCCCTCCATGCCGCCGAAGTAATAATTGATCGCGGCCGTGTTGGCCCCGGCGCGTGCGCAAATTTCCTTGCCGGTGGTGCGGTCGAAGCCTTTTTCGGCAAACAGCTGTCCGCCCACCCTCAATATTTGCGAGCGGGTATCATGATGATCCTCGTGCGTTTTGCGCTGGGATGCTGAGTTTCTGTGGGGTGTTTGATTGTTCATGTGCTCAGATTATCCGTGAATCATTATAAAGTCAAATTTAAATTTAAAATTAAAATTATAGTGAGCAGGCATCTCCCGGCATCGGGCGGATCATGCTATATTTCAACCGTCTATTCACCTCAAGCAGACTGTGCGCAACGATGAAAATAAAAATGCTCCTACTCTTTACGCTGGCTTTGATTTGCGGGCCGGTTTTTGCTGTGGAACCGCTCCGTATCGTTGGCGACGAATGGCCGCCTTATGTGGACGAAAGCCTGCCGGGCAACGGTTTGTCGGTTGAAATCGTCACCGAGGCGTTGAAAAAATCGGGTTATGCAACGCACTTCGCGCTGGAGGATTTATCGCGCGCCATTGCCGGAGCGCGCATCGGTGTCTACGATGTGGTCAGCAATATCTGGTATTCGGAAGATGCCGCAACCGACCTTGATTTCACCGACCCTTACCTGTCCAACGAAATGTGCTTCATCAAACGCAAGGGCGTCGATATAGAATACGCATTTTTAAGCGATCTGCGCGGGATGGTCGTCGGAGTGGTCAAGGATTACCCCTACCCGCGCGAATTCGTCATGGCCGGAGACATCATCAAGATTCCGGTACCCACCATGTTGCCGGCGTTGAATGCGCTGGCGGCGGGGCAAATCAATCTGGTGCTCGGCGACAGGCGCGACATCGATTTCCTGCTGGCGAAATTCATGCCCCAGGAGGCAAAAACCCTGGAATATATGCCGCCGTGTTTCCCGAAAAACGACTTGTTTGCCGCAGTCAGCAAAACCAATCCCAATCACGCCAAAATCACCCAGGACTTCAATGCGGCCTTGAAACGCATGAAGACGGATGGCAGCTATCAGTTTATTTTGGACAAACACTCTTTGGAGCATTGAAATTCGCTCCACCCTTATTCGTTTAATGAGATGAGTATGCCCATGAAAAATCCGCAATAGGAGTTTATGCGCTGGCAGTCTGTTTTGTTAGTATAATCTGCTTGGTGATAACGCTGGGCATAGCGCTTTACGAGCTAGTGCAGATTGCAAGGCCTGAGTTTACGCTGATCGGTTCCGATTACATGGCGCATCAATCCAACGATGCCTATTGGAACGGATGCGGCGGTGATCATTACTGCGGAGGATCTGATGAAAGGAAAAAGGAACGTCCGGGCGACGCCGAGCTGACCCGGCAGCGCGAGACTTCATACATCCGGGTATTGGCGAACGAACGGCGCGCAGGGGCTGGTAAAAAGTTTGATAGTGATATTCATTTCCCGGAGGGAGGGGAGGGCCGGTGTTCGCTTCGCGATCTGCACGGTAACGTATCGGCTCACGCGCGGATGTCCATGGCGGCATGCAGAGATAAACGACGACATACAGCAAACTCCCGAGACCCGTAATTATGCAGTTCGTGTTATTGGTTAATATTTGTGCAGCCGGAAGCGAGGAAAGCCTGTCGCGACACGCCGTCCACCGTTCCCTTCGGCTACGCAAGATTCAACTCTCAGCCGGATAAGCCAGATAAGCCACCTATTACCAATCGACAAACAACAGGAGACTCCAAAATGATTTTTCGAGCCATAGTCATATCGCTTGCCGTTTCCGCCCCTGCTTCGGCATTCGCCCAGGAATCGGCACCGGATACGGAAATGCAGGCGCTCCGAAAATATTGTGAACCTGATATAAAACGGCTTTGCCCTGCTGTTCAACCCGGCCAAGGGCGGATCAAGGCTTGCCTGATGCAGCACAAGCAGGAAATGTCGGTAGGATGCGCAATGGCGCTGAAGGAGTTAAAAAAGAAGTAAAGAAAACGCTTTCCGGACGGGTTGCCTGAAGAAGCGCTGATTTAATCCTGCCGCTGCGGAGCCACAAAAATCGATAAGCTTTTGATGCAGACGTGAAGCGCGCAAGACCGCTGTATTTACGGCGCGGCCTGCCATAACATCGAGTACGGTATGAATTGCTTGTTGCGGGGCCGGAAACAGGAGTAGCATCCGGCGGTTCTCAACAACCACCAGCTAAAGCTGGTGGGTTGAAGATCGGCGGACTAAACCGCCGACTGAAGAGAATACGTCTAAAGCCGGTGGATTTAAACCACGGGCTGCCGCACATTCGTGCAGGCTAAAGCCGCCTTATGGAATTAAACCTTCTGCCGTTTCGTAAAACTGCATGCCTGCAAAACCTGAAAATCCGGCTGGTTCCGTTACCCGTAAAACAACGCGGCGTTTAATACCGTTTTTGTTCTTTCTGTTCCTTCTTGCTTATCTGGACCGCATAAATATCAGTTTTGCGCAACTGCAGATGAGGGACAGTCTGAGTTTCGGTGACGCGGTATACGCGCTCGGCGCCGGTATTTTCTTTATCGGCTATACTTTTTTTGAAATTCCCAGCAACCTTGCTTTGTACCGTTTCGGCGCGCGGATATGGATAGCGCGCATCATGATCAGCTGGGGCATTGTTTCCACCTGCATGGCGTTGATCAATACGCCGCACCAGTTTTACCTGTTGCGCTTTCTGCTCGGCGTGGCGGAGGCCGGTTTTTTCCCCGGCATTATTTTGTATTTAAGTTATTGGTTTCCCGAAGCCGAACGAGCCAAAATCCTGGCGCAATTTGCGACAGCCACCGCCATAGCCGGCGTGATCGGCGCGTCGCTTTCCGGCTTTTTATTACAGATGCACGGCATTGCCGGTCTTGCAGGCTGGCAATGGCTCTTCATAGCAGAAGGCTTGCCTTCGATCGCTGCAGGTTTAGCGGTACTGAAACTTTTAACGGACAAACCGGAACAGGCCGACTGGCTGACACCATCGGAAAGAAGCTGGTTATGCGAACGCATGAGACAAGAACATGCAGTAACATCGTCGTATCATATCAGTGAGCTGAAAACGGCGCTGACTTCGCTACGCGTATGGCGTTTGGGAACGCTGTATTTCTGTATCGTATTGAGTTTCTACGGCATCGGCATGTGGCTGCCGCAAATCATCAAGCGTTTTTCCGGCATGGATAATCTGCATGTTTCGCTGTTATCGGCATTGCCCTATCTGACAGCCGCGATCGTCATGGTGATCAATGGCCTGCATTCGGACCGGAGCGGAGAGCGACGCCTGCATGTGTTGATCCCGGCATGGCTGGGTGCGTGCGGTTTATTGTTGAACGTATTGACCATAACCCCTGTTTTTCATTTACTGGGACTTTGTCTGGCGGCCGCCGGAATATTTTCCACGCTGGGACCTTTCTGGACGTTGCCCTCGTCCTGGCTGCGCGGTAACGCCGCCGCCGGCGGAATTGCTTTAATCAATTCGCTTGGCAACCTGGGCGGCTTCGCCGGACCGTATCTGGTGGCGCTGTGCAAAACTCATTTCGGCGGATTTGACGTTGCGCTAAGCGCTTTGGCTTGCATACTGATGACGGGCAGCCTGCTGGTCTTACTGGAATAATGGGCGTTGGCTAGCCGGTGTCGGTCCGCTACGACTGCTGGTTTTGACCCGGAGGTTGAGGCCAGCGTCAAACGATCAAGCCGTAAGCCCGTCCGAAGCAAGCGCGCTCTGGTTCGCGGCAAGGAATACTTCGAGTTCGCGCACCGGCAACGGTTTCGAAAACAAATATCCCTGCCCGTAATCACACCCCATTTGAACAAGAAGAGCACGCTGCTCTTCGGTTTCCACACCTTCGGCAATCACCAGCTGGCCCAGCTTGTGCGCCATTACCACGATCGCCTCGCACAAGGCGCTGTCGGTCGAACCCGGCGACAGATTCCGTGTAAAAGACTGGTCTATTTTGAGAAAATCGATGTCGAGCTTATTAAGATATGCAAGCGATGAGTACCCGGTTCCGAAATCGTCTATCGCCACCTGTACGCCGGAGTTTTTGAACGGTAACAGCTTATCCTTGAGCCCGCCATCCACATTCAACAGTAGACCCTCGGTAATCTCGATCACGATGCTCTGGCCCGGCAGACCCAGCATTTCCAGGTGGTCCGACCAATGACGATGCGCCACTTTGCCACCTGAAAACTGCGCAGGCGACTTATTGACACTGACCTGAAAATCCCGGTGGTAACGCTCCCGCCACTGCTTAACCTGTTGCGCCGCTTCCTTGAATACCCAGTCGCCGATATCATGGATGAGGCCGCTATCTTCGGCTACCGAAATAAAGACCGACGGACTGATAAAACCATATTCCGGATGCTTCCAGCGTAACAAGGCCTCAGCCTTGTGTATGATTCCGGTCGATAAACATACGATGGGCTGGTAATATAACTGGAATTCACTGCGCTGCAGCGCTTGACGCAGATCGTTGAGCAGGCGCGTGCGCAATTGAGCCGTTTCCTGCATTGCCGCAGTAAAAAACCGGAATCCGTTGCGTCCCGACTGTTTGGCGGCATACATGGCCTGATAGGCATTCTGCAGCAATATGTCGGAGCTCGTGCCGTCTTCCGGATAAACCGTAACGCCGATACTGGCCGAAATATAGGCTCTATCCTTGCCCAATTGAAAATACTCGCCCAGACGGGTTATAAGACCCTGAGTAACCGGTGCGATATCGCCGGTATTGCTTAACTCGCGCAGGATGACGGTAAATTCATCGCCGCCCAGTCTGGCCAAGGTATCGGACGCACGCACGCAACACTGTATGCGTTCCGCTACTTGCACCAGCAATTCATCGCCCTTTTGGTGACCCAAGGCATCGTTAACTGTAACGACCCGCAATCGAAAACACATGAACCCGCAATCAGCGCATCGGCAAACCCAGATTAAGTGAGAATGAAAATAGCGCTCGACCCACATTATTTGAGAATGAGCCCGCAATCAACCGCACCGACCTGCAATCAACCGCGACCAACCCACATTATTTGAGAATGACCGCTGCACCCAAAAACGGCAGGCGGCGCTCAAATTCCTCCCTGACGCCAGTCAAGAAAACGAGGGTTTTCCTTACTGTTTCCGGCAACCATACAGATCATCGTAAAACAGCCCAAAACCAGTAAATAAATTCGGTAAGGAATACAACTTTAATTTATACTTCCTTCACACGAGTTTATTTACAACTCAGCCATGCCGCCCCGCCCTTTTTTCCATCACCGACGCATGAGTAGTGTAATGCTTATTGGTTATGCCAGGATTTCTACTGATGATCAGAACCTTGACCTGCAGCACGACGCGCTCACGCAGGCCGGCTGTTCCAAACAGTATGAAGACAAGGAAAGTGGGGCCAAGGCGGAGCGCCCCGGTCTGCTGACCGCTCTGGATGTGCTGCGTGACGGCGACACGCTGGTGGTCTGGCGGTTGGATCGGCTGGGGCGCTCCCTCAAAGACCTGATTGCCTTGGTCGAGAAGCTTGAGAAGCGCGGGGTTGCACTCAAAAGCCTGCAGGAAAATATCGACACCGGCAGTAGCGGCGGTAAACTGGTGTTTCATCTGTTTGGCGCGCTGGCTGAATTCGAGCGCAACCTGATCCGCGAACGCACCCAGGCAGGACTGTCAGCCGCCAGGGCGAGAGGACGAACCGGCGGACGTCCTAAGGCGCTGGATTCCAATAAGCGGCAACTCGCCATTCGCCTTTACCATGAACGCCAGCACAGTATTGATGAGCTCTGCCGGATGATGGGCATCTCAAAACCAACGCTGTATAGCTATTTGGCGGAAGCCGATGCCGACGCCATTCACGCGGCATAAGCAAATACCCATTGATTCCCTGCTGCAATTGCGGCAGCGGCTTGATCGTTTACCCCGCAAGAGTTCCGAGCGCGCGAATCAAATCGCTGCTGTCGCCACACTGTACGGTGTTTCGATTGCGACGGTCTACCGGGCATTAACCGAATTCAACAGACCACACGCAGCGCACCGTGCCGACCACGGTAAGCCGCGCATACTGCAAGCGTCTGAACTGGAGCGCTACTGCGAGTTGGTTGCCGCACTTAAATTGCGCACGACGAATAAGAACGGTCGGCATCTGTCCACCCGGCGTGCTATTGGGCTGTTAGAGGACTACGGCGTTGAGACCGCATTGGGTTTGGTGCGAGCACCCAAAGGACTACTGACACGCACGACTGTAAACCGGTACCTGTCCTTGTGGCATCTGGATCAGCCACGCCTGACGCGCGAGCCTGCCGCCGTGCGTTTCCAGGCCGAATGCAGCAACGATTGTTGGCAGTTCGATATGTCGCCTTCCGATCTCAAGCATATCGACAAGCCTGAATGGGTTGATCCTTCGAAGGGCCAGCCGACGCTCATGCTGTTTAGCGTGGTGGATGACCGTAGCGGCGTGAACTATCAGGAATACCGCTGCGTCTATGGTGAGGATGCAGAATCCGCTTTGCGCTTCCTGTTCAACGCAATGGCGCCGAAAGCCGATGCGGCGTTTCCCTTTCAAGGGATGCCAAAAATGATTTATTTAGACAATGGCCCGGTCGCCAAGAGCCGGGTATTCCAGAACGTCATGCTGGCACTGGGCATTGAGTGGCAAACGCATATGCCGGCAGGGAAAGACGGCAGGCGTACCACGGCTCGATCAAAAGGCAAAGTTGAGCGCGCCTTTCGCACCCTCAAGGAAGCCTATGAGACGCTGTATCACTTCCACAAGCCGGAAACCGAGCGGCAGGCCAACGAGTGGCTGTTGCGTCATCTGATCCATATCCATAATGCGCGCCGGCATCGCTCCGAACCCCACACGCTGATGGACGACTGGCTGAAGAATCTGCCGTCGGAAGGCGTGCGCGAGATGTGCGCCTGGGAACAGTTCTGCCGTTTCGCCCGCGAGCCGGAACGGCGCAAGGTCGGCATCGACGCCCGCCTCAGCGTTGGCGGCACCGAGTATGAAGTAGAGCCAGACATGGCGGGCGAGCGTGTGGTGTTACTGTGGGGCTTGTTCGACGACGAGCTGTATGTCGAGTTCAAAGGTGAACGCTTCGGCCCTTATCATCCCGTGTCCGGCCCGATCCCGCTACACCGGTACCGCAGCTTCAAACGGGGCAAAGCAGATGAACGCGCCGATCATATCCGCGCCCTGGCCGATCAGCTGGGTCTGCCTATCGCCGCACTGTCTGGCAACGATGTGAGACTTTCACCGCCGACGGCAGCTGCGGCAGCGCCGATACCGAAACAGCCTTTTAATGCCGAAGCACATGAGTATCACTTTCCCAGCGTCATTGCGGCCAAACTCGCCATCGCTGACGATCTCGCGCAACCGTTGGCGAAGCTACCACCAGAAGATCGGTCATTTATCGACCAGGTGCTGAGCGAAACGCTCGTGCGCCGTATCGTGCTGGAGCGCGTGCGCGATTACTTTCGACGCAACAAGAAAAAGGGAGACAAACCATGCGGGTTGACGTGATGAAACATTACGGCCTGACGGTGCCATTGAATCAGGCAGGCTACTACGAAACCAGTCATAACCAGCAGTTAATGAGCGATATTCGCGGCGCTATCCTCGATGGTCGGCTGGTGGCTTTGTCCGGCGTGATCGGCATCGGCAAGACCGTCATGCTGGAGCGTATTCGGCAGGCGCTGGAAGAGGAAAAGCACGTCATCGTGTCGCAGTCCTTTGCCATCGACAAGCGCGCCATCAAACTATCGACCCTGGTTACGGCGCTGTTCTACGACCTGTCTGGCGATAAACAAATGCGTGTGCCGACCGACATCGAGACCCGTGACAGGCAGTTGCACGAACTGATAAAAAAACGAAAACGCCCCGTCGCCCTGTTCATTGATGAAGCACACGACCTGAACACCTACACTTTGACCAGCTTGAAACGCCTGATTGAGCTTGCGCGGAGTGGCGGTGGCGGCGGTCGACTGTCGGTGGTACTCGCCGGCCACCCCAAACTGAGGAACGATCTACGTCGGCCCACGATGGAGGAAATTGGTCACCGCACCACACTCTTCTCCCTGGACGGCATCACCGGCAGCCAGCGCGAATATATCTATTGGCTGCTTGAAACGTGCACTGAAGGCCAGGTAGAAGCGGAGTCCATCCTATCTGAAGACGCGATCTACCTACTGTCCAGCAAGTTGCGCACGCCGTTACAGATAGAGGACTACCTGACTCAAGCCTTGACTGCAGGTTACCAAACCGGCGAAAGGCCTGTCTCCGTTGAGATCGTCAATACCGTATTGACGCGTCATTCAGACGATATTGAAGCGACACTGACGCGCAACGGCTACCGTATCAAGGATCTGGCGGAGCAGTTCGACGTCAAGCCGGCAGAAATCAGGGCGCTGTTCACCCAGACACTCGATCCAGTACGCACGAGTGAGTTGCGTGAAAAGATGTTGAAGGCAGGGCTGCCAATATGATGGATAATCGCACGCCGAATGATGTTAAAAAAACCCTCGTTTTCTTGACTGGCGTCAGGGAGGAATTTGAGCGCCGCCTGCCGTTTTTGGGTGCAGCGGTCATTCTCAAATAATGTGGGTTGGTCGCGGTTGATTGCAGGTCGGTGCGGTTGATTGCGGGCTCATTCTCAAATAATGTGGGTCGAGCGCTATTTTCATTCTCACTTAATCTGGGTTTGCCGATGCGCTGATTGCGGGTTCATGTGTTTTCGATTGCGGGTCGTTACACTTAAGCCGCTCGATCAGCGACAGCGAATGCAGAAAACTGAGTACGGCCGACAAATAAAAAGTAACGATATACGAAGCAAGACCCAGCGCGGCATCCACATGGCGGTGCAAGGCCTCGCTGTCGCGGAACAAACAGGCGGTCATCGCACGATAGACATGATAGTGAATCAAAGCGACCGGATTCGCGGCAAGTTGCCGAAAGTGGGTTTCTTCGTCGAACTCACCCGAGCTGAAACCGCCCGAATCACCGGTTGTTCCCTCCAGCGCGCACGCCCATTGTCTGAGGGTGCGGAGTATCTGTTCAAACAGCACATTGCCCATCCTGTCCGAAAACTGAGTGGCCTTGACCAGCTCTTCTCTGACTTGCGGCAAGGAAGCAGTCTCGATTTGCGTCACCAATGCGACGTAAAGGCTGTAACAGATAAAAGCGGCATACTCCATCAGTCCGGCAACACGCACCAGTTCGCTGAAAGCCAGCCGTGCATTAGCCACCCCCTCTTCCAACGATTCGAACCAATGAAAATTAAAAACGCAGAACAGAAGGCGGGCCCGCGCTGTTTCCAGCCCATTCTCCCGCGTTATTCCGATATTCATGGCCATGCGCCCGGCAAGTCCGCCCGCTGCATAATCGCCGCGCAGCGCAACGGTTGGGACGATGCTGAAAACCATGCAGTTAATCATCGCCGGACTGTACCCATGTTCGAGCCACAGGCGCGCCAGCCGCATGATGAGCCAATAGGCGATCTCCGGCTTGATGAAAAAAGCCATGGACAAAAAGCGATTCATCATGATGGCGACACCCAGCAGATATTCATCGGTCAGTTCCGGGCTGTCGGCCAGACGCTCCAATGCCCCGTTGTCCACATGCCGGTAAAAGATATCCAGCTCCCGCTCCGTACTCGCCGCCAGATCGGCCAACGGCACCGGTTGATCGAGCCGACGCAACAGATCGCATCCCAGCGCGATGGCGTCTGCGAACAGCGTGCGCGTGGTCAGGCTGGCCAGTTGCAGGCAGGCAGGCCTTATCAACTGCAAAGGTCTGGCGGCATGATCGGAGAGCTGTCTGTAGACTACGTCGGCCTCGGCGGCGCGCGCCTGGCAGTGGAGCGCAAGATGCAGTTCGGCATGCAGCTGATAAGCCGCGTCGGGGGCGGCGCGCCACGACTCGACCGGCAACAGTGAGCAACCCAGGCGCAAAAAACGCTCCGCCACGGCAAACGATCCGGCTCGGCGTGCGCGTATCGCGGCGCGTAGAAACAGATCGCTGACCTGCGCCCGCTCGGACTCGTCCGCCAGCAACGGCACGGCATGCGCATAGTGCTCCGCGGCTACAAACGGGTTATCGGATTCGCCATTCATCGCAGCGTAGCGTCTTGCGATGAGCAGATGGATTAAGGCGCGCTGCTCCTCGCTCTGCAACTGGTAGGCCGCCTGCTGCATCCGGTCATGGCAGAAACGAAGTTTCGTTTCACGGCTGGCTTGATGGAACAGCATGGCGCTGGAAGTGACCAGCAACCCCAGCTCCAGGGCCGGGCGTATGAGTTCGATGAGTTCATCGACAGGGATAGCGGCGCCCAGCTCCAGCCCACCCAGCGTCAGATCGTTACCGAGACATGCAGCAATGGAAAGTACTTCCTGCTTGGCAGGATCGAGCTCCACCAGTTTTGCTGTAAGGAAGTCCACCACATTTTCACTGCTGAGGGATGCGGTTATCTTGTCCAGATCCCAGCGCCAACCCTCTTCATTCAGATTGCGCTCGAGGCTGCCGTCGCGGCAAAGGGATTTGAGAAACTCGAAGGTGAAATAGGGGTTGCCTGCGGTTTTCCGGTGCACTGCAGCGGCAAGAGACGATACGGTATCGGTTTGCATGCACAGCATATCGCCGATCATTTGCGCGGTATCGTCGCACGACAGACTGGAAAGCGCCAAAATGGGAACAGGAATGCCTGTGGCGGTGGGTAGCTTCAATACATGGGTCAACGTATGGGTGGCGTCGATTTCGTTATCGCGGTATGCGCCTATGAACAACAGTCCGCCCGGATTCGACGCCTGCAGCAGAGCGGCGATAAGGTCCATGGAAGGCTGATCGGCCCACTGCAAGTCGTCGAGAAACAGCACCAGCGGATGCCCGGGGGAAGCGGCCCGATGGATCAGCTCGACCAGCAGCGAGCGCAACCGCGCCTGCGAATCGATGGGGCCCAGTTCAGGCGCCGTAGGCTGAGGCCCCAGCAATACGGAGAGCTCCGGCAATACTTCGAACAAGGCGCTGATCTCGTTTTCCATCCCTTCCACCAGTTGGCTGCGCCGGCGCAGCAGGACATGCTCATCTTCCGCCATCCAGAAATGGCATAGCTGGCGCAAGGCCTGGGCCGGCGCAGAAAACGGGCGTTCACGTTGCAGCTGATTGAACTTTCCACCGATAAACAGCCCTGCATGCAAAGTCAGGGGTCGGTAGACCTCCTGGATGAACGAGGTCTTGCCGATCCCGGAATAGCCCGCCACGAACAGGGCCTGCGATGGTCCGGCAATCGCATCGGACAAAGCTCTGATTAGACGGTTCAGCTCATGGTCGCGGCCGTAGAGACGCCGTGGCGGGCGCAGGGTGAGCGGCGCATCGCCCCGTTTTAACGGTATATCGTCCAGGAATTTCTTTCGTTTCACGCATTCTTGCATAACCGCCAAATCATGAACGAGTCCCGCAGCGCTTTGGTAACGATGATCGGGCTCCTTGGACAACAAGGTTAGAATCAGCTTTTCCAGTGAAGCCGGCAACCAGGGCGCTCCTTGTCGCGGCGGGACCGGCACGCGGGATAAATGGGCATGGATCAGCGCCGCCGGGTCGTTTTCCCGGAATGGCGGACTCCCCGTAGCCAGAGCATAAAAGCTGGCTCCCAGCGCGTAGAGGTCGGTGCGATAATCGACCGGACGGTTCATCCGCCCGCTTTGTTCCGGCGACAAATAGGCCAGGGTGCCGAGCATGTGGTTCAATGAGTCGAACCCCCGGTGCTCCTCGGCGATGGTAGTGGCAAGATCGAAGTCGATGATCTGTAGTTGCAGGGTTTCGGTCCGTACCAGGATGTTGGCGGGATTGATATCCTTGTGGATGACACCTCGGCCATGGATTGCCGCGAGTACAGTCGCCAATTGAGCTGCCAGGGTTAGAAACTGGTCCAGATCAACGCGCCCCAACAGACCGGAATCCTCCAGCGCGACACCTTCAAAGTCCTCAACGATCAGGCTTTTGGCCGATGCGTCAAAGTCTACCCATTGAGTACAACCGGGCAAGCCTTGCAGACGCTCCAGAATGCGCGCCTCGTTGCGTAATCCGGCCAGCGCGCCGGCGTACTCCTGTTCGGCGCCGTCGGCGAGGCGTTTGCTTACCAGCATGCGGGGAGTTGAAGGATCGCGCAAGCGCACCACATCGTACCGACGGCCGCGATGGAGGTAGTCCGGCGCATCGTCCATCGCTTGATAGTTCGTCATACGGCTTTTCCTTACTGTATCCTTTCTAATGTAGCCCGGGGCGTGGCTTCGGCGTAAGCTTGGCAACAGAGTCGCGCATGCCGCGCGTTACGCAAGCGCCATGCGGGCCGCGCATCGGAATCATCGCGCGAAGTGCCGCGTCGGCATGCAAGCGGCCGGCCCGATGCGTTGAACTACGGCGTCAGGATTTACTCATGACAGGCAAGGTAACCGTCAACCTGGATATATTGTCGTCGTCGGAAACGAACAGATCAACATTGCCCTCCTGAGCCCTGGCCAACAACCTCGCAGAATAAGTACCCAAACCGCTCCCATTCTCTTTTCCGTAAGTTACAAACTTATCAAAGAAATGCTCACGTATGGCTGCCGGTACCGTGCCTTTGTTTTCGATTACAACGCGCAATGGTCCCTGCACCTGCATGTACAGCTTTATATCTATCACACTGTCGACCGGCGCGGCCTCACAAGCATTCTTGATCAGGTTCTGAAACATGGAATAGCAAAGCATGGCGTCGCCTCTGGCTTGCGGCATGGCGGCGCTCCGAGCGATATTGCTGCTCACGCGCAAAGAAAGCCGCTTCACTGCAAAAGCGGCTCTGTACATGGGGACTAGCCTGCGCAAAATGTCATCTATATTGACCGGTTTTGGATCGAGCCGGAAACTTTCTCTCTCAATTTTGAACAGCTCCGTGGACAGGTTGATCATGTTCAATAATCCCAATACCGTTTCTTCGACAACGCCCAACTGCTCCTTATGTTCGCCGCTCATGGCCTTGTCTGCGGCCAGAGATTGAACCAAACCGATAATGCCCGCCAAAGGCCCTTTCATATCGTGCCGGGTGATCTGTTTGACATCTTCCTGTAAGCGGGCAGTCTCCAGCATCAAATCGTAATCGGCCTGCAATTGCCTGCGCAGCATCACATAGCGCATGAAATTGCGCACACGCGGCTTCAAAACATCAGGCTCGATGGGCTTTCTTATAAAGTCGATGGCGCCCAGCTCCAACCCTTTTGCCCGAGCGGCGTCACTGCTCATTGACGAGACGAAAATCACCGGTATCGTCTCGGAGCTCGGATGCTCGCGCATGCGCTTCGCCACTTCAAAACCATCCATGTCCGGCATCATGATATCGAGCAGCACCAGATCGGGCGGATTATCAGAATGGCATATTTTAAGGGCCTTCGCTCCGTCCGGAGCGACACGAACACGATACTCATCCTTTAGCAACTCCGACAACAGATAGAGATTATCCGGCGTGTCGTCGACGATCAGGATAGTGGAGCGCTCGCCACTCGCACTCCCGGCTGCCGCTGTGACCGCCACGCTGTTCGCTGCCGGTGCTTTATTAATGAGCGCAGGAACCCAGCGCAACGCGCGCCGAATCCGTTCGGACAGTAACTCCATGGTATACGGGGTGATTAGAATTTCGGAAACGCCGGCATCGATCGCGCGCTGTATGCGATCGCGATAGCCCTCTGCCGTGGTCATGATAAACGGTATTGGATAAAGATCCGGGTCCGAACGAATTTCCGCCAACAGTTCGATACCGCTCATCACCGGCATATTCCAATCGGACAACACGATATTGATTGGCTGACTCTTCAATAACTTCAAAGCTTCCGCGCCGTTGGGAGCCGTCAGAACATGATCCGCACCGATGTGCCGCAACGCGGAGCGGGTCGCCCCGCGCATCGCGCTCACGTCGTCAACAACAAGAAAGGTAGTCTCCCTGATGGCATCGACAAAGTTATTCACCGTACACACCTCCGGTAAAAGCGGCTTTTGAAATTCGGCAACTGTTCAACTGTCTCTTTTGCAACACGATCAAAGCAGGCCTGCAGCATGCGCTGAGTAGCTACGAGTTTATCGTATCCAGAGAAAGTAACTATTCAGCATACCTGAAAAATAGCCGCTGAGAGAGGGTCAAGACCTGTCCTGAGCGAAAGCGAAGGGAACACGGGCTTGCAGCGCGCTTAATATAACCGGCGCGCTTCCACAGTGTACCGGCCTCTGCCTCAGCCCGCTGCCTCGGTCCCGAATTAAATGTTCGAAACTGTACAGTTACCGGCTACTTTTATATTCCGGACGGACACCCATCGACCCTCACCAGCAAGACAGAGTTATATCATATGTCATCCGACATGCGCGTGCGTATCTCGCCACTGCTGCACCTGTGCTTTCCAGGAACCGTCGGGCTGCCGTTTCAGTACGCTATAAACGATGCCGTCGTAGCTGTACTTCATCATGCCTGGCGATGCCGACATGGTCTTGCTATCGGAAAGATGAGCGGTCGTTACTATCGTGCCGTCCTGATCGTCTCGGGCCTCAATGACGTCAATCGCCATCACTCCGCTTTTTTTATCCATTATATTTTGCCAAAACGCACGAATCTCATTGCGCTCCTTGGAAAAAGATCCATCCGGCTGAATAATCATGGCATTATCGGCATACAAGGTCAGAATATCGTCGATACTTCCTGCTTTGAGCGCTTTATTCCATAGTCCTGCCGCGTTTTCGGCTACGCCCATGGCGCGCTCATCCGCATACCCATGGACAGACAGCATTGCAAGAGAAAAAAGAACCAGCATTTGCTTTCTCATAATTTTTTCACGGTTGTTGATGACGATCAACTTATGGCAACTTCCAGGCCACTACATGTATTTTGCTCATACACATGATATTTAAATAAATAGTCAGCCGCTATTAAACGGGATAATGGTGGCTTTCAACCGGGGGTACCCACATTGGAATAACAAATGCTTCGTATATGCGACAGCAAAGACCATATAACCGGCGCCGAGCAAAATCGATTAACCTATCCGGCAAAGCGCCATATAAGCACACACTTAATCAAACTGACCGGGAGAAATCATGACCATCCGCACCCGACTCGTCGAATATCATCACGACAATGTCACGCTACAGGGCTTTTTCGCCTGGGATGACAGCAAAGCAACACCGCAACCCGGCGTGCTTATTTCCCACAGTTGGGTCGGGCGCGACGAATTTGTCTGCCGAAAGGCAATAGCCCTGGCTGAAGCCGGCCATGCCGCCTTCGCCCTCGACATGTACGGCGCAGGAAAAACCGGAAGCAATCCGCAGGAAAACGAGCTATTGATGAAACCGTTCATGCAGGACAGAACCCTGCTGCAGGGGCGCATCCTCAGCGCCCTGCATGCGCTGCGCTCGCTGGAGGAGGTGGACGCGAACAAAATCGCGGCCATCGGTTTCTGTTTTGGCGGCCTGTGCGTATTGGATCTGGCGCGCACCGGAATAGACATACAAGGCGTAGCCAGCTTCCACGGCTTATTAACTGCGCCGGAAAATATTCCGCCACACCCGATTTCAGCGCGCATACTGGCGCTTCACGGTCACAACGATCCTCTGGCCCCGCCGGAGCATGTAACCGCGCTGCAAAAAGAGCTGACTGCCGCAGGCGCCGACTGGCAGACCCATGTCTACAGCAATACCGTACACGCTTTCACCAACCCGCTGGCCAACGATCCCGGCTTCGGAACGGTCTACAATCCAGCCGCCGATCGCCGATCGTGGACAAGTCTGCTGAATTTCCTTCATGAAGTGTTAAAATAGACTTACCTTCGAGGAAACACCTAAAATCAATAAAGTCGAGCGCATGAACCTTAAATTTCTGGATTTCGAACAATCAATCGCCGAACTCGAAGCCAAGATCGAGGAGCTACGGAGCATAGACGTAGACGACAGTATCAGCATCTCGGAAGAGATAGTGCGACTGGAGGAAAAAAGTCAGAAACTCACGGAATCCATCTTCACCAAACTGACTGCCTGGCAGATATCGCAATTGTCCCGCCATCCGCAGCGTCCCTATACGCTGGACTACATCGCGATGATCTTCGACGAGTTTCAGGAGTTGCATGGAGACCGTTCCTTTGCTGACGATCCCGCTCTGGTCTGCGGTCTGGCGCGTCTGGAAGGTTATCCGGTGATGGTCATTGGCCAACAAAAAGGACGAGACACAAAGGAAAAAATACATCGCAACTTCGGCATGCCGAGGCCGGAAGGATATCGCAAAGCCTTACGCCTGATGCGTCTGGCCGAACGTTTTCAAGTGCCTGTGATATGTTTCATCGATACGCCGGGCGCTTATCCCGGCATAGGAGCGGAAGAACGCGGACAAAGTGAGGCGATAGCCCGCAACCTGTTCGAAATGTCCAAGCTGCGCATTCCTATTATCTGCACCGTCATCGGCGAGGGCGGCTCCGGCGGCGCGCTGGCCATAGGCGTAGGCGACAGGCTGTTGATGCTGCAGTACAGCACCTATTCGGTCATCTCTCCGGAAGGCTGCGCTTCCATTTTATGGAAAAGCGCCGATAAAGCCGAACTTGCCGCCGAGGCAATGGGAATCACGTCGAAGCGTCTCTACGATCTCGACCTGATAGACGAAATCGTTCCCGAACCGCTGGGCGGCGCCCATCGCGACCCGATAAAAACCGCCGCCAATCTTAAAACCCTACTGCTGGGCCATCTGATCGACCTGATGGGACAGGAAACGGAAACATTGCTGAACAAGCGTTACAAGCGTCTGATGAGTTACGGCGTTTATGACGAGCCCGCTCCTGCCTTCAGCTTTACTCCGGGCTGATAGACCCAAGGAACCAGGGCCTGCTCGCGCCGCGCTCTTAAAAAGCAGGGCTTTTCAAGCGCAATGAATCAGGACATAGCTCAAGCGCCCGACGATATAGAACAAAAGCTGAGCGCTACGCTGCTGCACAGACTGCAAAGCCTGCCGGCACCCGCCGATATTATCGTCGCTTACAGCGGGGGTATGGATTCGCATGTTCTGCTGCACCTCTGCGCCCGCTTGAGAACCAGACTACCGGCAACGATAAGCGCCGTGCATATACACCACGGCCTGCATCCCGACGCCGGGCTTTGGGCGAAGCATTGTGCAAATAACTGCCGAGCTTTAAATATTTCCTTCACGCTGCTTCATGTCGATGCCCGCCCTGAATGCGGCCAAAGCCCTGAGGAAGCGGCCAGGAGCGCGCGTTATGACGCCATTATCCGGCGGATGCAAACCGGCACGGTGGTGCTCACCGCCCAGCATCAGGACGATCAGGCCGAAACCCTGTTGCTGCAACTGCTGCGCGGCAGCGGTTTACCCGGTCTGGCCGCCATGCCCGACTATGCAAGCCTGGGACCGGGTCATATCGCCAGACCGCTACTGGAACATACGCGAGCGGAACTGGAACGCTATGCAAAAAGCGCCGGTCTCGGCTGGGTAGAAGACCCCAGCAACGCCGACACAGCATATGATCGCAATTTTTTGCGGCAGCGGCTCATGCCGTTAATCCGGACACGCTGGCCGAGCGCGAGCAAAGCGCTTAGCCGCAGCGCCAGGCATTGCGCAGAAGCGCAACAGCTCATACGGCATACCGCGCACGATCTGTACGCAACATGCCTGGATGCCGATAACGCCCAGCTATGCGTTTCCCGCCTGAACCGCAAAAAAACCGAAGAACAAAAACTCGTTTTACGCCACTGGATTGAACTACAAGGTCAACGCATGCCTTCGACGGCGGTACTGGACCGCATCATCAATGAAGTACTGGCGGCGGCGCCGGACAAAAACCCTCGGGTACCGTGGTCCAGCGTGGAAATTCGGCGCTACCGCGACAAACTGCTGTTATTACCGCAATTGCCGCCGTTGGATCACAGCGCCACTTATTACTGGAACGGTACAGGTTTAATAGAACTGGCCGATAACGGCGTGTTGATGGCAGGCATTAACCTGCAACTCGTTTCAACGGCAACGCCCTGGCACGATTACCATTTTATCCGCGCCGACGTCTGGCGCTCCGGAAGCATTACCGTCAGTTATCGGCGCGGCGGCGAACGCTGCTCCTTGCGCGGGCGCGGAGGCCGCCATACGCTGAAAAACCTATTCCAGGAAGCCGGAATTGCACCCTGGCTGCGCGAACGCATACCGCTGATCCATATTGACGGACAATTGGCGGTTGTACCGGGAATAGGCGTAACCGAAGCTTTCGATCAAGGAAGAACAACCGATAGCAGCTTTGTCATGATAAGGTGGTTACCCTATGACAAAGTGTAGCATTTCATTTTCCCAGACCTTTGTTACCGGCAGAGCCGCCTGGATATAAGCTATACGTAGATTAAAGAGGAACGCAACGTGACAGAACTGAACGAACTCAGTGAAAAAATTTGTGCGCCAATAACGGAAGCAGCCCCGGCAGGAAAAGACAGTCGCCAGGACCCGCTGTTCGACGCCATGCAAGCGGAAATCGACAAACAATCCAGTCCCACGACTTACGGTCTGCCGGACTGGGAAAAAGTCACCGGCTATGCGCTGGAACTGGTCGGCACCAAAGGCAAGGATATTTTAACCTTATGCTATTTATGCATGGGCTTGTATAAAACCAGGGGGTTCGACGGATTGGCGATCGGTCTGCAAAGTCTGGCGACGCTCACCAATTCTTATTGGGACACGCTGTTTCCGCCGCCGCAACGAATACGCGCGCGCAGAAACGCGATCGAATGGCTGCAGGATGAAATCCTGAAGTCGATAGACAACAGCAACCCGCTCCCGGAAATCAGCGCATTTGCCGGCACCACGCTGATTTCAGCGCTGGACAGTCTCGACGACATTCTTGGACAAAAAGACGACTCGCCTCCGTCGCTGTATCAGTTGCGGACACTGTTCGGTTCCTTTCCCGTTACGCCTGAACCGGAACCAGCGCCTGCACAAGGGATCGTTCCGGCTGAAAACGATAGTAATGCGCCGTCGCCGGCGGCAACCGCCGAGCAGGTAAATGCGCAGACGGCAAATGTTGCGGGCAGCGCGCCGCCACCCGCTTCAGCAACACCGCAACCCGCACTGAATGTAGCGGCTATCACACCGGTTACCACATTCGGAAGCAGCGATGCAGTATCGCATCAATTACAGCTCGCCCTGGAAAGCATCCAGGGTATTGCCGACTGGCTGATGCAGCAAAACTCAGCGGACGAAAAGGCCTATCGTTTATCCCGCATCGCCAGCTGGTCCGCGATTACCGCGCTTCCGCCCAATACCGCCGGAAAAACCGCCATTCCCGAACCCGACAACAGTGCCATGCAGGTGTTGGAGGTCATAGCACAGAATAAACAGGCAAAAGCCATGCTGAGTTTCGCGGAAGCCAGAATGAGGGATAACTTATTCTGGCTCGACCTGCAACGCATGAGCGCACAGGCCCTGGAACAGCTCGGCGGCGAATTCAAGGCGGCGCATACAGCGGTATGCAACGAGACCGGCGCCTTATTGAAACGTTTACCCGGACTGGCCGATCTGTGCTTTTCCAGCGGCAAACCCTTCGCCGACAGCGACACGCAAAGCTGGCTTAAAACGCTGGGAGGCGGCGAAACAGGCGGCAATAGCGCCGACGCGCAAATCAACGGTCTGCTGATCGAAGTCAAGACAGCCCAGGCCGAGGGCAGGCTCATCGCCGGCATGGAGCTGTTCGAGCAACAGTTACGCGCGCTTACGCCCAGACTAGCGCTGCTCGGACGCGTCAAGCTCTATGAGCTGCTGCGCAACACGGTTCCTGACTTCGATATCCAGGCACTGCTCGGCCCGCTGCTTTCCGAACTGGACGATGGAATACTGGAGCATCGCGACCCGGAGATTGCGATTGAAGTATTGTCGTTATGTTATCGCGCGCGCAACAAAGACGAAGCGTCCGAACCCGCCAATAAACTGATACTGGGACGCATCGCCAGGATAAGCCCGGCTGCGGTGCTCCGGCTGGCGTTATAAGCTGCGCCGTGCGCATCTGTTGCATCATCTGCCATGAAGATGGTTCGAAGCGCCTGCACACATCCGATATTCCGGCGCTCGATCCAGCCGGAAAAGGACGCTGGGCGCACGGTTGACACCCAATACTGACCACCGAGAAAACAAATAGGCGGTATCCCATCGCCCTTTGGGAGATGATTGGGGGGCGGTGGTTCTGCTTGTTCAATGATCTATATTACACGACCTGCAGTTTTAGCCTCAGCAGGATTTCCGTTTCGCCCAAACGGACCAAATCGGGCAGCACGCCGTTCTCCTCGAACCCCAGGCTATGATAAAAACCCCGCGCCGATATATTGAACTCGGAACTGATAGTCCAGAGATTAGCCTGCCCTTGACACCGGGATTCATCGGCAAGCCCCCTAATGATTTTCTTGCCCAGCCCCCTGCCTTGGTGCTGAGGCAGCACTGCCAGTAATTCCAGCAGCGGGCCGCGCAGCCAGCCGGGACGCACGCTGAAACAGGCTGCCGGAGTTTCCCCATCCAGGACTGCCAACGCCTGCCGTCCCTGAGCGTTGGCGGACAGATAGCGCGCCAGGCCGGCAGGACTGTAGCCCAGCCTCAGCCATGGGTCGATGCCGGCCAGATTAGCGCCGAACAACGCCGCACGCGCCGGATTCATCGGCAGCAGCGTTAGCGGCTGAAAGCGGCCTGGATCGAGGGGTAACGGTTCGTTCATACTCTGATCATGATACCGCAACAACGCTTAACCCGGTAACCAATGACTACTACTGCGCAAAACTCCGCTATGCGGTCCGACCTTACTCAAGCTGACCGGGCCGCAAACCAGCTTTTTCCAGCCACGCAGAAAAGCACATGGCGCTTTGCGCCTCAAGTATTCCTCCGAGTCTTGCTGTGTCTGCACGTAATGTCGATACGGAAAGCCCGTTAGCGGCAATTTCATTCGCATGACCGATTAGCCAGCGCTCAAACGAGGCTCCCTGAATTTCAGGATGACACTGAAACGCCAGCGCGCTACGCCCCCATGAATAAACCTGATTGCGGCAAAGATCCGTGGATGCGAGGAGCGACGCACCCATCGGCAGGTCAAAGGTATCGCCATGCCAGTGCAGCATGGCAGTCCTGCCGCCATCCAGGTGCTTCAGGCAACTGTCAAGCCCGGCCTGCGTGAGCGTCAACGGCTGCCACCCTATCTCTCCGGCAGCCCCCGGATACACCCGGCTGCCTAGTGCTCGCGCCATCAATTGCGCCCCCAGACAAATACCAAGCGTTGGAAGACCGGCTTCCAGCCGGCATTCCAGAAGCTTCAGCTCATCCAGAATGAACGGGTAATGCTGTTCCGCATCCGCCCCAATCGGCCCGCCGAGAACTACCAGCAAATCGGGGCCATGAGGGTCGATTCGATCCAATCGATCGATACCAGCATCCATATACTGCAAATCAATGCCGTACTCAGACAAAACGGAAGAGAATGTACCCATATCTTCAAATGCAACATGGCGAATGGCGAGGGCGTCAGTCATGGCATCTCCCAATTGATATTGGCCTATCGCAAGCAAGCGCAGATGCCTGCCTGCAACTACCGGGCAGCTTGTTTCGACGGTCAGTTCAAGTTTATACCCCTTAGTCAAAATATGAATCGTCAAGCAGCATATCTTCAAAGAAGGCTCCGTATTGGTGCTTCGGGTCACGGATGTGTATTTCCAGCACCCACTTCAACGGGGAGGGAGTAAAATCGGTCTCTGCCAAAGGTCCGTCATATACCGCAGCATGCGGAAAATCGGAAATCCGGTGACCGGAAAGATCCATGTTCAATACCCACCCCCTCGCTTCGGCGCATTTTACGGCGAAAGAATATAAAGCTCGACCGGTAGCCCCTTCCGCTATCCATTTGCGACGCACCTCGTGAAAGATAGCTCTTGCGTCTTCGGCACAGCGAAGTAACTCGGGGTTATTTCCGGTCACAAAACTATCGCCGCCATCGCCTTCCGAATCTTTCCACACCGGGCCAATATCGATAAAAAAGATATCGTCATTGCCAAGCGCCACCCCCGGCTCGGACGGAGCGCCGAAAGTCTTGGTCGTATTGCTGCCAAAGCGCACAAATACATCGTGCCAACCGCGCAGCATGCCTGCTTCGGCCAGAATATCGCGCGCCATTTCTACCGCACCTTCTTCAACCATTCCTGGACGTACTTGTGCGGCTATGCGGTTTATTGCATCACGGGTCATGTTCCGAGCGGTGAGCAGTTGATCCTGATCGTACGCCTGCCCGACGGCTTCCAAATTGAGTTTTTCAGCATTTTTCATGGCTTTTCCTTATTATGGAGTTAAAAAATCACTAGAGATCAAGCAACAAGCCTTCGAGACTGGAGTTCACTTGAATCTGGCATGCGAGCCTGTGCTCGGGAGCGCTATCGATGGCGGCGAGAAGACGCGCCTCTTTTCTCCCGGCAGGCGCAATGTTGCTTTTCCAGGGATCGGGAATGACAACCCGGCAGTTACCGCAAGCAGCCTGCCCCCCGCATACCCCGATCACCTGGTCAATGGATGTAAGCGCCTGCAATAGAGAAATGCCTGACGGAACCGAGAGCGAACTTCGCATTCCGTTTTGTTGCTTCACTTTAATTGAGATATGCGCGGCATCGTGTATGGCTTTTCGGGGTATCGCCGGACAGAAGGCATCCGCCTTAAAGCGAGTTGAATCAAGATTTCGCGTGGATATCAGCAGCGTGCGGGCCGCTTCAACCATCGCAGGCGATCCGCATGCATAAACGGTTGCCGAACCTAAATCCGGAAAATCGCCGGCTGCTGCATCCTGAACGAAACCGTGCCGACCCTGCCAGTCTGGCTGCGCACCCGTGAGCACCGGCACAAAGGCGAAATTGCTGTGCGACCCGGCAAGCTCAAAAAAATAGTCCTTCAGGTAAAGATCTTTCTCCGTATTCCCGCCCCAGTACAGAATCAACGGGTTTCGCACCCCATCGCTTAATGCCTTTTCGATCAAAGCCTTCAAAGGCGCGATCCCGGTTCCGGTTGCAAGCATCAGTACCGTGGCGCTAGCGCTTTCCGGCTGCTGCCACACACAGTCGCCATAAGGCCCCAAAACCTGGAGCGATTCCCCAACCCGTGACTGGCCTCGCAGCCACTCCGAAAACTGACCTCCGTCCAGCAATCGCACATGTAGCTGTACTTGACCATCGTCGCTGCAGGCGCTCGCCATGGAGTAGCTGCGCTGAACGCCGCTGGAAAGCCTCAGGCTGAGAAACTGTCCCTCCCGATATGAAAATGGCTCACCATTTTTCGTGCTCAAAGACAGTTGCACTACGTCATCAGCGAGCGGCTTAACTGCTTTCAAGATAAACGGATACGCATCATTCCGTGCAATAGTCTTCATAACCGATGTCCCGATGCATTTGCGATGGAGGCCATGTTAGACATACACTGGCCCCGTCACAATATCCGGTTTTACAAATCTATATGGGCCGGGATGAAGGTCGACCTGTTTTAAAGTCCGGAGATTTCATGCTGCGTCCATGGAAATTAGCTTTGACCATTAGCCGAAAAGATGGATTGCCGGTGCATCTCCAGATCGCCCAGCAGATAGTGGATGAAATCAAGCGCGGCCGACTCGCGCCAGGCACCGTTTTGCCCGGCAGCAGGGCGATTGCCGACGAATTGGGTTTGAATCGCAAGACGGTAGTTCTGGCCTTCGATGAACTCACAGCTCAAGGCTGGCTGCGCTCGCAAGGAGGAAAAGGCACTTTCGTTGCACCGGATATCCCCTCTACCGCGCTTCAGGCAAACGAGGAGGCAGTATGCCCGCCGCACGGCGGACTGCTTCCCCCGACTTATCGGCTGACAGACCTGCCCTCTACCTGGGATGAACCGGCGCCGCACGGCTCTATCATGTTTTCCGACGGGGTGCCGGATTCCCGTTTGATACCGTTTGAAATACTGGGCCGCGCTTATCGGCGCGCGCTGATTACCGCCGCACGCGCCAATCGTCTGGCCTATGGCGACCCGCGCGGCGAGACCGCGCTGCGGCAGGCTCTTGCAGATATGCTGAGGGCAGAGCGTAAACTTCCTGTTGGGGCGGATAATGTGTGCATTGTGCGCGGCAGCCAGATGGGCATTTATGTAGCTGCGCGTTTGCTGATATCCCCAGGCGATCATGTCGCAGTCGATACGCTTTCCTACCCCCCTGCCCGGGCTGCTTTTCAGGCGGCGGGAGCACAGATTCACGGCATTACGATGGATGCCTTCGGAATGAGCCCCGATGCCCTTGAAAGCCTGTGCCGGAAACATCAAGTCGCAGCGATCTACCTCACGCCGCATCATCAATTTCCCACCACCCGGCTAATGCCGGTTGAACGCAGGATGCAACTGTTTCTGCTCGCGGAAAAGTACGGCTTCGCAATTGTGGAAGATGATTACGATCATGAATTCCATTTCTCCAATCGTCCGATGTTTCCATTGGCAAGCCTGGATCAAACAGGCAAAGTGATTTACATAGGCTCCTTATCGAAGGTTGTGGCGCCGGGTTTAAGAGTGGGATACGTGGCGGGCCACAAAACCGTCATCGATCGATGCGCTTCTGAAATTATGATCATTGACCGACAAGGAAACGCCGTGACCGAACTCGCTGTGGCTGAACTCCTGGAGAACGGAGAGCTACGACGCCATATACGCAGAGCTTTGCGGATTTACCAGGAGCGGCGCTCCCAGATAGCCGAGCAAGTCTCGATACACCTTGGAAACTGGGCTGATTTCGATTTGCCTGATGGGGGGCTGGCATTGTGGTTACGCCTGAAAGAAAAAGTGGATGTAGAACGCGTTATAACCGAGGCTCGAACTAACCGGGTTATTATCCCATCGAGCCGGCATTTCGCACACGATGGTCGTCCAGCACCCGGACTTAGACTGGGGTTTGGCAGTTTAACGCCCGACGAAATTGCGGCGGGTGTAAAACAACTGCGATACGCATTCGAAAAAACGGCGCTCCGTATTTCAGGAAAGAAATAGAATATTTCCATTACTATTTCGAATGGCGTCTTCGTTTCGGTATTGCTTTCACGCCGCTTGGCCGATTTCAAAATACCGTTCAACACAGAACCATGCTCGGGCGGAATGATTCGTAACAACCCGCCCGATGGATATCCTGACTGAGCCGGTTTATTAAACGGATACGCTGCCCCGTTTCAAGCCGGATATTTTTATAATGGTCTTGAAAATGCACGGTTACCGGAAAGGGATTTTCCGTCTGTTTGTTCGCTGCCGCTCCACTGTACCGCCAAGGTATTGATTTGATCCAGCAATGCCTCTAATTCATGTCCACGCCTGGTAAAGCTATACGACACTTTCGGAGGGATGGTGGCTTCATGGTGGCGCTCGATAATTCCGGCCTCCTCAAGCATACGCAACCGTGCAGTCAAAACCTTGGCCGAAATAGTGGGCATCTGCTTTTTCAGTTGGCCAAAACGCAGCGTGCCGTTTATACGTATCAACCACAATATGTAAGTTGTCCAAGGCCCTGTCAATAGGCTGACCAGTCCATGCATCGGACAGCGCATCGTACTGAAATCACGGATATCGAAGGAAATAACTTTTTTATTATCTGTTTTCATAAGCGATCATGTATAACTGTATTCTTCAGCGCGCATATCGCATCACGCATTTCTGTCCGGACACGCATACCTGCACTATGCCCCCAGGGCAACCGTTTCAGTTTTACAGGGGACGATCCAACCAAAGCCGAACGGATCGGAAAGGCATTTTGCCACGCGGGCGGAAACCTTCACAAAAAACGGTTGTTCCTGACATGCAATATATAGATGCCGTCAGCATACACCATAAACTCCGCATCGTAATGCATGACCGCACGGTTACTCAAAAGTAATTAGTTACCCATTTGTAACTAGTTGTTTATAAAAATTAAGGTTCTAAAATAAACCCCGCAGTCATTTACCTCAACGCTATTCTATTTCAGGAAACCAATTATGAAACTTTACTATACGCCGGGATCATGTTCGCTTTCGCCTCATATTGTTTTAAACGAGGCGGGTTACGAATTCGACCTTATCAGGGTCGATCTGAAGTCGAAAACAACCGAAAAAGGGGATAACTTTAACCTCGTCAATACCAAATCCATGGTACCGGTTTTAGAACTCGATAATGGCGAATTACTGACGGAAGGAGTTGCTATCGTGCAATACCTTGCAGACCAAAAACCGGAGACCGATCTGGTGCCGCAACACGGCACGCTGGAAAAAGCCCGCTTGCAGGAATGGCTTAACTATATTTCTACCGAGCTGCATAAAACATATACTCCGATTTTTCGCGCTGAAGAAGTTGGCGAAAGGGCGCGGGATTACTACCTTCAAAAATTAAAAGATAATTTTAATTTCGTATCTGCCCGATTAAAAAACAAACACTACTTGATGGGCGATAAATTCACCGTGGCCGATGCCTGTTTGTTTACAACGCTCAGTTGGCATAAGGCAATCAATCTTGATATTTCCGACTGGCCTGTTTTGGCGGATTATCAACAGCGCGTTACTTCCCGTCCCCAGGTTCAGTTAACCTTGATAGCTGAAGGTTTACTCGCTACACAGACTGCGTAACGAATGTCATATGTCCGATCGGGACGGAAGAATAAAACTCGTCGGTCCGTTCAATCAGGTTCGATGTAACACAATAGTCTAACTGTGGGAAAGCGCCGATTTAACCCTTCGTCTGGTCAGGACGAAGGTAGCTTGCTGCTCCCGTTTATGGTTGGCTTACCGAACCATGAGCGGGGTACTTACTGTGAAAACCGGGCACGGTTTATTGGTAATGGCTATATGCGGCTGTTTGGCGAACAGCAGCACGGACGCCTCGTGCGCCGCGAATCGCTCCCACAGGTTGTGGACATCGAATTTGGCTGGTTTGCCGGGTTTTCCGCTGGTTTTGAGAGGAATGAGGGAGAACTATTTTCGCCGCGCGTCAGAATGGACTGTAACGCTGTTGCAAATTCACCGGTTCTGCTTCGTTCGGAGTTCTGTCAGGGGCGGGTGAACTCCAAACTTCAGCCCAACTTCATTTACTATTTAAATGCATTTGATCGCTTACCGTGCAAATCGCTAAGTGAACACCCGCCCGCCTCTCTCCTGGGGAAAAGCTGTGGGGGAAACAACAGGTCAAGGCGTAAGCGCTTTGCATGTTCGAAAACGACGCTTGTTGCGCTGTGACCGGTTGGATTGTGATCGCGAAGCGAATCACAATCTGAACACGGCAGTCAGACAAACGTGAATAGGGGGGTGGGGCGGGGCATGACCTGTGGGAGGTCAATTCAGAATGCGTTGTAGATGAAGCAGCACACGGCTACCCTCTCGCGGCTACGCACGACGTATTCAAACAAAAAAAGGTTTCCGGTGTTCTCCACACCGGAAACCGCTCAATAATATCGGACCTTCAGCGCAAAATTGGCTTTATTTTTTCACATAAGGCCTTATCTGGTTAATGACAATTTAATTCTGATTCAAAAACTCATGAAGTTCGCCGCACATGGAAAGCCTGAATTGACGCTATTTCACATATTTTATAACCAGCACGTGTGAAACCCGGTATTCCAGCACAGCATCCGTCGCTTCACGATTCTGACTGTAGACGGTTTCAGAACCGCCCGGCGCACTGGGGTCGCCGGAAGCGCCGCCGGCACAATTTTCACCGCCCTGGTTACCGGGCGATGAGCCGCACCCCTGAGCGACCGTATCGACGATCTTGCTTTCAGAAAGCAGCACGATCGCGGCATCGCCGCCTGCCTTTTGCGTAAGCTTTGCAATGCTCTGATTATAGCTGTCCTGGCTATATCCGACATTTCTCCGCTTGTCGTTGATAACGCCCAGAACGATATATTTTTTGTTGGGTACGCCCTTGTCCCAAATATCGATTCCGGCTACCGTGACCGGTTTTACGGCGACTGTCTCGCTCGATAGATCCTTGTATTCCTTTTGAGTCATGGAGCGGTCGAACGAATCCTTTGCGCAGCCCGAGACCATAATGAGGGATAAGGTACCCAGAATTATTCTGATCATGATTACAACACCCTGATTTTATTTAATTATTAAATTACTCGCCATTGCATGGCGCAGACCGTTAGAACTGGTATTGTATCTGGAAGCGCTCATACCAGTCGTGTCCCCTTGACTGGTTGCCCTGCGCCACGCCTATCCGGTTCCTGATCGAAAGGCCGTCCAAAGCGGAATCCTTGGGAAAGAAGTAGGTCACGTCCGCGTCGGTTTCATTGGATGATCCGTTAACATAACTGGTGGACGCCCAGCCGTTGCCTGCAGCACCATTGGCGTTTCCAGCCAGATAAAACGAAGCATAGGAAAGTATGACTTTGATCTGCTTGTCCATGAAGAAAGAGGTACCGGCAATTTTCCATGCCTGTCCGGACGTATTTTTTTCGATGATGCCGTTAATCATCATGGTGGTGTAAAGCGGATCGGTTGCATAACCCCAGCTGTAGGGCGATACCAGGTTACCGTTCTGGAAAGTGCCCTGTTTTGCGACGATATCGTTCCACGCCGCGGTAAAACGTATCCATTGCGTATCGACGCCCGCTATCACACCGTAGGCCTGGGTGGCCGCAGCCGCGCCGCCGGAGGATTTAGCCAAAGCCAGCATATTGGAGCCGTCGGGCTCCTGGTTGGCGAACTGGGCGCCGATGAGCGGATCGAATCCCGTTCCGGTCTTCCACAGATAACTGCCGTCCAGCCACAGCAACTGCGAGAAATTATAGAACTGATGCCACCATACCTGTGCGGAAAGCGCGTCCTTCGATGTCCCGTATTTGGCGCCAAATGCGAGCGCGCCCGGCGTGCTCTGATTGTTAAGCGCAGCCAAACCGGCCTGGCCCTGCATATGCCCCGGCATGTAGAGGTTGTTCGCTAGGTATGTCGTATCCGAGCGTCCCTGGAAGTCAAAGATTCTTAACCCGACCAGCGACAGTTTTTTCAGCTCCGCATTGTCATGGTCTTTGAAAGGATAGAGTTCACCGTACACCGCGCGCCAGGAGCTCGGCGTCATGCGCGAGTCGGAAGGCATGATCCAGGGCGTGTCCAGCACCTGATCCGGCCCGCGAACCATGAAATACCTATTGGTATATTTCATGTAAGCTTCTTTCGCTACCCAGAATGACCCTGACGGCAAGCTCATGTCGCCATGGTAATTCCCGTAATTGGCCAACTGCTGCGGCATGGCGGGTTTCGGGTTGACGCCGATGCTGTTTGCCGCACCGAGCGTAAAAGCGGCCTGCAATCCATAAACGGGAGCGGTCAGAAATCCCGCGTACCCGCCCAGCGAGAAGGAGTTTTCTCCCAGCGGACTTTTGCTGCCGGTATCTTCTCGGGCGAAGAAGTACGCCCTGAGGTTTCCATGGAATTTGGTCTGCTTGATCCAGTCCAGAATGTCGGTATACGACCCCTCATCATACAGGCCGCCGCTTTCCAACTTGACAGGAGCCGCGCCGACCATATTGGCGGGAACGCCGGTCTTGGCTTCGCTTTTCAGATTTTGTCCGGCGCCAGCTGTCGCGCTACCCGGGGCCGGGGCCGGGGCCGGCTCCTGCGCGAATGCAACCGCCGTGCCTGCAAGCATGCATGAAACAACTGCTCTCGCCAGCATTTCTAAAACGGCCGGCCTTAAACGTTTTCTAATACATATACTAGACATCAAATCCCCCATCCTCATGGTTTCAATTTTAACAATTTACTGCATTTAAGCCGATGCCCGACAACACGCCCGGCAAACGTATGCACATATGCTTGACTCAACCCCAAATCCGCAATGTACCCGGCACATCGCAACAATATGCTACGAAAATAGCATGCCGCGCTGAACATATTCACCGTTATGTTGCAAATACTCTACAACATGTCATGCAAAACACCAAAACAGCACATTTTTGTGCGCAATATACAAATTGAATGTTACATGACAATGAAAAACTGAAAAAAATTGAAAATACCGGTGCATGAATACGCCGATCTACTTGATAAAGCTTCAATCGTCCTATTTCAGAATCACCTCCAGTGGCGCAATAACCGCGCACAGGCGGACTCGACTTGCTTATCAAGAGCCCCGGTCATGACAGTGACAAACCCTACAAATAATTGCGGCGCAGACTGCCTGTTGCGAAAATACCGAAACAGAAACCGACGGATGAGCAGATAAGCGCCCATATCGGATCGGACGCTCGGAATTGCCGGCTAAAGCAAACGGAGCAAAATTAGCCGGCGCTACGCTGAGTAAGATGTTTTTGATGTATTCATGTTTATGAATGCGGTGTTCGGCGACTATCGTCCTCTATCGGCGCTCCGATTGAGGGACCCATTTATCGCCGGCAGACGTTAGTCATTGGATCAATCTTTTAGATTAAAACCTTTCCATTGATTATCTCCACGCCGTGACTGTAAAAATCCGACCGTAGACGACTCATTGAGAATAGGTGGGATAAAGCCGCACCATATCATACTGAATTTGCACACCAGGGTATAATTATATTGGCGACCAAACAACAGAGCCCGACCACCCATAACATCACTTTATCAAAAACAACAACCAGGTCCTTATTATCATTGCGGTGGTAATAAGCTGCCACAAGCGATAAAACAATTGCAATGAATATTGTAAACAAGCCAATAAGGGAAATGCTGTCAACCAGCCCAAACGAGCCCGACGCAGGCAAAAGCGAGCTAACTAAATAGGTATTAGCCACTGCGCCGAAATACGCGCTGGTAGGTAAGCCGAAACGTGGAGCAACATCTGCAGGGTTGATGCAAAAGCTGGAAAGAGCAAGCAATATAGCCGCAAACAAAGAGAGAAACACCTTGAAATAAAATCCGTAATTTATACGGCTGATCTCAATTGCGGCAATGTATTGAGAGTATATGGATCTACTATCCGCGGGAAGATTTGGAGAGCCGTAGTTGGTTTTATAAGTATGAGGCTTTACGACATTACTTTTACCGGTAATTTTAAAACCAGATATTTTAAGCCTGGAACTGATATTAGAGGCTTCGTCGGCAACAAAGCGAAGTTTCGTGCTGTCCATCTCGCCGTTCTCGATATAGACATTCAGCATATGATTTTCAAGCGGCACGCGGGATGTATCAAAAAACTTGATAATCTTTGCTGAAATCCGGTACTTCTGATAATTTCCATTATCGCCATGATATTCCTCAAGCAACTCTTTCTTATTTATTGTCCCGTCAACAACAACTAGCTTGCCGCCCGGATCAAGTTTTGCATCGCCTTTCCAGTTGAACCAGACATAAAAGTTCGTGCTCCACATGCTGTCTTTAATGGAAAGTACATCGACATTATCAAAATAGGTTCCCACCTTAACGGTGACGTAATTTTCAGATGAAGGGTAAGGTTCCGGCGGCGTATGACCGGGTTCTCCCAGTGTCGGACTCATTCTGGCAATATGAGTCTCATTGGAGCGAGATCGCGACTGATTCATCATCGACGCAAAAAAGTAAATAATCAGTGCATAGATTAATATGGTTATAAGAGACGCTTTAAAAACCAGCATCTTGTTTTCGAAAGCCAAACCCTGCCACCTTGGACCCAACATGCATCCGTCTCCATGCATCTATTTAAAATTAGTACAACATTCAGTTTTCAGGAAACACTGATTCGGCACCAATTGACTGTATTGCGAAACATAAAATCAATGGATTAAAACCCAGCAAGTCGGCCTGTCCCTTGCCCATACTGTCATAAACCGCTATGGCGGAAAAACGGCGCAGCCGCGCACGCCGGGAGTCTATCAAGCCATCTGAAAATTTAATGCCGATCAATTGCGCCGGCCCGGTTTCAGCTCAATGCGATGCCGATTATACATAGCACTTCGCTAATTTCATATGGTCTAATTGGATCATGTGAAGCTCCGGCGATCCGTTTCGGCTACCAGGCATTCATACGCGAATGCATGGCGGATGTATTGGCTACTCCGTTCGGAATACCTCATCGATCCACCCTGATTTTTGAGTGACCACGCCATCTTGAAAACATCTGCGCAGATGTCTGGATTCATCAGCGACTTAAAATACCGGATGCACAATCCTGCTCAGTGCAGACGGGTTGAAGTTTCTATGAAGATTCTATCAAGCGGATTCGGCTCACCCGCAAGGTTGCGCCAGGGATCCGCCTTGATCTCGCCCGCTGATTGCGCTGCTCACAAATACCATGCTCCTGCGTCAGGGCTCCGAACCCGTTACCGCTGACAAGGAACTCTTTTTCACGCAGTTCCAATTCTTCCGCGGAGACCTGTTATTTCTGACAAATGCGACTATTGATACCGCCGCCCCAGCCTCCGTGATCAGCGGAGCTTTCCTCTAAGATTTTTTAATATCGCCCGCTTAAATTCGATTGGGCCGCTTCACGAGCAAATTGGCAACCACGAAGATAGCCGGCATTACCGGCGACTGCCCCCGAAATTCGTACCCGCTTAGCAGCGCAGCCGGATTTTACCGTCTATATCAGGCATTCGCATCTGGCGTCCTACGCGGCAGCTTACCGTCCGATTTCGGTTCCGTACTTTACCAAGAGCCGGTTACCATAAGCGAAGCGGTTTTCGGCCTATTATCGCCGGACAATCTCCGTCAACTCGCTATCCGCTTTGTTATAATTGCCCAAGCATTCCTTTCCTTGACCCCATGATGATTAACCGAATCTTTTCGCCCCAGAGTTTATCTTATCCATCAAGCAGCCGCTCGGCTCCGATCCGGCCATATCATGGCTTGGAGGGCTTGATATGTCGCTAGCCATTTTCGACCTGGATAATACGCTGCTGGCCGGCGACAGCGATCATTTGTGGGGCGAATTTCTTGTCGAGCAGCAAGTGGTCTGCAAGGAAACCTATGGGGAAGCCAACAAGCGATTCTATCGCCAGTATCAGGAGGGCGGACTGGATATCGACGAGTTTCTGCAATTCTCCCTGCGTCCGCTGGCTGAACACGAACCGGATCAACTTTTTGCCTGGCGTGAAACTTTTGTCGAGCAAAAAATCCGTCCTATCCTGTTGCAGGCCGCACGGGAGTTGATAGAGCGTCACCGCCAGGCCGGCGATCGGTTGATGGTGATTACGGCAACCAATCGTTTTGTCACCGAACCGATTGTCGGCTTGTACGGCATCGAACTCCTGATTGCCACCACGCCGGAGTTTGTCGACGGACGCTATACCGGTCGTTATATCGATATCCCCAGTTTTCAGGAAGGCAAGGTTAAATTGCTGGAACAATGGCTGAACGAACAGCATGAAAACCTGGAGGGAAGCTGGTTTTACAGCGATTCGCACAACGATCTACCGCTGTTGCGTCGCGTTGACAATCCGGTCGCGGTCGATCCTGATGCGAAATTGCGACAGGTCGCGCTGGCGGCCGGTTGGCCGGTGATCAGCCTGCGTTGAGGATTTGGTGATTTAAACTACGCCGTCCTTCCTGACCAAAAAAATGATGACGCCCTGCTCGTGTTCGATTTTTAACAAGCTATGTCCCGCCTGTTCGAGAAAAACGCCAAAATCGAGCGTAGAGGCCGGGTCTGTTGCGGTAACGCGCACGGTTTGACCATTCTGCATGGTTTGCAATATTTTTTTGAGCCGGAGTAACGGTAAAGGACACATCAGACCACAGGTATCCAGCTCCAAGTCAAATTCTGGCATGTTTGTTTCTCGAAAATAATACGGATCGTGAGTGAATTTTAGCAGACGCATATCAAAATGGATTATTTTCCGGTTTTTCTAAAAATTACGGGCGAGAACTGCCTGGTTGCAGGAGGAGGCAAGGTTGCGTTGCGCAAGATGCAATCCCTGCTGCGCTCGGGCGGGCGCGTTACGCTGGTCAGCAGCGAACTATGCTGTGAACTGACTACACTTTCGAATGAAAATGCCTTTGTCTGGCTTCCCAGACAATTTGAACCCAACGATGTCGAAGGCTGCCGGCTGGTGATAGCCGCCACCGACGACGCCCAGGTGAATCAACAGATCTCCGCCGTCGCGCATGCGCATAATATCCCGGTAAATGTGGTGGACTGCCCTGAGTTGTGCAGTTTTATCATGCCCGCCGTGGTAGATCGTTCGCCGGTAGTAGTGGCGTTGTCTTCCGGTGGCGGTTCTCCGTTACTGACCCGCTTGCTGAAAGTGAAAATCGAAAACCTGCTGCATCCCGCCTACAGCCGTTTGGCCGAACTCGCCGAACGTAACCGCCGGCGCGTAAAAGCGGCGATAGGCGACGCCGTCGCGCGCCGCCGTTTCTGGGAAGCCTTGCTGCAAGGCAGCTGGGCCGATATGGTTTGCGCGGGGCGCGACGCAGAAGCGCAGGCCTGCCTGGAAAAAGCGCTGTGCGGCGATGCCGGTTCAACGGCTAACACAGGTATGGTTTATCTGGTCGGCGCGGGCCCTGGCGATCCCGAGCTGTTGACGTTACGGGCACTACGACTGATACAGGAAGCCGACGTCATCGTCTATGACCGGCTGGTGTCAGCCGGCGTCATGGCCCGCGCGCGGCTTGATGCGGAAAAAATATACGCCGGAAAACAGCGCAGCCGTCACAGCCTGCCACAGAACGAAATCAACCACCTGCTGGTTGAACTGGCCTGTCAGGGCAAGCGTGTCGTTCGCTTGAAGGGCGGCGACCCTTTTATCTTCGGGCGCGGAGGCGAAGAAATTGAGACGCTGATGGAACAGGGTATCCCGTTCCAGGTGGTGCCGGGCATAACCGCCGCATCAGGGTGCGCGGCTTACGCGGGAATTCCGTTGACGCATCGCGATTACGCGCAATCCTGCCTGATTATCACCGGCCACCTGAAAAACGGCGAGGTGGCGGAACTGGACTGGAAGCGTATCGTCAACCCCGCGCAGACGCTGGTAATTTATATGGGCTTGCATGGTTTGCGTACTATCTGCGAAACTTTGATCCGCTCAGGATGTTCTCCGAACATCCCGGCTGCGCTGATACAGCAGGGCACGACGCCGGAACAGCGCGTGATTACCGGTGAACTGGAAAGTCTGGCGCAACTGGGCGAACAGCTTGATAATAACATCCCTACCTTGATTATCATCGGGGAAGTTGTCAGCTTGCATGACAGGCTGTCCTGGTTTGGTAGATAAACAGTAAGTCACTAATTTAGCGGAATTAAATGCATGAGTAAGCGTATCGAAGTCAAATTGAATATGCCTGCGGACCAATTGGTTACACGGGCGCAGGCCGGAGCGGAAAAAAATGGCGTTGATTTTAAGGGCGACGCATCCAGCGGAAACTTTTCCGGCAAGGGCATCGAAGGGAGCTATCAGATTGACGGTGAACAGCTGACCATAGACATTACCAAGAAACCGATGGTCATGCCGTGGGCTTTAATAGAAACCACGGTCAAGAAATTTTTCGCCTGACAGCGTAAACGATTAAGAAATGTAGAGCCGGTCTCAGACAACGGAAGGCTGCCGGATGTCTGAAGCGCTGGCCTACAGTTTCGAACCTATCGCGGAAACCGATGCCGAGATTCTGATACTGGGCAGTATGCCGGGACGCGATTCACTGAAAGCCGCTCAGTATTACGCCCATCCCCGCAATATTTTCTGGCGCATTATGGCGGAAATTCTGCATTTCGATGCCGGCGTGCCGTACCAGAACAGAACAGCGGCCTTGAGCGACGCCCGCATCGCCTTATGGGATGTTTTGCATTCGTGCAAACGTCCGGGCAGTCTGGACTCTTCCATCGAAGCCGATACCGTTGTCGTCAACGACTTTCAAAAATTTTTTCTGCGCTACGACAGAATCGGCTCCGTTATTTTCAATGGCTCCAAAGCCGAACATTATTATGTGCGCCGGGTATTGCCGCACTTGAACGGTAAACCACCGCGTTACTTTCGCGCCCCGTCCACCAGCCCCGCCCATGCTTCATTATCCTATGCGCGCAAGCTAGAGATATGGCGCAACTTACTTGGTACTGGCCGGTGATCCGCTTGACTTGATCGGGCGGCATGCCTCGCCATACCCCATCAGCTTCATTTAATTAAAAAACGCTTGGACGCAGTAAAATCTTGTAAAACCGCTTGAGCAATCAAATGAGAAAGCTTATCATTTGTATAAATCCCCTATTGCCCTGACGGGAAAAGTTTTTGATAAATTTCATTAGGATGACTATATGCCCCGTTACCGCTTCTCCATTTCCGCTGTGTTCGGTTTGCTGTTTTTTTCGCAAAGCGCCGTTTATGCGGAAGACGCGTATACTTTAACAATCAAGGATCATCAGTTCGCTCCTGCGGAACTGAAGGTGCCTGCAGGTCAAAAAATCAAGCTGGTGGTGATCAATGAGGACGGCACCCCTGAAGAATTCGAAAGCAAATCCCTGAAACGGGAAAAAGTGGTCGCAGGAAAAAGCCGGATTACCCTGTCCCTCGGCCCTCTGCATCCAGGCGCTTACGATTTCGTTGGCGAGTTTCACGAAGCGTCGGCCAAAGGACGCATCGTAGCAGAATAAAGGAGCTGGAAGAGGGGGTACCGACCATGCTGGCTACAGCCATTATTGTATTTCGCGAAGTCATTGAAGCCGCGCTGGTTATCGGCATCGTAATGGCGGCAAGCCAGGGGGCGGCATTCCGCAACCTGTGGATAACAGGCGGCGTGGCCGCAGGATTGATCGGCTCGTGCGTCGTCGCCGCTTTTGCCGGCACCCTGGCGGAAGCGGCAGCTGGGTTTGGGCAGGAATTGTTCAATGCCGCGATACTGTTTACAGCCGTCATCATGCTGGGATGGCACAATGTCTGGATGAGACGGCATGGCCGTGAAATAGCGCGCGACATGAACCGTGTCGGGCGAGCGGTGGCATCGGGCGAACGGCCGCTTTATGCGCTTGCCATAGTCGTCGGCATGGCGGTTTTGCGTGAAGGCTCCGAGGTAGTGCTGTTTCTGTACGGCATTGCATCGACAGAAAGCGGCGGGGGGAGCGCAATGATTAGCGGCGGCGTGCTCGGTATTGTGCTGGGCGCGGCCATAGGAGCGGGTATGTACCGTGGACTGTTACGCATTCCGGCTCAGCATCTTTTTACCGTAACCAGCGGGTTGATTCTGTTGCTTGCTGCCGGGCTTGCCTCACAGGGCGCGGCTTGTCTGGTGCAAGCCGACTGGTTGCCTGCTTTCGGTCATGAAGTATGGAACAGCTCCGCGCTGTTGTCCGAGGACAGCCTTCCCGGCCAGGTGCTGCACACGTTGATCGGCTACGTCTCGCGTCCGGATGGCATTCAGATCCTGTTTTATCTGGGTACGCTGGTAGCCATCAGCCTGTTGATGCGCTTGTTTGGCGATGATGACAAGACGGTTTCATCCTGATTCGGGCGCAAACCAATAGACCAACCGCCGCGCAGGATTAGCCTTGCGCGGGCTTGGACCTGGGGGTGTCCAGCTTTCTGTTATGCCGTTCCTTCACCGCATGAACATGATCAGACCTGTCGGCGGCTATACGTTTCAACGCATCCAGTACTTTGGGATGCTTTACAGCCCATTTGGCTTCGCAAATCTCACATAAAAAACATCCCAGTTCGCGTTCCTTCCGCGTTAATTTATGACCGCAACTGGAACAAACTGTCTGAGTCATGTCTCTTTACCATCCAATTCTCAACCAAAACGCTTTAACCACCCCGAGCTGCGTCCCATCTTGCCACAAGAATTGGATATTCGCGATTATTGGTTTTAATGACAGCGGGCCGCACAAAAATTTTTCCATCTTTTAGTCTATAACCGTCGTCGTTCAAAGCAAAGCTGAACGGCTAGGACAAAGCGCTGTCCGATAAACGCGGGTTAATGATTTTTATGGGCAAGCCTGGATGAAGCTATTGAAAACACGGCCTTTAATTAAAAAAAAAGAATTGCTTTCCGCATAACATATTATTTCTGATACAGTTTTATGCGCACCACACAAATGCCGTTTTAACCTATTTGAGGTATGTTCTGTAATAATCCGCTTGTGCATAATTAAAAAAAGCTGCATTTGAAGTAAACACTGTGTTGACAGAACCATGAGCCCGTGACAGTAAGAGTCAACAATATGATTTTACAAGAAATTCACGTTCGTTTCGGGTGAAGCAAAAAGCGCCTCATCCATATGAATTTCATGACTATTCCGAAAATAGACCACGGATTCAGGAGAACCTTACTTCATTGATCTTATTTAATGAGAGAATGAAGTCATGCCGATTGACTGTGGGCTCCAAGCGAGGGTAAAGCCAGGTTCATGTTGCTGCACCGTGTAAGGCTAGCCCTCCCAGCCTCCCACCGCTTATCGCATTACCCGGCGCCAACCTGCGCCGATTGAAGGAGCGCGAATCCTTGTCGGCAATGCGGTCTTTGCAGCAGGGCGGTCGAAAGACCTCACGGCAGGGACTGGAAACTTACCACACGCATGCAAAGACTGCGGCTACCTAACTCCGAACACATCCCATCTGCGAATTGAGGAAATTATCATGTTGAATAGTTTGTTTTCCGGCAGACCCAATACCAAAGTACAGGCGCGTATCGATGAAGTAGCGGGCATCCTCGAAAAAATAGCGGCGCGTGATTTTAGCCAGCCCGTAGATATCAACAATTCCGATGCTTTTGTGCCGTTAATGCGGAGCGTTAAGAAAATACAGGATGCAGATACCGAAAGCAGCCGGCAGGTGATGATCATTGAAGCGGCCTTGAGTTCGGTCAGATCCTGTGTGATGGTGGCGGACGAGAATCTTAATATCATCTATGCAAACCCCGCTCTCGTCTCGATGTTCAAAGCTGCCGAAGACGATTTTAGCGAAGCATCCCCCGGCTTTAACGCCAACCGTATTTTAGGCGCCAATGTCGACCAGTTCATTGACAATCCACCTCAACTGCGTCGCATACTGAACGAACTGACCGGCCAGTACAAAACCGAAATCCATATCGGCAAGCTGGTGTTCTCCTTGATGGCAAACCCGGTTTTTTATGCGGATGGGAGGCGGCGTATCGCCACGGTGATCGAATGGACGAATCGTTCGTCCGAAGCAGATTTCAAAGCGCAGATCAATGAAGTTGTCGATGGCGTACTAAATGGACGACTGGCTGTGCGCGCCGATCTGGATAACATTCCGAAAGGGGGGAGTTACCGCCAAACCGCCGAAAGTTTGAACCGGATATTGGACGCGTTGGCAGGACCGTTAAATATGGCAGCCGGTTATGTCGATCGTATTGCCAAAGGCGACATACCGCCGAAAATTACCGGTGACTGCAACGGCGATTTCAATACGCTAAAAAACGGCCTTAATACGTGTATCGACATGATTAATCATCAAGCCGAAGCCGCTCGATGCATTGCAGCAGGAGACCTGTCGGTCAAGATCGCAGCACGCTCAAACAACGACGAGCTGGCCAAAAGCCTGATTCGCATCACCGAGGTCCTGGGCGGTTTGCAAAAAGAATTGCAACGCTTGACAGACGCTTCCGGCAAAGGACTGCTATCCGAACGCGCCAGACCGGACCAATTCGAAGGCGTTTATGCCGCAATTCTTCGCAATACCAATGACATGATGGACGCGATACTGCTGCCGATAGGCGAAGGCAACCGCATTCTCGCGCAAATCTCCAACGGCAACATCGACGAACTGGTCGCCCAGACCTACCAGGGCGACCACGAGAAAATGAAGCAGGCGGTCAACAACATCGCCCTGGTGCTGCAAAAGTTCAAAGCTGAACTGGGCAAGCTCACCGAATTCAGCCGCCAGGGACGGTTGGACAAGCGTGGCGACACAGCGGATTTTACAGGTGCTTACGCTGAAGTGATAAGCGGCATCAACGAAATGCTGGACGCGATACTGCTGCCGATAGGCGAAGGCAACCGTATTCTCGCGCAAATCTCCAACGGCAATATCGACGAACTGATCGCCCAGACCTACCAGGGCGATCACGAGAAAATGAAGCAGGCGGTCAACAACATCGCCCTGGTGCTGCAAAAGTTCAAGGCTGAAGTGGACAAACTCACCGAATTCAGCCGCCAGGGACAGTTGGACAAGCGTGGCGAAACCGCTGGTTTTACAGGTGTTTACGCTGAAGTGATAAGCGGCGTCAACAAAATGTTGGACGCGATTTTGCTGCCGATCGGCGAAGGCAACCGCATTCTCGTGCAAATCTCCAACGGCAACATCGACGAACTGATCGCCCAGACCTACCAGGGCGATCACGAGAAAATGAAGCAGGCGGTCAACAACATCGCCCTGGTGCTGCAAAAATTCAAGGCTGAACTGGGCAAGCTCACCGAATTCAGCCGCCAGGGACAGTTGGACAAGCGTGGCGAAACCACCGTGTTTAAAGGCGCCTACGCTGAAGTGATAAGCGGGATCAACGAAATGCTGGACGCGATTTTGCTGCCGATCGGCGAAGGGAACCGCATACTGTCGAAGATCAGCGAAGGCAATCTGCGTGAAAAAGTCGAGATCACCTGCCACGGTGATCACCAGAAAATGAAGGACGCCGTGAACGGCGTACACGACTGGCTTAAAGAGCTGATTGCCTACGTCACCCGTATTGCCTCGGGCGACCTGACCGCAGAGATGAGCAAGGCCTCGGACGACGATCAAATTCACGAATATCTGGTATTGGTCAAAAACAACATCACTGCGCTGATAAACGATGCCAATATGCTGTCGGTAGCGGCGGTCGAGGGCAGATTATCGACGCGCGCCGATGCAAACAGACATCAAGGCGATTTTCGCAAAATTATCCAGGGGTTCAACGACACCATGGATGCAGTCATCGGACCGGTCAATGAAGTCATGCGAGTGGTGACGGCCATGGAGCAGGGCGATATGACGCTTGGCATCGCCGAGGAATACCAGGGACAATTGCGTCAATTGCGCGATGCGGTCAACAATACTATCAACAGGCTGGCGCAAACCATCGGTCAAGTCATAATCGCCACGGATGCTTTGGGAGGTGCGGCGGTAGAAATCAGCGCGACGGCTCAGTCGATGTCGCAGGGCGCCAGCGAGCAAGCGGCGAGCGTGGAAGAAACCAGTAGCTCGATGGATCAAATGAGCGCATCCATTCTTCAGAACGCGCAGAATGCCAAAGTAACAGACGGCATGGCCAACAAGGCCGCCAAGGAAGCCGGCGAGGGTGGCGAAGCAGTCACCAGGACAGTCGAGGCCATGAAAAGTATCGCCGGGAAAATCCTCATCATCGATGATATCGCCTATCAAACCAACCTGTTGGCGCTCAATGCGGCCATTGAGGCCGCGCGCGCCGGTGAACACGGCAAAGGTTTTGCCGTGGTAGCGGCGGAAGTGCGCAAACTTGCGGAGCGCAGTCAAGTGGCGGCGCAGGAAATCGGCGAATTGGCGCGCAGTAGCGTGGCGATGGCGGAAAAGGCCGGAAACCTACTCAACGAAATTGTGCCTAGCATCGCCAAAACCTCCGAACTGGTGCAGGAAATTGCGTCGGCGTCGGAAGAGCAAACTGCAGGCGCGGAGCAAATCAATAACGCGATGACGCAGCTCAACCAGATCACTCAACAAAATTCCGGCGCGTCGGAAGAGTTGGCGGCAACGGCGGAAGAAATGAACGAACAGGCCGAACAACTAAAGGAACTGATGGGTTTCTTTACGGTAAAAAACGTGGCGCAGCAAACCGGGACAGAACGGAATGCAGCCTTGAAATCCGTCAAATCGAAAGCGAAGCCCAAAACCGGGTTTGCTGAAACAGGGAATCCCGCGCTTGATCAAAGAGAATTTGTGCGTTTTTAAGCCGTAACAGCCTGGAAGCGCCGGTCCGATACCTTGGAGATGCGACGCCCGGCCTGCAGGCTTCGGTTTTTTGTTCAGCGCAAACACTGTAAATCCAACGAAAGCTAATGCGTCAGGGAGAATAAACATGAACGCTCAGCACCAGACCGTCAGGAGCGGTAATATTGAGCCATACAATGAAGCGCTACGCACTGCTGCCGGTAGTAGTGGCCAGGAGCAGGAGCTGCAGTACCTGACTTTCATGCTGGGAGACGAGTCTTTTGCTATCGGCATCCTGCACATCAAGGAAATCATTGAGTACGGACAGTTGACCAGAGTGCCGCGTATGCCGGAGTTTGTTCGCGGTGTAATTAACCTGCGCGGCGCGGTGGTGCCGGTAATCGACCTGAAAGTGTACCTTGGCAAGTCTGCGAGCCAGATAACGCGACGCAGTTGTATTGTCATCGTTGAGATCGGTCACGAAGACGAAAAGCATGATACGGGCGTGCTGGTGGACGCGGTAAGCGCGGTGCTGGAGATACCTGCAAGCGATATAGAGCCGGCGCCGGCTTTGGGTGCACATATACGCTCCGACTATATCGCCGGTATGGGCAAGGTGAACGGAAAATTTGTGATACTGCTTAATATAGGAGTCGTATTGTCGTTGGACGACAGGGCTAATCTGGCGGGCATGGGAGATCTGGCCGATGCACGGGCTTGAACAGCAACGAGATTGAAAACCGCGAAAGACTCTTCGTCTGAGCGCAATCCGCGCATCGCCGCACGATAAAGCCCATGGAGCAGCCGTGTTTTGGTACCATCTACTCCTCGTTTTATTCCGTGGAGACAACCATGCACGCACTGCTGATTTCATGCGCGACACTGTTTTTTGCCTGCTCGATTTCGGCCGGTGCCGCAACGCACGCCGACACCCTGGTTGTCGGCATGGATTTATCCTACCCTCCTTTCGAAATGACGGATAAAGCCGGCGAACCCAGCGGTTTGAGCGTTGAACTGGCGCAGGAACTGGGTAAAGCGTTAAACAAACCCATCGCGATACAAAATATGGCTTTTGACGGACTGATTCCGGCGCTGAAAACCGGCAAGATCGATCTGATCCTGTCTTCAATGACGGCTACTGCCGAGCGCGCCAGATCCATCGACTTTTCCGAGCCGTATTTTAAAAGCGGTTTGTCGCTGCTGGTCAACAAATCGTCGCCAGTCGCATCGGTTGCCGATCTCGATAACCCTCAGCGCACCATAGCGGTGAAAAGAGGCACTACCGGGCATATTTACGTGGCTCAGCACCTGAAAAAGGCGCATCTATTACTACTGGACAAGGAATCCTCCGCAGTAATGGAAGTGGTCCAGGCTAAAGCCGACGCGACGATTTACGACCAGATTTTCGTGGTGCAGAACTGGCAGCGCAACCCGGACACCACCCGCGTCCTGCTTGATCCGATAGACGCTGGAGAATGGGCTATCGGTATTCGTAAAGGCAACGATGCGCTCAAGGTACAGGTGAATGCGTTTCTGGCAACTTTCCGCGCCAACGGCGGATTTTCGCGTCTGGCAGATGCCTATCTGCAAGAGCAGAAAGCCGGATTCGAGAAGCTGGGCGTCCCATTTCCGTTATAACCATGCCCAAATTTTTAGCGCATCTGTTTTTTGCGCCGCGTGACCGGAGCGCGGAGCATATTCCACTGGCGGCAGGCATCTGCGGATTTTTATCGGCTTTTCTGCTGATTGCGCTATTGCTCTATCTGGCCTTCGACCGCCTCCAATACGGCTGGAACTGGGGAGCAGTCTACGAATATCGCCAGAAGTTTATCCAGGGCTGGCTGGTCACTGTGGCGGTTTCCGCCGCATCTCTGCTGTTAAGTCTGCTGATCGGCATGCTGTGCGCGCTGATACAGCGCTCGCGCTTTCTGCCGCTTAGGTATCTGGGAAAACTATATATCGAGCTGATACGCGGCACGCCGTTGCTGGTGCAAATACTGGTGTTTTTTTATGTGGTTGCGGATGCGGTCGGCATTGAAAACCGCTATATGGTCGGGATACTGACCATGGCCTTGTTCTCCGGGGCTTATATTGCGGAAATCGTCCGCGCAGGGATAGAAAGCCTGGGCGAATCGCAACTGGAATCGGCGCGAGCCATCGGCCTGACCAAAGCGCAAACCTATCGTTATGTGGTTTTGCCTCAGGTAATACGCCGTATCCTGCCGCCATTGGCCGGGCAGTTCGGCGCATTAATCAAGGATTCTTCCCTGTTGTCCATCATTGCCGTCAGCGAACTGACTTTGAACGCGCAGGAGGTAAATGCTTTCACCTACAGCGCATTGGAAAGCTATCTGCCATTGGCGGCGGGCTATATGCTGCTGACCTTGCCGATATCGCTGTTCAGCCGCTACCTGGAAAAAAAATACCGCTATGCGAGTTAAGCTGAACGGTTTGCAAAAAAGCTTCAGCGACAATGTCGTGCTGAAGCCGGCCTCCCTGGAGTTGCCGGACTTTCATGCCCTGGTGCTGATTGGCCCTTCCGGAGGAGGCAAAACGACCTTATTACGGATACTCGCCGGCCTGGAAACCCCGGACCGGGGCATGCTGGAAATCGACGGGCAAGCGATGAGTTTCGATGAACGGAACCTGCTGCATCACCGGCGTAGCGTCGGCACCGTCTTTCAGTCCTACAATCTGTTCCCTCACCTGTCGGCGTTGGAAAACATCGTTCTGCCGCTGGAAAAAGCGCATGGTTACAACCATGCCGATGCTGCTGAGCTGGCCATGAGTCTGCTGGAACGTTTTCGCCTTGCGGAGCATGCGCATAAAAAACCGGCGCAGATGTCCGGCGGACAGCAACAGCGCGTCGCCATCGCCAGAGCAGTCGCGATCAAACCGCGGTTTTTGCTGTTTGACGAGCCGACTTCAGCCCTGGACCCGGAAATGACCGGCGAGGTGCTCGATCTTATCGAAGAATTAAGATCGGAAGGACGCGACCTGATTCTGGTCACCCATCAAATGGGTTTCGCGCGCCGGGTGGCGGATCAAGCCGTGTTTCTGTCTGACGGATGCATAGTCGAGACAGGTCCGACATCCCGGTTATTCGACCAACCGGACAGCGCGGACCTTAAACAATTTTTGCAGAGAGTGTTTCAGTATTAGCTTCTGTCGGCGTTATCAGTAAAACTGAAACAGCTATAGCAAGGAGTTATGGCCGATCAGAAAAGAAAACATGGTCATACCGGCAGAGCCTGAGACCTCTTCGCGATTAAAAGACGAATGCCCAGAACAAGTGAAACCACTCGGCGATCGGTTGAAGCATAGCCGATGAGCTGTGATGCCCTCTCGCCTCCCATTGTCCTGAACGGAGCCGAAGAAGTCGCCCGTAGCCATTGTTAACTGCTCTGCCTCAATCGTGATACTGTATAGTTAAGAATCGTTTACAATACTATCCGGATGTTGTTATCCGGTTTGGGGTATATCCCAGACAGAACGCATCACTATCCGCTTACAGCCTTCCCCCGTCAACATCCGCGCCGCGAGTCAGTTCCCCCAAACTACAGATGATACCTTTTGATATCCGCACCGTGGCATTTATGTTGGGCCTGCTCAGTTGCTTGCTGGCGGGCATGCTGTTGCTGACTGGATGGCATCTCAAATCGATCCGGGGCATCAGGGAATACGCCCTGGGAGATTTGTGTATTGGTTTGACTTTTTGCGTGGGGGGCTATTACTCTCCGCTGGCCGCAGACGATGAGTGCATGGTGCTCGAAGCAATGGTCCTGACTTTTGGGCAATCATTGCGCATAAACGGCATACGCGCGTTCAATGGCGAAAAACCCAACCTTTTATTACCATTTGTCATCATGATACTGGTAGGAATCAATACTTATTGGTGGGTAGTGGTTCATACCGATGCAAGCTTGCGGGCGATGACCAACTCGGTGTTTTTTTGCCTGATCAATCTGTTGTGCATCCGGGCGTTGTCGATTCGGACAGAAACACTGGTACGCATGGCGTATCGGCTGACCGGCGGCGCCTATGCGTTTCTGGTATTGCTTATCGCGCTAAGGGCGATAGCCACTCTGCGCACCGATTCGCCGGCAGATCATTATTATGTCAATCATGGTTTTCTACTATTGGCCAGCGTTGCGCAATTCTGCGCCGCTTTTGGTTTCATGCTCATGCTTAACTACCGTCTGGCCGCCGCTCTGGAACATGCGGCATCATGCGACAGTCTTACCGGCGCCCTTAACCGCCGCAGTCTTGCGCTCATCGCCGACCGATTATGTCTGCAGCTGACCAAACTACAGCAGCCGCTGGCATTGATAATGCTTGATGTCGATCATTTCAAATCCATCAATGACCGCTTTGGTCACCCGCAAGGCGACGATGTGCTGCGGCGCTTGGCAGAGCTTGCCCGCGCATCGATACGCAACACGGATTATCTGGGCCGCTATGGCGGCGAGGAATTTTGTGTGTTGTTGCCTAACGCAACGGAAAGCGAAGCGCTGCAGATTGCCGAACGCATGCGCAACAGTATCGCCAATACGCCGCTGCCAACAGAAACCGGCGATACGATCACCTGCACCATCAGCATCGGTATCTGCGATTCCGAGCATTTCGGACTGGACTTCGAAACCATGGTGAATCAGGCCGACAAAGCGCTTTATTACGCAAAACAGAATGGGCGCAACAGAGCCTTGACGGTAGCGCAGTTAAATGAAGTTGCCGTTGCGGCTTGAGAGCCATTGCCGCAAGGCCTATCAGAATCTAATGTAAACATTGGCCCTTAAAAAACTGAAGACGCAAAAAAGTGCCCCATCAACTGAATTTCCGATATGAATGAAGTATCCACAAGCCATGTCGGACAACAAAATCAGACTATGCTCATGGCGATACGCCGAGTTCCCCGTCTGAACTAATGGTATCAGCAAGAAGATTCGTAACCTTGGGCAAGCAGTAGCGCCGTATTTCGTGCATTACAAGTTTGTGCGCATCCATTCAACTCAGCGCTTCACCCCGGCAATGGAAGTCGGTATTGGCAATCACGTATGGATCATGGACAGGATGGCAGCCTTGTCCTGGACGGTTCCGACGAAGCGTGACCCGTACCAAAAGCAAAATTCGAACTGATACACTATCATTCATTTATCGCGTCAACGCAGTCATGCTACTCATGTTCCGGTATAATCATCTGATTTAGTCCTGATATTGAGGTGAGATGGGGATACTGACGGCCCGGAATCTCGAATGCGTACGCAGTGAAAGAGAGCTTTTCTCGCAGGTGGGATTTACGCTCTCTCCGGGATGTTTACTGCAGGTGGAAGGCGCCAACGGCAGTGGCAAAACCAGTTTGCTGCGCATCGTGGCTGGCCTGAGCCGTCCAGCGGAGGGCGAGGTGCTTTGGCGCGGACGCTCTATTGCCGAGCATACGACCGATTATCAGGCCGAAATGGCGTATCTGGGGCATGCACTGGGCGTCAAGGCCGATTTGACCGCGCTGGAAAACCTGTTGTGGTTCTTACCCCTGACCGGTATCCGGCTAAGCGAAACGGTAGCGTTGACGCTGCTGGCGCACGTCGGCCTGGATGGATGCGAGGGCATTCCGGCGCGCAAACTCTCGGCAGGACAGAATCAGCGCATCGCGCTGGCGCGCATAGTGGCGCGCTCGGCGGCCTTGTGGATACTGGACGAGCCGTTCACCGCGCTGGATATAGGCGGAGTGGCCCTGCTCGGCGGTCTGCTGGATGCGCACCTTGAGACCGGCGGCATGGCGATTGTCACTTCGCATCAGCCGCTGGTGGTATCCTGCGTGATAGAAAAGCTGGTGCTGTCTTGAACGGTTTGGTTTTCGCATTGTGGACGCTGGTGCGGCGCGATTTGCTGCTGGCGTTTCGTCATCGCGGCGAGCTGGCGAATCCGCTGCTGTTTTTTTTGATGATCGTCAGCCTGTACCCGCTGGGCGTGAGTCCCGAGGTCGATTTGCTGCGGCGCATCGCCCCGGGCGTGATCTGGATCGCCGCGTTATTGGCTGCGCTGTTTTCGCTGGAAAACCTGTTTCGCAGCGACTATGAAGACGGCACGCTGGAGCAGATGCTGCTGGGCGTATATCCGGTTCCGTTGCTGGTGATCGCAAAAATACTGACGCATTGGCTGGTCAGCGCTTTGCCGATGCTGCTGCTCGCGCCGTTGCTGGGCGTGCTGCTGTCGATGCCGCCCGCTGCCATTGCCGCGATGGAACTGACCTTGCTGCTCGGCACGCCGGTGCTCAGCTTTGTAGGGGCGTTCGGCGTGGCGCTGACGCTGGGCTTGCGCCGCGGCGGTATTTTGTTGACATTGCTGGTCATGCCGCTTTACATTCCGGTGCTTATCTTTGCCACCAATGCGATTACCGCGGCTTCGGCAGGTCTTCCAATTGAAGGACAAATTTATTTTCTGGCGGCAATGGCTTTGCTGGCGTTGACCCTGACGCCGCTGGCAATCGCCGCCGCGCTTAGAATCAGTGTAAGTTGACCCTGTTTACCTTTATGTGGCGTTTTTTTCATAAGCTGGCATCTCCCCCTTATTTTTATTCGTTGAGCGGAAAGTTTATTCCCTGGCTGGGCGCGCTCGCCGCGCTGATGCTGCTGACCGGGCTATATTTAGGCCTGGTGGTCGCGCCGCCCGATTATCAACAGGGCCAAAGCTACCGCATCATGTTCGTGCATGTGCCGGCGGCGTGGATGTCGCTGGCCCTTTATACCTTCATGGCGGCGGTCAGCGCGATCCACCTGATCTGGAACATCAAGCTCGCCGATGTGATGGTGCGCAGCTCGGCGGCTCTGGGCGCGTCGTTTACCTTCATCGCGCTGGCGACCGGTTCGCTGTGGGGTAAGCCGATGTGGGGAACCTGGTGGGTGTGGGACGCGCGGCTGACTTCCGAGCTGATACTGCTGTTTTTGTATCTGGGCTATATCGCGCTGGTATCGTCGATCGAAGACCGGCGCGTAGCTGCGCGCGCAGGCGGCCTGCTGCTGCTGGTCGGCGTGGTGAACATCCCGATCATCCATTATTCGGTGGAATGGTGGAACACCCTGCATCAGGGACCGACGGTGACGCGCTTCGATAAACCGGCGATACATCTCAGTATGCTGACGCCGTTGCTGGTGATGATGCTGGCTTTCAAGCTGTTTGCCGCCACGGTGATTTTGATCAATGCCCGCGCCGAAGTACTGGAGCGCGAGCGCCGCAGCGCGTGGGTGAAGGAGCTGGAGCTATGACATTGGAACAATTTTTCGATATGGGCGGCTACGCCCGCTACGTCTGGCCGAGCTACGGTCTGGCCTTGCTGGTGCTCGGCTGGAATCTGCTCGCCGCATTACAGAAAATCTCGCAAATAAAAGCGCAGACGCGCCGCCATCTTGCCCGTGGGCCGCAACGATGACGCCGCGCCGCCGCCGCATGCTGTGGATCGGGCTGCTGTTGCTGGGCATCGGTCTGGCGGCGTTTCTTGGATTGCGCGCGTTTCAGAAAAATCTGCTGTATTTCTATACGCCGAGCCAGATCGTTTCCGGCGAAGCGCCGCATGGCTATTCGTTCCGAGTCGGCGGCCTGGTTGTAAAAGGCAGCGTCAAGCGCGGCGACGGCGTCAAGGTCGCCTTCGATCTGACCGACGGTCCGGCAACGGTCGGCGTCAGCTACGAAGGCATACTGCCGGACTTGTTCCGCGAAGGTCAGGGCATCATCGCCATCGGGCAACTCGACAACAACGGCGTGTTTGTCGCCGGCGAAGTGCTGGCCAAGCACGATGAGAATTACATGCCTCCCGAAGTCGGCGAAGCGTTAAAAAAGAACGGGCGGATTGAACCGAACTACAAGGACTACCGCAAATGATACCTGAGCTGGGACAACTGGCGTTGACGCTGGCGCTATTGACGGCGCTGCTGCAGGCAGCGCTGCCGCTGGTCGGCGCGCATCAGAGGCGGAAGCTATGGATGGCGGCGGCGCGGCCTGCCGCGCAGGCGCAGAGCTTTTTCCTGCTGATCGCGATGCTCGCTCTGGCGCTATGCTTCATCAATAACGATTTTTCCGTGGAATACGTCGCGCGCGGCTCCAATACCGCATTGCCGCTGTATTACCGCATTGCCGCGGTCTGGGGCGCGCACGAAGGTTCGATGCTGCTCTGGGTGTTCATCCTCGGGCTGTGGACGCTGGCGGTCAGCGTGCGCAGCCGCAGTCTCAACGATGCGATGCTCGCGCGCGTGCTGGGCATCATGGGACTGATCAGCGTCGGCATGCTCACCTTTATCCTGTTTACCTCCAATCCGTTTACGCGCCTGGTTCCCGCGCCGGTGGACGGCAACGACCTGAATCCGCTGCTGCAGGATTTCGGCATGACCATACACCCGCCGATGCTTTACATGGGTTACGTCGGCCTGAGCGTCGCCTTCAGTTTTGCGCTGGCGGCCTTGCTCGGCGGCTCGCTAGACGCCGCCTGGGCGCGCTGGACACGCCCGTGGACATTGGTGGCCTGGGTATTCCTGACGCTGGGAATCACGCTGGGATCGTGGTGGGCTTATTACGAACTCGGTTGGGGCGGCTGGTGGTTCTGGGACCCTGTGGAAAATGCCTCATTCATGCCGTGGCTGGTAGCGACCGCGTTGCTGCATTCGCTGGCAATGACCGAGAAGCGCGGCGCGTTCAAGACCTGGACCGTGCTGTTGGCGCTGTTCGCGTTTTCGCTGAGCCTGCTCGGAACTTTCCTGGTGCGCTCGGGCGTGCTGACTTCGGTGCATGCGTTCGCCTCCGATCCGACTCGCGGTTTGTTTATCCTTATTTTCCTGCTGCTGGTTGTCGGCGGCTCGCTTGGGGTTTATGCGTGGCGCGCGCCGGCAATCCGCGATCATGCTCGTTATGCGCTGTTTTCGCGTGAAAACCTGCTGTTGCTGAACAATATTATGCTGGTGACGGCGGCGGCCAGCATCCTGCTCGGTACGCTGTATCCATTGATGCTGGATGCGCTTGGCATGGGCAAAATATCGGTCGGTTCGCCGTATTTTTCCAGCGTGTTTGCGCCGATCATGGCGCCGATATTTTTGCTGGCCGGGTTGTCGCCGCTGGTCGGCTGGCGCGATGCTTCCGCTGTTGCAGTTTTTCAGCGCTTGCGCTGGCTGTTGGTTGCTTGTTTCATAGCCGGTGTCGGTCTGACCCTGCTATGCTTCGAGCCGAATGATTACGCTACCATGGCGGGTTTATCGACTGCGCTATGGTTAAGCGCAACCTGTCTGTTTTCATTTTATAACCGCGTGCGCGTGCGCAAGTCGCTGCTGGAAGGCTTGCGCGCGCAAAGCCCGAGCATCTACGGTATGACGCTGGCGCATTTCGCCGCTGCGGTGTTTCTGGTCGGCACTGTACTGTCCAGTCATTACAGCGTCGAGAAGAATGTGCGTCTGGCGATAGGCGAAGCGGTCGATCTGGGCGGCTATACTTTCAAATTTCAGGGCGTTAAAGAAGTGGAAGGGCCGAATTACCGGGCGCTGGAAGGCGATTTTCAGGTTTACCATGGCGCATCGCGCGCCGCCGAACTGAACCCGCAAAAACGCGTTTATACGGTGCAGCGCAAACCAATGACCGAAGCCGCCATCGATCCCGGCCTGTTCCGCGATCTTTACGTCGCGCTCGGCGAAAAGCTGGATGAACGGGCTTGGACAGTGCGCGTTTACTACAAGCCGTTTATCCGCTGGATCTGGCTGGGCGGGGTATTGATGGCGATAGCAGGCGTTTTGGCTGCCAGCGACCGGCGTTATCGGTTGACGGCTGAGAGGACAAAGTAAACCTTACCGGGTTTTGCGCGCACGAGTACATTTGGGTGAGCGGTGGAATCGGGACCGGTTCGACCGGAAACCGAGGCAAAGCCAGTCGAGACACGCAGCAACCCCCCCCTAAGAGGCTGTCCGAGCATGTAAACTCAGAAAAAAACGCTACATTGTATAGCGTTATTTTATAAGAGCAAGCACCATACATTGTGGTGAAATTTTCAATTATCGAATTCTCGGACAGCCTTCTAGAAACTCTCTGCGCCCATCCATCGGCGCAGAAGGTCTCGCCTTACTAATAAGAAAATTTTCAGATGACGTTCTTTGTAAATAAAGCAATCCCACTCGCGTTTCTTGTTTCGATTGCAGCGCGGAGGAATGACGGCTTTCATATCCCTCGCTACGATGGCCTGGACCAGCGCATCGCTGTCATGGCCTTTGTCGCCGACAAACGCGCACGCACCCGCTGGCATCAGCGCCGGCAAGGTTTCGGCCTGTCCGATGTCATGGCCAGCCTCCGGTCAGTACGAATTCGAGAGGATTCCCCAAGGCATCCGTAATGGCGTGAATCCTGGTGCTAAAGCCGCCCCTTCGATCGTCCCAAAGCTTCGTCCCCGGCGTTACCGCCCGCAGCGCCACTGGCGCGGGGATGAACTCGATTGATGATGGAGAAGATAAATACGCCTTTAAAATCAGCATGATGAACGCAACCGGCGAACAGCAACTGCCAAACCCCATGCCTGCTCCAGCGGGAAAACGCTTGAACACGGAATTCCGCTTGCCATGCGCTTCCCAGCAAACGCCATTGCGACCCTCACAATAAAGCGGCAGTAGGTGAAACCTGAAATTTGGCGTATATTTCACGCTACAGCATATCAGCATGCCATGCCAAATGTGCTTCATCATTCTTCCGAGGATACGATCATGACAGAATCAAAAGAATTTGCGGAAAACCGCCCGCTTGCATTGAGCAACGAGGAACGGGCTACCTTGAATTTGAGCCCCAAGATCCTGGCAAGAATGAGGCGCATCTCCGAATTCTATGATGAAACATTAAGCCGGGAATACAGGGAAGCGGAGATGAGAGCGGAAAGAGCGGTCTTCGATAAAATCACCAGCGAGTCTGATCATTATATCGAGTCCAACCCTGAGCCTGTTACCGTAACGAGTACGTACCTCCCCCTTGAGCAGCAGGACAAGATGGAAGCCCTGGAGCAGAAAATCTATCATTTCGGACGGCAAATCAGTGCACTGCAGCAGGTTCACGATCAGAAAGAAAGTTCTGCGCAGAAGTTTGCCGACAGACTGGGACGGAACGACGATGCCTTGGCCGGCCATGAACAAGAAATTGCAATTTTGAAACTGGAACTCGAACAGATAAAGAAAGAAAACGATCACTTTAAACTGGAGATCGAAGAAATAAGGGAAATCGTGCGTTCACTGGCGCCGGCTCCACCCGACCCGGGTATAACCCGGATATCCCCGACCGTATCCCACGCCACGGAACCCCGGGAGCAATCCATTGAAACAATGGAAGCTGAACCCGCGGGATACGAAGCGCCTTCACAGGAAGACACAGCCGAAGACGAGGCATTAGCACCCGAAGAACACTCCTTTACGCCGGAAAGCTATTTTCCAGAACCCGAAGAACAGTCGCCGCATTCCGGAGCAATATTATTGAAACTCGAAGATGAGCCCTTGGAGTCCGATTTGCAGGAACAGCCAACTTCAGAGATCACTTTCGATACCTTGTTGCATCATTACAATATAACCCGCCCGGAATTAGTCAGCACACTTCAAAACCGTTTTGAAAGCTGGGACGAAAAAACGCTCAAGGAACTGGCGATGCACATGTATTTAGCCTATAAGGCAGGAAACATTCCTGCCACTCTCGACGAGCTGATCAACACGGCTTATGTAAAACTAAGGTTTTCCGAAAGAAACGGGAGTGAATAGTACACCTTTAATTTATACTCGCTTTACATGAATTTCTTTACTGAACGGTCATACAAATATCTCCTGATTTCTCGTCAACCTCCTATCTTCGGCGCCTTACCCCGCTTTGTCAGCCTGGTTCCTGCTGTTCACACCGAGGCGCGTCATGCTGATAGGCCATGCCCGCATTTCCACCGATGATCAGAATCTTGAACTGCAGCGCGACGCACTTACTCTAGCCGGCTGTTCCAAGCAGTATGAAGATAAGGAAAGCGGCGCCAAAGCCGAAAGCCCAGGTCTGATCACCGCGCTGGAAATGCTGCGTGAAGGCGATACCTTGGTGGTCTTGGCGGCTGGATCGGCTGGGCCGCTCCCTCAAAGACCTGATTGCCAGGTCGATAAGCTGGAAAAGCGCGGGGTGGCGTTAAAAGCCTGTACGAGAACATCGACACCGCCAGCAGCGGCGGCAAACTGGTGTTTCATCTGTTTGGCGCCTTGGCGGAGTTCGAGCGTAACCTGATTCGCGAACATACCCAGGCCGGACTTTTGGCCGCGAGGGCGCGCGGATGAAACGGTGGACGTCCCAAGGCGCTGGATGCCAATACACGGCAACCCGCCATCCGGTTCTATCATGAACGCGGCCTCGCCCGGAAGCGGGATACACCGGCTGAATGATCTCAACCAGCTCGGACCAGGGAACTACCGATCCATCGCGTTCAAAAAAGTCTCGCGCCGCGTGATGCGGGATTTCTGCTGGAGAAGTAGGTCTGGGAGAGTGGTCTGTTTCATCATGCGCCGGACACCATTACAGTGTAATATATTGATTGTTATATCATGATTAAATGTTATCAATAATAAATACATGGAAATAGGCCGCGATTAAATCAGTGTTTTCCTGGGTTTAACAGGATTGTATTTTTGTCTAAAAAACATTCGTTTGTTAGACATTGTAGCTACACGAATTCATTGATATTGCAGTTTAATGTAGCTACAATAAATATATGAAAATCTTTAAAGTAACCAGCGATCCGGCCAAGCGCGAAAAACAGTGAACGAACGCGGTATCCACTTTGCCGATGCTGCTGAAGTTTTTGAAGGTGCTACGCTCCATTTTGAAGATACGCGGCGGGACTACGGCGAAACACGTATCATCACGGTCGGACATTTGCGCGGTTGAATGATGATTGCAGCGTGGACGCAACGCGGCGATTTTCGCCAGATCATAATCTATGAGGAAAGCAAATGAACGAGAACAAGCGCGTTTTGAGAAGCAACTTGGCGAAAGTTGCCGCCCATGTCATCACAGGGGAAGAATACGACGAACCCCCTGAATTGGCCGATGAGTTTTTCGATAAGGCCACATGGTACATGGCTGGGAATGCAGTCTCGCCGGAAGCAGGCAAAGCGGCAGATCGGAAAAAGTTAAAGCGTGGACGGCCAAAAGTCGATACACGCAAGGTGTTGGTATCTGTACGGTATAGCCCGGAAGTGCTGGATTATTTCCGGGCAACGGGTGTAGGCTGGCAGGTAAGGATGGATGCAGCGCTGAAGGAATGGATAGATGCACATCCTGGTTGAGCCACAAAGCGTCTAGCCGCGCAATACTGTGTCAGTCAGTCGGCAGCGTAAGGGTGGCTGATAGTTGTAAATCTTAAATCCGCGACGCGCGCATCCACTCAGCCGCCGCTTCGCGCCCAGCTCAATCATGATAAATAAAGGCCATAACGTGACCACTCGCATTAATCTGAACGATCTTCCAAAATTCTCCTCGCTCAAACCCGACAATGTAGTGTCAGAACTGGAGCTTCTGTTGAGCGATAACCGCGCCGGGATAGAAGCTTTACTGGCGAGCGCTCAAGAATGGAGCTGGAAAACCCTGATCGAACCGCTGGACGAACTGGATGACCGCATCAACAAATTCTGGTCGCCGGTCGGGCATTTGAATGCGGTAGTCAATAACGATGCCCTGCGCGAAGCCTACAATACCTGCCTGCCCAAGTTGAGCGAATACGGAACCGAGCTGGGACAGAATGAAAAGCTGTTTCAAGCCTATCGCGAACTGGCCGATAGCGCCGGGTTCGCCGATCTGGACGAAGCGCAAAAACAGGTAATTTCGCATGCATTGCGAGATTTCCAGTTATCAGGTATTGCGCTGCCTGCCGATAAAAAAGCGCGCTACAAGGAAATCGCCCAGGAGCTTTCGCGTCTTTGCAGTCAGTTTCAGGATAACGTGCTGGACGCAACCCAGGGCTGGACGAAACATATCGAAGACGAAGCGCTGCTGAGCGGCATACCCGAGACCGCGCGCACGCTCGCGCGGCAGGAAGCGGAACAGCGGCAACTGTCCGGCTGGATGTTTACCCTGGAGTTTCCTTCGTATTATGCGGTGATGACCTATGCGGACGACCGCGAACTGCGCCGCGAATTTTACACGGCTTACGCCACGCGCGCTTCCGATCAAGGCCCTAACGCGGGGCAATGGGACAACAGCCCAATCATGGAACGGATACTTGCGCTGCGCCATGAAGAAGCGCAACTGCTCGGTTACGACAACTACGCGGCGCTGTCTCTGGCGACGAAAATGGCGGATACGCCGCAGGATGTAGTCGATTTTTTGCTGGATTTGTCTCGCCGCTCGTTGCCGGTTGCGCGGCGCGATCTGGACGACTTGCGTAATTTTGCCTCCGAACAGCACGGTGTAGCGACGCTGGAATCCTGGGATATCGGTTATTACTCGGAAAAGTTGCAGTTGCATGCGTTCTCGCTGTCGGATGAAGAGCTCAAACCTTATTTTCCGGTGACCCGCGTAGTGCCGGGTATGTTCGATGTAGTGCGGCGCTTGTACGGTCTGGAAATCAAGCCGCGCGAAGACGTCGATGTCTGGCACCCGGATGTGCGGTTTTATGAAATTCTGGATGCCGCTGGAAAATTACGCGGCGCGTTTTACCTCGATTTATACGCGCGAGCCAAAAAGCGCGGCGGCGCCTGGATGGACGACTGCCTGGTGCGGCGCAAGCTGGATGGATACGTACAGCCCCCCGTCGCTTATCTGGTGTGCAATTTCACCCCTCCCGCCGGTTCCGACCCCGCCTTGTTGCGCCATGAAGAAGTGTTGACGCTGTTCCACGAATTCGGCCATGGCTTGCACCACATGCTGACGCGCGTGGACTATCTCGGCGTCTCCGGCATACGCGGCGTGGAATGGGATGCGGTAGAGCTACCCAGCCAGTTCATGGAAAATTTTTGCTGGGAACGCGAAGCGCTGGCCCTGATTTCCGGACATTACCAGACCGGCGAAAGCCTGCCGGACAGCCTGTTCCAGAAAATGATCGCGGCGCGCAATTTCCAGTCCGGCATGCAGATGGCCAGACAGATCGAGTTCAGCCTGTTCGACCTCAGGATACATCAGCAATACGACCCGGCGCTTGGCGGCAGGATATACGACATCCTTGCCGAAGTGCGCGAGCAAACGGCAGTATTGCGCCCGCCTGCCTTCAACCGCTTTCCGCACAGCTTCTCCCATATCTTCTCCGGGGGCTATGCCGCCGGTTATTACAGCTACAAATGGGCCGAAGTGCTATCCAGCGACGCGTTTTCGCTATTCGAAGAGCGCGGCGTGTTCGACCCGGAAACCGGGCGCGAATTCATGGAAAAAATCCTCGAACGCGGCGGCAGCCGCAAGGCCATGGAACTGTTCAAGGACTTTCGCGGGCGCGAGCCGGAAATCGACGCGCTGTTGCGGCATAGCGGCATAGCCGCCTGAGACGGTTGGACGCGCTGGATACAAGCGGGCTTTGCCCGCATCCGATTCCAAAAGACCGCTCATTGGCCTGATCCGATGCTATCAGGCCAATGTATGATAGCCAATATTCTGAACTATCAACGCTATTATCTTATGCCTCCGGTTAACGCGTAACGCATAATGACTACAGCAGTAGACTACATCGCCTCAGCGCGAAGACATTTGAATGATGCCTACATCCTGTTACAGTCCGAAGCCAAAGCAAACAGCGGGCAATTGTTCGGGTTCTGCGTCGAATGCGGCATCAAGGCGGTGCTGGTTGCTTCTGGCGTGCCAACGGATAGCGATGGCGGAATACCCGGCAAGCATAAGTTTCGCCGACATATGCCCACTCTGAGCAATCACATCAGTGCGTTCGGGGAGCTGATCCCGGACGGCGTTCTCGCTCGCCGCTATTTTGCCCAGCTTCCAGGCCTGGATAAATTGTCGAGTTGGAGCGTCGAGCATCGCTACTACCGGGAAACCGCCATACCGCTTGCCAACTTACCGGAGTGGGAGCAAGCCGCCAGGGAAGTCATTCAAATGCTGGATCAAGTAGAAGCGGACGGAATATTCTTATGAACGTACTTCGATTCAACGAAGCGTTGCAACAGGCCGCGCGAATCGCGCTGGAATCGGGGTTGCCCTCCCAATGGCCGGTACGTTTGGTGCGCGATATTTATGGTCGCATACGTTTTGCAGTGAACTGTACTCTGCAAGAGTACCCTGACGACGCACGCCGGCGTCTTGAATCCGCTCTTGCCGGTTTCGGCGCCTATGCAACCAAAGGCGAAGTCATGTTCCGGGATGACTTCGCCAACCCCGATGCGATATTCAACAGCCCGGACTGGCACGAAACCACGATTCCAGCCGGGTTCAATAGCGACGATGCGCAGCAACCCGACTGGGTCATTTCCGTTCTTGATCGGCAAATTATCGGGCAAGACTGGCTTAAACCGCTCCCGTCACAGGCGCAACATCCTCAGCGTATTGTGTTTTATGGTTTGAAAGGCGGCGTGGGCCGCTCTACTGCGTTGGCGATGGCGGCTTACGGCTTGGCGCGAGCGGGAAAACGCGTACTGTTGGTTGACTTCGATCTGGAATCGCCGGGTCTTTCCGGCCTGCTGTTACCGATAGCGCGTGTTGCCGAATTTGGGTTAGTGGACTGGTTTGTTGAAGACGCCGTTGGACAAGGCGAAGCCTTGCTGCAAAATCTGGTTTCGTCCAGCCCGTTGGCGGAAACCACAACTGGCGCCATTCGTATAGCAGCCGCCATGGGGCAGAGTGAAACCGCCTACCTGTCCAAATTGGCGCGCATCTATGCCGATATTCCAAGGGCTGGCGGGGCTGAACGGTTCCCCGCACGCATGCAACAGGTGTTAACGCTGCTGGAGGCGCAGGAACAGCCGGATGTGGTGCTGATAGACAGCAGAGCGGGTTTACACGATATCGCGGCTATTTCCATTACCCGTCTGGCGGATATCGCACTCCTGTTTGCTGGCGATAGCGCCCAGAACTGGCAAGGCTATCAGCAATTATTCGCACATTGGCAGCATCGCCCCGATGTGTGCCGCCAGGTACGGGAACGTCTTGCCATTGTGCAGGCGCTCGCCCCCAAACATAACCGGGAAGCCCGCGCAAAGTCCTTTCTGGAACAGTCATACGAGCTGTTTTCGAATACGTTATACGATGAAATTGCCCCGCCCAAAAGCAGGGAGACGTTTCTTTCCGCAGAAGCGACAGACCGCTTCAACCCGCCCATGGAAGACGAATCTGCGCCTCATTTTCCAATCCGCGTCGATTGGGACGAGGTGTTTCAGGAATTCAATCCCCTGGTGCGCCCGGAGCATGGCGGCGTCAGCTATGCCGAAATTGATGCCAAGTTCGGTGCATTGATCGCGTGGATTACATCCCGAGTGAATGGAGGCTGAAGTGGTCAATGCACGCAAATTGAGAGCGGGGGTGCGCGAAGCGGCGGATTCATTGGATCAGGCCGGGGGCCAGCCCAACCGCCTCCCCGGCTTTACCTATGTGCCGCTCAGCCATGCGCGCGCGCTCGATCCGCAGTCGACGCTGGTCGAAGGGATACGCGGTGCGGGAAAGAGCTTCTGGTGGGCGCAACTGGCGTCATCGACGCACCGCGCTTTTATCCAGTCGGCGTACCCTGAGGCTCGTTTTGACTCCAGCATCAAGGTAGTCAGAGGCTTTGGCACCGGGCTTTCCACCAAAGACGCGCCCGGCGCGGACGTATTGGCGCAGTTGGTCGAGCAAAACTATCGGCCGCGTGCGATCTGGCGCGCCGTTCTTGCCCATCACGCCGGTTTCTCCGATGAATTTGCTCAGCTTGGCCGATGGTCGGATCGCGCGGACTGGGTACAGAATCATGCGGAAGATTTCGACGAGTTGCTCGATCAGGCGGATCGAGCGCTCGACCAACGCGGGGAAACATTGCTTATCCTGTTCGACGCGCTGGACCGGCTTGCAGAAAACTGGGAACACATCAACCCGTTGGCGAAAGCGCTGTTGCAGGTTGCGCTGGATGCGCGCTCCACGAAACGGATTCGCTTCAAGGTTTTCCTCCGTCCCGATATGTTGCAGGATCACGCCATCATCGGCTTCCCCGATTTTTCCAAACTGTCGGCGCACAAAGCCTCTCTGGCCTGGCGTCGATCCGATTTGTATGCGCTTTTCTTCCAGTGCCTGGCGAATACCCAGGGAGGAGGAAGCGATTTTCGTGCTTTAGCCAGGGATACATGCGGCGCAGCACTGCTGAAAAAGGCCGAGTATTGGGTTTTGCCGTCAGCGTTGCGCTCTGACGAAGCGGACCAAGAACTTACCTTCAAGGAGTTGGCCGGTTCCGCCATGGGCAGCAGTCCCAAGCGCGGCAAGCCTTACAGCTGGCTGGTCAACCATCTGCAGGACGGCTTGAACCAGGTCAGCCCGAGAAGTTTTTTTTCCGCGTTGAAAACCGCATCCGAAGAAACGCGCGACGATTACGAGCTGGCGCTTGATTATCGGGCCATACAGCTTGGCGTACAAAAAGCCTCTCAAATCCGGGTACAGGAAATCACCAGCGAAGATTACCCCTGGGTGGATTTGGTGATGTCGCCCCTGTATGGCAAATTGACCGTGCCTTGCGAGGTCGAGGCTTTCAAGCAAATCTGGAAAGAGCAAAAAACGCTGGTCACGCTGGAAGAGCAACTGCAAAAAAAACAGGGCATCGTCAAACTGCCCCCACAGAATCTGGAAGACGATGCGCGCGGCGTGTTGCGCGATCTGGAAGCCCTGGGCTTGATTCAAACCATGCCGGATCAGCGCATTCAAATGCCGGATGTTTACCGGATTGCGTTCGGTTTCGGACGCAAAGGCGGGGTGAAGCCGCTTAAATGAGCGCTATGCCGCCCTCCCGCATCTCTCCGTCATGAATTCGAATCACATTCATCTTGCTGTCAGTTTGCTGTACTCCATGATCTGGTTGCTGGTTCATCCGGTTAAGCAGAAAGGAAGCAGTAAAGTGCTTAATGCTTGAATTCGAACATTGTCAGATTTAATAAGGGCGCCATCAAAACCCCCGGTTCACCCGATAAACGATATGCCGGCGCAGCGGTATTGATGAGCAAGGAAGAAGCGATGGAAGCGGCTTTCGGTATGGACGCCGCGATCGAGACCCTGCCGGTATTTATCGACGACGCCCAGGAAGCGGAAATCCAGCGTCAGGTCAAAATGAAGCTGGATAGCCATTTATTTCACTTTTTTGAAGGGCGCCGTAACGGCGCACGGTTATCGGCTACGCCGCAATCGACACCCATACCGTCAGAACCCAACAGGAAACCGTTCTGGTGGTACTCTCAGCCCCGTCGGGAAACTGCAGCGCGTGATCATACTCGCGTTTCATGAACCGCCCGAGTATCGCTCGCCCACGCGCTGGCGAACGTGGAGCCGAACGCATTGTTTCTGATCCAGGGCGTGGATGCGGTATTCCGGCGCTACCCTGACCTCGCGCGCGGTAATAGGGGCCGCGCGCAGAGTCACAACGGTATTTCGCGTCGACTTCAAGGCGGAGGGGCGGTAATGCGTTTTTTTGCCAACGGCGAACATAACCGGCGCATCGTATTGAATACGATAGTGCCGATGTTTCTGGGCTACATTGTTCTGTTCTGGATCAGCAACGGTCTGATGTATTTTCACAAGATGAGCCTGAATCCGCAGTCCGTCGTTGCCTGCTGCCTGGGATCGCCGGAAACCTTTACCGAACCGAAAAGCTACCAGAGTCTGCTCAAAGTCAGTCACTTCCATCTTTTTTCAATGGTCATACTGGTGGTTACCCTGATGCATCTGTTATTGTTCACCTCGGTCAGCCTGCCGCTCAAGATAGGTCTGACCCTGATCACCTTTGCGTCGGCTGTAACCGACGAATTGTCGAGCTGGCTGATCCGCTTCGTTCATCCCGGATTCGCCTGGCTCAAGATCTCGGCCTTCGTGCTACTGGAAACCAGCCTGCTGCTGTCGATACTGGTGATCTGGTCGCTGTTGTCGCAACGTAAAACCTTATCCTGACGCCATGACCGACAAATTACTCCCCTGCATAGAAATAGAACCCAAAACACCGGCTACGGCCTCGGTCATCTGGCTGCATGGACTGGGAGCGGACGGTCACGATTTCGAGCCGGTCGCCAAACAGCTGGCGTTGCCCTCCGATTACGCGGTGCGCTTCATTTTTCCGCACGCGCCCAGGCAGCCGGTAACGATCAACGGCGGTTACGTCATGCCGGCCTGGTACGACATCGTAGCCATGGACATCGACGGCGCGCGCGATCCCGTCGGCATCGGAAAGTCCGTGGACGCCATCGGCCGGTTTGTCGCGCGCGAACGCGCGCGCGGCATCGCCGCCAACCTCATCATTCTGGCGGGATTCTCCCAGGGCGGCGTCATCGCGCTGGAAACGGCGTTTGCCAGCGCAGAACCGCTGGGCGGCGTCATGGTGCTGTCTTCCTACCTTTCCGATCCGGACGCGGTGCCGGTTTCCCCGACCCGCCTGCCCGTCTTCATTGCGCACGGTACGGACGATACCGTGGTGCCGTATCGCCTTGGGATTGCGGCCAGAAAAAAGCTTACGGAACAAGGCTATGATGTAGATTGGCACGAATATGCGATGCAGCATTCGGTATGCGCCCATGAAATCGGCGATATCAGACAGTGGTTGCTGGAACTATTGGAGGAATAGTCTTTGGTGATTAGCACCGAAATTCACGAAAGTATGGATTCGACCAATGGAAGCCATTGGAATTATAAGGACAAACTAATTTCCGCCCTGCACCAGTAATCAATGGCTTGTGAACATTAGTGCTAATCACCTAGTCTTTTGTGACAGAGACACTGGCAATATATGTACCGGAAAGGGGCCTGACTCATTGAGGTGAACATTGATTTTCCGGCCTCATTTTCTACAAAGCAGTCGCCGCCCGACTGCCTTTTGGGCTAGCCTGTTTCTGGCCGCTGCCGGCTTGCGCGCAGAGGAAGCGCAGATCGAATTGGTCTTCGAACCTGGCGCGCGCCTCGAAGCAACGGCGGATTGTTCGCATATGGCGGTTGTTGCCGGTTCCGGGCTTCAGCGGAGGTATCAGTGGAACGGCTCCGGGCTGGATGAGAACATGTTCGCCAGGAAACAGCGATGGTATGGAAATCTGGGCATGTACGACCCAGCAGGACGGCTCTTAATAAATCCAATAGCAGGGTACGACGGCATTTCACGCCCTGTCGTCGAGGAAGGACAAATCCACTTCGCTGATGAAAAGGCTGCTAATGCCTGGATTGCAGGCTATACGAAAGACCCTTCGTACATGGCCGCGTAGACCAATGACTGACTACTGGTCCAATGCTGGATTACCCGGCAGCACTATCAAATTAACGTCGAACTTTGGCAGATCTGTATCAGAAGCAATAATCCCAGCCGGCTATCCGGTTCATATAGATGGCGCAGTGAAGGTGAAACACCCCGAAGGATCGGCCTTCGCCAGACGCGAATGCAGTAAAGTACCCGAGAGTGTAATTGCAGAAACTCAAAAAGTTTGGGCAGACGACGCGAAGTAACGACCGGCGCGGCATATTATCCGATAAGCGGCTTTGTTGACAGAAATCGAGAATCGACGGTTTAGCGTAAGGTCTGATCCTTTTATTGCTTATTGTCCCTTCCGAAAAGGGGTTAAGCCATCAACCGGGCTCATCCCTGCGCCGGTGGCGCGGCGGGTAGCAATGCCGGGGACGAAGCCTTGGGACGATCGAAGGGCGGCTTTACTGCCAGGATTCACGCCATCACGGATGACTTGGGGAATCCTCTCGAATTCGTACTGACCGGAAGGCTGGCCAGTGACATCGGACAGGTTGAAACCTTGCCAGCGCTGACGCCAGCGGGTGCGCGTGCGTTTGTCGGCGACAAAGGCCATGACAGCGATGCGTGGTCCAGGCCATCGTAGCAAGGGATATGAAAGCCGTCATTCCTCCGCGCTGCAATCGAAGCAAGGTGCGCGAGTGCGATTGGTTTATTTACAAGGAACGCCATCTGATTGAATGCTTATTCAACAAAATCAAACATTAACGGCGAATATTTTCGCGTTTTGAAAAAACGGCTCGCAACTACATGGCCTTCCTTCACTTCGTCTCAGCTCTCATTTGGTTGCGGTGATACGTCAACAGAACCTAGCTGCATAACCGTGATTGACCGTCTACCGGTTCACCTCCGATTTGTTTTACACCTGTGAAGGCAGATTTGCCGATGACCCGCGTTTGCTGCTGGAGCATACGCCATACGCCATACGCCATACGCCATACGCCATACGCCATACGCCATACGCCATACGCCATACGCCATACGCCGCGACAGGATATAGAGAGCCTCTGGTGTGTCAAGGGTTTCTTCAGTGCGATCAATATCCTGCCCGGTACATGGTTTTTTCGAGAACTGCCGGTAAATATATTGTTTATCGTGTTTTTTGGTGCTATCGTTCAGCATCCAAAAAGAATCGCTCGTTGCAGGGGCCGCGCAATAAGGCCAATGGTACAGGAGACGCCGGGTATCTCCGGTTGATTAACCATAACTGGCAACGTCCAAGGTATCGTGACCGATTGTCGGCCATTCGTTTTGACTCACGGTCTATCTGAGTTCGTGCGCAATGCAGCCCGGTAGATATACGTGTAACTGCAAAGGTGGTAGTAGCTATGAAGCGGCTTATTCTGATGATTGCCTGTGTTTTGCCTTTTGGACTCGGTTTTGCAGGCGAGGCGGATAAGCATATTGCCATGCGACAAAGCGATGCAGGCACCTTTTACGTTCCAGTCCATCTCAAAGGCGGGAGCAGTACGGATTTTCTCATCGACACCGGTTCCAGCCATACGGTTATTAATGAAAATACCCTAGCCGTTCTGAAAGAAAACGGAGCCGCAAAATACGCATACGATATCAAAGGCGTCATGGCTGACGGCAGCATCAAAATGGTTTCCGTTTATTTGATTCAATCCATCGATATTGGTCATCATTGCATACTCAATAATGTAGAAGCTGCTGTATTCCCTGGAGAAAGCCGTCAAATACTCGGCCTTAGCACTTTGAGCAAGACCTCGTCCTTCATGTTCACCATGTCTCCTCCTTCCTTGCTGTTAAGCAACTGTCAGGGCAATATCAGTGCGGACAACGCGCCAACAAAAGTCAGCGCGCTGCAATAATTTTCCGTTTTTCACTGATCGGCCGTTCCGTCAAGGAATGGTTTTTTGTTTCGTTTCCTTCCCGAGCACCTGTGACTGATGAGGGCTGGCAGACTGATTTCCCTGGTCGCCAGGGTATGGGTAATCATCAGGGTATGGCCTTGCGTTTATAGCTTCGAAGCGCGCGAATTCGCCCGCCTTCATAGAGCGGGGCTCTAGTACCTGTTGTTGAAGGGTACTTTCCGGATAGACATCAATACGCGATCCGGACGTATTTTGAGCGCTACCGGCAACGCCATATCCTGAAATCAGAGCCAATAGGGCTGCAGACAAAAGTTGCTTGTTTTTCATAAATCTCTCCTGTTAGCTGAACAGTCGATGAGTTGGCATGCTGATACGCTTGCCACTTCATTTCCGACGGTTAAACTATATATAATTCGCAATAAGGAAACAAACGATAAATTATAATCCGATTGTTTATATAAACTAATCTGAGAATCGCCATGATCAGTCATTTACCGCCATTAAACGCGCTGCGTGCTTTCGAATCGGCTGCCAGACATCTGAGTTTCAAAAAAGCAGCGGAAGAGCTTCACGTCACTCCAGCCGCGATCAGCCATCAAATCAAGGCGCTCGAAGACAACCTTGATATTCGGCTGTTCCATCGCGGCAGCCGCACGCTGGCATTGACGCCGGTAGGTCAGGTTGCTCTGGGGAAACTACATGCCGGTTTTAATCAACTAGCCGAAGCAGTCGAAGACATGCGCTCTTACGACAATGACCCGATCTTCACCGTCAGCGTGACGCCGTCATTCGCCAACAAATGGCTGATGCCGCGGCTGCATCGTTTTGTCGCCAAACATCCGGATATCGAAGTCAGAATTACGGCCAGCACGAAACTGGTCGATAACAAAAGCATGACGCTTTTACAGGACAAGGAACTGGTCGATGTCGAACTCGGCAGTATCGACATAGCCATCCGGTTCGGTTCGGGACAGTTTCCGGGGTTCCGGGTAGAAAAGCTTTTTCCCGCTACCGTGCTCCCTCTATGCAGCCCGAAACTGATGGAGGACACGCATCCGTTGCGTAATCCTTCGGATTTGGTTCATCATACGTTGCTGCATGTCGATCCCATTTATCGGTTCGAGCACCAGTCGTATTGGGAAATATGGCTGGAAGCCGCAGGCTTGCAAGGAAAAATCGATCCTGTCCGCGGCATGCATTTCAATCACGCTTATCTGGCATTGGAAGCAGCCATAGACGGACTTGGCGTAGCGCTGACCCAATCCATACTGGCAGCCTCCGATATTGCTACGGGCCGGCTCGTTGCCCCATTCCGGCAAGAGCTATCCATGGATTTTACCTATTACTTGATTTATACGGAAGCAACCGCTCAGCGGCCAAGTCTGATTGCTTTCCGTCAATGGCTGTTCGACGAAATCAGGAGCATGAAAGCGCTCAGGCCGGTTAGTTGAAACGGAGAGTGATCACACCCTGCGGATTGAGGGTGCACTAAGAAGCTGTTCACGGTTTTTGCTGAAAAGTCGTAAAATAGCAGAATGAGAAAAAATACCCGGGCGATATCAGTAAAGAAGCCTTTGAGCAAATCCAACCGATCCTGGAAAGCGTGCGCAAACGAACGAAACCGCGTACGGTCGATCGGTACGAAACCTGCTGCGCCGTATTGTACTTGTTGAAGACCGGCTGTCAGTGGCGAATGCCGCCCAGCGGCTTTCCGAAATGGCGCACGGTCCATTCATACTTTGCCAAATGGAGCGAACCTGATTCGGAAGGCATAAGCGCTCTGAGCGGGCTTTAAAAAATCAGGGTGGCGAGGCCCGCATGAAACAGGGGCGCAACGCCTCGACAAGCTTTTTGATCGTCGATGCGCAGAGCGTCAGGAACACGGATAGCGCGCGGCATAAAAGCTACGGCGCGGGCAAAAAAGTTTCCGGCATCAAGCGGCATAGTGCCGTGGACACGCAGGGTCTGCCGCATGCGATAGCGGTCAGCACGGCGGAAGTAACCGATCGCCAGGGAGCGCTGGCGGCCTTCGATCGATGTTTCTCGAGTCTTCAGCAGGTGCGTAGCGGATTGGTGGATGGCGGTTACAGCAGACAACCGTTTGCCCGGGCGGTTAAAGAGAAACCGGGGGCAACCCGTGCAGGCAGCCAGGCGTAACGAGCTACATACCTTTGCGGTGATACCTCAACGCCGGATGGTTGAACGTTCTTTCGCCTGGTTGGAAAAATGCCGGCGTTTATGGAAAAACTGCGAGCGCGAGCTCAATACCGGCTTGCAGTTTATCCATCTGGCCTTCCTGGCGTTATTACTGAAAAGATTATGAACGGCTTCTAAGCCAGACCGGTTTTTATCAACTTTATGCATACGGTCATCATTATCTGGACAGTCGCGGCGATATCGTGCTGGTTTATCAGAAAACAGAACTATTCGAGCAACCGCTTCCGGTCTTTGTTTTCCCACAAGCGCAGGCGCTGCGTTTATGGGTTTTGCCATTCTGCTGGACACACGGCGCTTGATACTGCCTGAAGCATCAGAGATAAAAACGCTGTTTTTGCAATAAGCAAATGACTTCCTGAGGCTTTATGCACATCGGCGGCCCCGGCGCACCACATCAGTACCGTATCAACAACTTACATTAATAGTATATAATTTCAACAAGTTGAATATGCATCAATTTTAACCAACCCAACCCAACCCGCACACGGCGGTCTAGTTAACAGACCCATCAACAGATTTATCCACAGGTTCTGTGGAAACTCCCGTTATTGGCGCAACGGGGTCTTCTACGTGTTCGGCTTGTCGCTGCCTGCGCGAAGTGGGAAAATAGCCCAGTTCGATAAATCAATGGTTTCATTGCGTCATTGATCGCGCCCAGAGCCGTGTCGTGACTCATGAGCAACACCTCACCCACCCAGAGCCTGTGATATGAAAGATAACTGGATAGCTCCCTCTATATTGTCTGCCGATTTCGCCCGTCTTGGCGAGGAAGTCCAACAAGCGCTTAAATCCGGGGCAGATGTCGTACACTTCGACGTCATGGACAATCATTATGTCCCGAACCTGACCATCGGCCCGCTGGTATGCGAGGCGTTGCGCAAGCATGGCGTCACCGCGCCGATCGACGTTCATCTGATGATCAAGCCGGTCGACCGCATCATTCCCGACTTTGCCAAGGCGGGCGCCAGCTATATCACTTTCCATCCGGAAGCATCCGATCATGTCGATCGCAGCCTGCAACTGATACGCGATAACGGCTGCAAGTCGGGACTGGTATTCAACCCCGGCACGCCGCTTAATTACCTCGACTATGCGATGGACAAAATCGACATGATCCTGTTGATGTCGGTGAATCCCGGTTTCGGCGGTCAGTCCTTCATTCCTTACGTGATCGACAAGATACACGAAGTGCGTCAGCGCATCGACGCCAGCGGACGCGACATCCGCCTGGAAATCGACGGCGGCGTCAAAGTCGATAACATCCGCGAAATCGCCGCAGCCGGCTGCGATACCTTTGTCGCCGGCTCGGCGGTATTCGGCGCAGGCAAAGACAGCGACCCGAACCGCTACGACAGCATTATCAAAGCGCTAAGAGATGAACTTGCTAAAGCGCGCGCCTGACGGGCGACTGAGTTATCACCCCAAACTGATCGCGTTCGACCTCGATGGAACGCTGGTGGACACCGCGCCCGATCTGGTTTGGGCTATAGAACGCATGCTGGAAGAAACCGGACGCGCCCCGGCCGGTTTCGATAGGGCGCGCGGCTGGATCGGCAATGGCGTACCGATGCTGGTCAAACGCGCGCTGACCGGGCAAATGCAGCCGGAAAACACGCCTGAAGACTATGACAGCGCGCTCGCGCGCTTCAAATCGCTCTATACGGAACATGTTTTCCATCTCAGCCGTCTTTATCCAGGCGCATTGAAAGGCTTGCAGCAAATCAGGGCCGATGGTTACATCACCGCCTGTCTGACCAACAAGCATGCGGACTTCACCATGCCGCTGCTGGAACGTGCGGGCATAGCCCGGTATTTTGATTTTATCGGCTGCGGCAACCAGTACGAGAAACAGAAACCGCACCCCGAGCCCTTGCTGAAAACTGCCGAGCGCTTTTCAGTGACGCCAGCGGAGTGCCTGATGGTCGGCGACTCCGAGAACGATGTGAAAGCCGCACGCGCTGCCGGTTACGCCATAGCTTGCGTACCCTATGGGTATCGCAGTTGTGAAAAACCGGAAGAGTTGTCGGCGGATTTTCTGGTCGCATCTCTGACTGATCTGGCTAGGCTGCTCCATGAAGATTCTCAATAACAACAGGCTGAAATGACCCCGGAACAATATACCCACTACGCCAGGCAGGGCTACAACCGTATCCCGCTGGCGCGCCAGGTGCTCGCCGACCTGGATACGCCATTGAGCGCCTATCTGAAGCTTGCCGATGCGCCCTATTCCTATTTGTTCGAATCGGTTCATGGCGGAGAGCAGTGGGGACGCTACTCGATCATCGGCTTGCCTTGCCGCACGCGTATCCGGGTTCGCGGCAATGAAATCACCGTGGAAAACGACGGCGCCGATGTCGAATTCCATGTAGCGGACAATCCGCTGCAATGGATAAAAAACTATGCAAGCGCGTTCAAAGTACCCGAAATTGCAGGACTGCCGCGTTTTACCGGCGGACTGGTCGGCTATTTCGGTTACGAAACCATAGGCTATATCGAACCGCGCCTGAAAAACGACAAACCGGACCCGATCGGCAACCCGGATATACTGTTGATGGTATCCGAAGACGTACTGGTTTTCGACAACCTGTCCGGCAGGCTGCTGGTCATTACCCATGCGCAAGTATCCGAAGCCGACGGCTATGCAAAAGCGGAACAGCGGCTCGACCGGCTGATACGCTATTTGCGCGAAAAATCGGCGCCGCTTCCGGCGCCGGGACCACCGCATCAAGTGAACGAATCCGACTTCGTATCGGGTTTTACCCGTGAAGGTTACGAACAAGCAGTCAGGCGCATCAAGGAGTATATTGTCGCCGGCGACGTGATGCAGGTGGTGCTCTCGCAACGCATGAGCATCCCTTACACCGCATCAGCCATGGATTTGTACCGCGCGTTGCGTTGCTTGAACCCATCGCCGTATATGTTCAACCTGAACCTGGGCGATTTTCATATTGTCGGCTCTTCGCCGGAAATCCTGGCGCGTCTCGAAGACGGCATGGTCACGGTACGTCCGATCGCAGGCACCCGTCCGCGCGGCGCAACGCCGGAGCAGGATCGGCAGCTGGAACAGGAACTGTTGGCCGATCCGAAGGAAATTGCCGAACATTTGATGCTGATCGATCTCGGGCGCAACGACGCCGGACGCGTCGCGCAGACCGGCAGCGTAAAATTGACCGAGCGCATGGTCGTCGAACGCTATTCGCATGTCATGCACATCGTGTCCAATGTTTCCGCAAAACTGGCGCCCGATCACGACGCGTTTGATGTACTGGCAGCGACTTTTCCCGCCGGCACGGTCAGTGGCGCGGCCAAGATCAGAGCCATGGAAATCATTGCAGAACTGGAACCGGTCAAACGCGGCGTATACGCCGGCGCGGTCGGCTACATCGGCTGGTCAGGTAATCTCGATACCGCGATCGCGTTGCGCACCGCCGTCATCAAGAACGGATTACTGCATATTCAGGCAGGAGCGGGTATCGTACACGATTCGATACCGCAAAACGAATGGGAAGAAACCATGAATAAAGGGCGTGCGATTTTCCGGGCGGTCGCCATGGTGGAAGCCGGTCTGGAAAAGGAGGCCAGCCTATGAGCGGGCATGTGTTAATGATCGACAATTACGATTCGTTTACCTATAACCTGGTGCAGTATCTGGCCGAGCTGGGCGCGCAGGTGGAAGTAAAACGCAACGATCAAATCAGCGTTGAAGATATTGCCGGCATCAACCCGGATAAAATCGTGATTTCGCCTGGCCCCTGTACGCCGCGCGAAGCGGGTATTTCGGTCGATACAATCCATGCCTATGCCGGACATTATCCGATACTGGGCGTTTGCCTCGGGCACCAGAGCATCGGTCACGCCTTCGGAGGACATATTGTCCATGCAGGACGAATCATGCACGGCAAAACTTCAATGGTGCATCATCGCAACAGCGGTGTTTTTAAAGGCCTTAAAAACCCGTTACAGGCCACACGCTACCATTCTCTGGTTATCGCCGGGGACAGCCTGCCGGAGTGCCTGGAAATTACGGCCTGGACCGAAAATGCCGGCGGAGGCATAGAGGAAATCATGGGGGTCAGGCACAAAACCCTGGATATTGAAGGCGTGCAATTCCATCCGGAATCGATCATGACCGAACAGGGCCATGAGCTGCTGCGCAATTTTCTCGAGCGTTGATCTTCGGTTGACTTGCGCCTGCAGCCTCCGTAAGAACAAGCATTCAAGACCGGCTGGCAACATTGATCAAAGCCGTCGGTCCAGGGATTATATGCCGGAGCCGAAGACCATGGATGAGCGCAAGGTGCGGTCTACAATAACAATAAAGCATGAAGGTGAATATATGATGGATATGCCCGCAGCAATACAAACCCTGCTGGACGGTCACAACCTGCAGCCAACCGACATGCGCGGGCTGATGCGCACCATCATGAGCGGAGGCGCGACGCCCGCGCAAATCGGCGGTTTCCTGATAGCGCTGCGCGCCAAAGGCGAATCCGTAGACGAAGTAACCGCCGCCGCCGAAGTGTTGCGGGAAATGGCCACCAAGGTATCCGTGAACGGTTCTCATGTAATCGACACCTGCGGCACAGGCGGCGACGGCAGCCATACCTTCAATATTTCGACAACGGCGGCATTTGTGGCGGCTGCCGCCGGCTGCAAGGTCGCCAAGCACGGCAATCGTTCCGCTTCCGGAAAAACGGCAACGGGCAGCGCCGATACCCTGGAGGCGGCGGGCGTCAACATAGAACTGAGACCGGAGCAGGTTACGCGCTGCATCAACGAAATCGGCGTCGGCTTTCTGTTTGCGCAACGTCATCATGGCGCGATGAAATACACCATCGGTCCGCGACGTGAAATCGGCGTGCGCAGCATATTCAACCTGCTGGGTCCGCTCAGCAACCCTGCCGGCGCCACTCACCAATTGATGGGCGTTTTTCACCGGCAATGGGTCGAGCCGCTGGCGCGCGTACTGCAAAAACTGGGCAGCAAACATGTGCTGGTCGTTCATGCCGATGATGGGCTCGACGAAATCAGCATCGCATCGCCTACCCATGTCGCGGAACTAAAAGACGGACAAATCAGCTGTTACGACATCACGCCGGAACAATTCGGTTTTACCCGCGCGCCGCTCACCAAACTGGTTGCCGAAAGCCCGTCCGTCAGCCTGCAAATCATGCGCTCGGTTCTGGACGGCGAATCCGGCCCGGCAGGGGACATCGTCGCGCTCAACGCCGGCGGCGCCATTTACGCCGCCGATGTCGCCGACTCGCTGGAAGCAGGCATAGAGTTGGCGCGAAATGTGCTGTCATCTGGTAAAGGGCGCGAAAAACTGGAAGAACTGGTTGCTTTGAGCCGCAGTTTTACCTGAACCCGCTCACATTGTCATTACATCGGAATTTCCCAGCAAAAATTACCATGCCGCAAACGCCCGACATACTAAAAAAAATCATCGCGCGCAAACGCGAAGAAATTGCCGAACGCAGCCGGCTCACAACCTTGAACGATTTGCGCGCCAGCGCGGAACAAGCCGACGCGCCGCGCGGATTCGCCGAAGCGATACGCAGGCAAATCGCCGCAGGGAATGCCGCGGTCATTGCCGAAATCAAGAAAGCATCCCCCAGTAAAGGCATATTGCGCGAGCCCTTCCACCCGGCCGACTGTGCGCGCAGCTATGCAGCAGGAGGCGCAAGCTGCCTTTCCGTACTGACCGACAAAGACTTTTTTCAGGGCAGCGAAGCCTTCCTGCAACAGGCACGCGCTGCTTGCGCGCTGCCGGTGATACGCAAGGACTTTCTGATCGATGCCTATCAGGTTTACGAAGCGCGCGCGATCGCCGCCGACTGCATATTGTTGATCGCAGCAGCGCTGGACGACCGTCAACTGTCCGATCTGGCCGCTCTGGCCGGGGAACTGGCCATGGATGTTCTGGTCGAAGTCCATGACGGCATCGAATTGGAGCGCGCGCTGAAAATTAACTTACCATTGATAGGCATCAACAACCGCAACCTGCGCACTTTTGAAGTCAGCCTGCAAACCACGCTTGATTTACTGCCGATCATACCGGATGATCGTATCGTCGTTACCGAAAGCGGCATCCTCAACCCGGCTGACGTCAAATTGATGCGGGATCATCATGTCGACACCTTTCTGGTAGGTGAAGCCTTCATGCGCGCCGATGATCCAGGGGAAAAATTACGAGTCCTGTTTTCCAGTACAGATGCAAAAACCCCCTAGTCTTTTTTCCTACCGTCCCTATTGGGCAAAGCGCTTTGGCATTGCGCCCGAACTGCCAGCCTCCCCCGAAGAAATGGATGCGCTGGGCTGGGATGCCTGCGACATCATACTGGTCACCGGCGACGCCTATATCGATCATCCCAGTTTCGGCATGGCGCTGATCGGACGCCTGCTGGAGGCACAGGGTTTCCGCGTCGGCATCATCGCGCAGCCCGACTGGAACAGCACCGGCGACTTTCAAAAACTGGGACGGCCGAGGCTGTTTTTCGGCGTGACCGGCGGCAACATGGACTCCATGGTCAACCGCTATACCTCGGACCGGCGCGTACGCTCCAACGACGCCTACACGCCGAACGGCGCCGCCGATAAACGCCCGGACCGTTGCGTACTGGTCTATTCGCAACGCTGCCGCGAGGCCTACCGCGATGCTCCGGTCATCCTCGGCGGCATCGAAGCCAGCCTCAGACGCATCGCGCATTATGATTACTGGTCGGACAAAGTCCGGCGCTCTATATTGCTCGACGCCAAGGCCGACTTGCTGGTTTTCGGCAACGGTGAGCGGCAGGTTGTCGAAATCGCTCACCGCCTTGCGGCCGGAACCCCTGTTGGCGAACTGACCGGCATACGCGGCACCGCGCAGATCTGTAAAGGCATACCGGAAGACTGGGCGGTGATCGACTCGACGCATATCGACACCCCCGGCAACGCCGAAGTACCGGTGAGTCCGTATCTGGACACGACAACACAACCCGGATGCGGCACGCAAAACACGCCCAGACAGGAAGCCCCGATTCAATTCAGGCGCGCCGCGGCGCACAACGATTACAATAACACGGTTGTCCGGCTACCGTCGTTCGAAGCGCTACGCGACGACCGTGTGCTGTACGCCCACGCTTCGCGGGTTTTTCACCAGGAAACCAACCCCGGCAACGCGCGCGCACTGATACAGCAACACGGCGAGCGCCATGTCTGGCTGAACCCTCCAGCGCTTCCCTTGAGCACGGCGGAAATGGACGCGGTATACGACCTGCCGTACAGCCGCCTTCCGCATCGCAGCTACGGAAACGCCAAAATCCCGGCATTCGAAATGATCCAGCATTCAGTGACCATCATGCGCGGCTGTTTCGGCGGCTGCTCGTTTTGCTCCATCACCGAACACGAAGGGCGCATCATCCAGAACCGCTCGGAAGACTCGATCATCCGCGAAATCGAAAGCATACGCGATCACGCGCCGTCGTTCACCGGCGTTATTTCCGATCTGGGAGGCCCTACCGCGAACATGTACCGGCTGGCCTGTCAAAGCCGCGAAATCGAAGCGTCCTGCCGTCGGCTTTCCTGCGTATACCCCGGCATCTGCAAGAACCTGAACACCAGCCACGACGCATTGATCCGGCTTTACCGGCGCGCGCGGGCATTGCCGGGAATCAAAAAGATCCTGATCGGTTCCGGGGTGCGCTACGATCTTGCCGTGCATTCGCCGGAATATGTGCGAGAACTGGTTACCCATCATGTCGGCGGCTATCTTAAAATCGCCCCAGAACACACCGAAAGCGGGCCGCTTTCGAAAATGATGAAGCCCGGCATCGCTGCTTACGACCGCTTTAAAGCCCTGTTCGATAGCTACTCCAAACAGGCCGGCAAGGAACAATACCTGATTCCATACTTCATCGCCGCCCACCCCGGCACCACCGACGAAGACATGCTGGCGCTGGCGCTGTGGCTCAAGCGCAACGGTTTCCGCGCCGATCAGGTGCAGGCGTTTCTGCCGTCGCCGATGGCTATCGCTTCCACCATGTACCATAGCGGCAAAAATCCGCTGCGCCGCATCCGCCGCGACAGCGAAGAGGTTCCGGTTGCGCGCGGCATGAAACAGCGCAGACTGCACAAAGCATTTTTGCGCTATCACGACCCGGAAAACTGGCCGATGCTGCGCGACGCGCTCAAGCGCATGGGACGCTCCGATCTGATCGGCAACGGCAAGCAGCATCTGATACCCGGCTATCAACCGGCCGGTACCGGCGTGCGCAGCGAAGGACATAGAACGCCTGCCGGCGGGATCGCATTCCGCACCCAGCATACTCGCGGACAAGAAAATCCGGGCAAGCCCGGAAAAAAACCGGCCCGGAGGCGTTAATCCATGAATCCATCTCCCGAAACAGCCCTGTTGCTGCTGCAACAACTGGAAGACAGCGGAGTCCTCACCGAAGACAATAGCGGCTTTATCGAGCAGCTATACGAAAACTATCGGCTCAACCCGGAGTCGGTAGATATTTCATGGCGCAATAAATTTGCAGCCATTGCGCCGCATGACCCCGTTAAAGCCGAGATAGCGGCGCCTTCTCCGCCTCTCGAGCAAACGCCAGGCCTGGAAGACCGTCTGCGTAAACAAGCGGCGGTGGATCGATTGATCCGTTATTATCGAAATGCCGGACACCAGGTAGCCGACAACAATCCGCTTACCACCATGTCGCCGTTACAGTTACGCTACCTTGACCCGGCCACTCATGGATTGACGCCGGAGGATGGCGAAACCCTGTTTTACCCCGACATACTCGGCAGCCGGGAAACACGCACCCTGAACCACATCATTGCCGATATGCGCGCCACTTACTGCGGCAGTATCGGTTCCGAATATACCCATATCGTCGACACCGAAATTCGCACCTGGATACTGCAGCGGCTGGAAAGCACCCGTGCGCAAATGCCGCTCGCCAGGGAACAGAAACTGAACCTGCTCAAACTGCTGGTTGCCGCTGAAGGCATCGAAAAATACCTGCACCGCAAATATACCGGGCAAAAACGTTTCTCGCTGGAAGGCGCCGAAAGCCTGATACCGTTGCTGGACGCCTTGATCATGAACGCGGGCGAGTACGGCACGCGCGAAATGATAATCGGCATGGCGCATAGAGGCAGGCTCAACGTGCTGGTCAACATCATGGGGAAAAAGCCGGCGCTGCTGTTTCAGGAATTCGAGGAAAGCGGCCTGCATGAAACCGGCAGGCAAACCGGCGACGTCAAATACCATCAGGGATTTTCCTCCGACCTGGAAACGCCTTACGGCGCGATGCATCTGGCGCTGGCATTCAATCCCTCCCACCTGGAAATCATCGACCCGGTAGTCTGCGGCAATGTGCGTGCGCGCCAGGACCGCGCTGGCGAAAACGGCGAAAACGCCATCATGCCGGTACTGATACATGGCGATGCCGCCTTTGCCGGCCAAGGCGTGGTCATGGAAACGCTGAACATGGCGGAAACGCCGGGGTTTACCATCGGCGGCACGCTGCATATCGTCATCAACAACCAGATCGGCTTCACCACCAGCAACCCCTTCGACGCGCGCTCGACGCTGAACTGCACCGATGTCGCCAACATGATACAGGCGCCGGTATTTCATGTGAATGCGGACGACCCGGAAGCGGTGGTTTACGCAGCCCGTTTGGCGCTGGATTTCCGCATGAAGTTCAAGCGCGATGTGGTCGTCGACCTGATCGGCTACCGGCGTCAAGGCCACAACGAAGCGGATGAACCGGCAGTGACGCAGCCGCTGATGTACCGCTTTATCCGCACCCATACCCCGGTTACGGAAATATATGCGCAAAAACTGATTACCGGCGGCCTGACGGACGAAAATGACTTGCAAAGCCTGCGTCAGAACTATCAAACCCAATTGGAGCTTGGTGAAAACGAATTCCGGGTCACGCTGAACGACGCCACGCGTTACGCTAAAACCCGCTGGGACCCGTATCTCGGCAAGGACTGGCGCGAGCCCTGCGGCAGCCGAATATCAGTCGGGCAACTAGCGAAGGCGCTACCATTGCTGGCGCACGCGCCGGCGGGTTTCGAAGTTCACCCCAGAGTACTTGCCATACTCAACAACCGCAGGAAAATGGCCGCAGGAGAATTGGCGCTGGACTGGGGCTACGCCGAAAATCTTGCTTACGCCACCCTGCTGATGGAGGGCCATCCGGTGCGTATCAGCGGACAGGATGTAGGACGCGGCACGTTTTTCCATCGCCATGCCATCCTTTTCGATCAGAATGAAGGCTACCCCTGGCTGCCGCTGCAGCACCTGTCTCCCAGTCAGGGCCGTTTCGAAATTTACGACTCCCTGCTGTCGGAAGAAGGCGTACTCGGTTTCGAATACGGTTACAGCACGACCGAGCCGAACGCCTTGGTGGTATGGGAAGCGCAGTTCGGCGATTTCGCCAACGGCGCTCAGGTAGTCATCGATCAGTTCATCAGTTCCGGCGAGACCAAATGGGGGCGGCTCTGTAGTCTGGTCATGCTGCTGCCTCATGGCTACGAAGGTCAGGGACCGGAACATTCTTCCGCACGTCTGGAACGCTACCTGCAACTGTGCGCATCGCAAAACATACAGGTATGCGTCCCCACCACGCCCGCGCAAATCTTTCATCTGTTGCGCCGGCAACTGCTGCGCCCATTCAGGAAACCGCTGATCGTGCTGACTCCGAAAAGCCTGCTGCGCCACAAGCACGCGACCTCACGGCTGAATGAGCTGAGCGAAGGCCGTTTCCTTACGGTAATCGGCGAAACCGACGAGCTGAACCCGGAGCTGATTACGCGCGTCATACTGTGCAGCGGCAAGGTTTATTACGACTTATTGGAGCGGCGGCGCACCGAAGGCTTGCATCAAACGGCCATACTGCGCATCGAGCAGCTCTATCCGTTCCCCAGGGAAGAACTGCAGCAGGCGCTGCAACGCTTTCCGCATCTGGCGGATATCATCTGGTGTCAGGAAGAACCGGAAAATCAGGGCGCATGGCACCATATCAGGAACCGATTCCTGGATGAACTGAAGTCGGGTATATTACCGCGTTATGCGGGCCGCGCACGTTGCGCCGCGCCTTCGGTCGGCAAATTCTCCAGGCATCAGGCAGAGCAGAAAGATCTGGTGAGGCGCGCGCTTTTCGGTTAGGAAAAAGGAACCAACATGCAGATAGAAATACCCGTCCCCAACCTGCCCGAATCGGTACAGGACGCAACCCTGCTCGACTGGCGCAAAGCGCCTGGCGACGCGGTTGCGCAGGGCGAAACGCTGGTCGAACTGGAAACGGATAAAGTGATCCTGGATATTCCGGCTCCCGTTTCCGGCATCCTCAAGCAGATACTCCGCAATAAAGGAGATCTCGTTACCGGGGGCGAACTGCTTGGAATACTGGAAACAAGCATAACCCAAAACAGCAGCCTCATACAGAACACCCCGGTGCTGCCGGAAACCGCCGCGCCCGTAGCTGCCGTCACCACGCCATCCCACCCGTACAAGCAACCGGTAAGCCCCGCCGTACGCCGCTTATTGACCGAACATGGGCTCGACCCATCCGAGATACCCGGCTCCGGCAAGGAAGGCCGGTTATCGCGTCAGGACGTAATGGACTATCTCGCCGGCAGGCATGATCCGGCTATTGCGAAGCAAAACGATTCCGCGCAACCGGAAAACGATATACAGACGGATAACACCAGCACGCCCGTTCAGCGCGTGGCGCAGCCACGCGCTGAACGCCGGCTGCCCATGACGCGCCTTCGTGCACGCATTGCCGAGCGCATGCTGGCGTCTCGGCAAAATACCGCGACCCTGACCACTTTCAACGAAGTCAGCCTGCACAGGATTTACGAACTGCGCAACCTGTATAAAACACGTTTCGAGCAGGAACACGGCGTTAAATTGGGGTTCATGTCGTTTTTCGTGAAGGCCACGGTCGAAGCCCTCAAGCGCGTCCCCATCGTCAACGCCTCGATAGACGGCAACGATCTGGTTTATCACGACTACTACGACATCGGTCTGGCGGTATCGACCGAACGGGGTCTGGTAGTGCCGGTATTGCGCGATGCCGACACCCTGAGCTTCGGCGAAATCGAAAAATCCGTGGTCGAGTTTTCACGCAAGGCGCGCGCAGGCCGCCTGAGTTACGAAGAGCTCGCCGGCGGCACCTTCAGCATCACCAACGGCGGTATTTTCGGCTCCATGCTGTCGACACCAATCATCAACCCGCCGCAAAGCGCCATACTCGGCATGCATGCAATCAAGGAACGACCCGTTGTCGAAAACGGCGAAATCGTGATCCGCCCGATGATCTACCTCGCGCTGTCCTACGACCATCGCCTGATAGACGGACGCGACGCGGTTTCTTTCCTCTACACCATCAAGGAGCTGCTGGAAGATCCGATCCGCATGGTATTGCATATTTAGTGTCTGAACGGAAACGCTGCAAGCTATATGAATCAAGGGATTCAGAAATTTCTTGAACACGAAAAAATAAACTGTCCACGAAATACACGAAAATTCTCATAATTTTTTTCGTAAGTTTCGTGGACAAAAAATCTTTCCTGCTTTACTTACATGGCCATTGAACAAATCATATCTTCATTTTTCAAAGGTCTTCGATCAAGGATTTTGTCTGAAACCTTTGGTTGATAAGGCTTGTAGAATTTCCGTCCAAGCACTATTTAGGGTAATGCAACGCTATCCTTTCAGCACTTGAGGCAATCCCGCCACGACCCATGTCACGCGTTCGCATAGTTGAGCCAGATCCTGGTGCAGATAGCCCGCTTCATCGACGAAACGGCGCGCCAGCGCGTTCATCGGTACGATACCCTGTCCGACTTCATTGCTGACGAACAGCAACTGCCCCGGCAACGACGGCAAGGTCCGCAGCAACGCCTCACGCTCGCACTTGAATCTGTCCTCGCCCAGTGTCAGCAAATTGCTGAGCCAGAGCGTCAGGCAATCGATTAAGATGCAGCGCTCCGCTTGCGCATGAGCGCGCAAGGTATCGGCAAGCGCCAACGGTTCTTCCAGCGTCAGCCAATCGGCCGGACGCCGCTGCCGATGCAAAGCAATACGCGCGCCCATTTCCTGATCGCAGGCTTCGGCGGTTGCGATATACACAACCTCCAGACCGGACTTCTGCGCGCGTTGCTCGGCATAGCCGCTTTTCCCTGATCGTGCGCCGCCCAATATCAACTCCCGCATGTCATTCCCCGTCATAATCGGCGTATACTCGCCCCCTGCAAAGATTTCATTTTAACCTGGCCGATCCTGTTTAATACAAAATCGCTTATGTCTGTCGCTACCCTGATGATACAAGGCACTACCTCCGATGCTGGAAAAAGCACCCTGGTTACCGGACTGGGACGCATATTGCAGCGCCAAGGCATACGCGTTGCGCCGTTCAAACCGCAGAACATGTCACTCAACAGCGCAGTTACCACCGACGGCGGCGAAATCGGACGCGCCCAGGCGGTGCAGGCGCGCGCCTGCGGTCTTGCGCCGCATAGCGACATGAACCCTATCCTGCTGAAACCAAACACGGATACCGGCACGCAGGTCATCGTACAGGGACGCGCCATCGGCGAGATGAATGCGCGCAACTATCAGAATTTCAAGCGTCAGGCCATGAATTATGTGCTCGAATCCTACCAACGTCTGGCGCGGCAATACGATGTCGTACTGGTGGAAGGAGCCGGAAGTCCGGCTGAAATAAATTTGCGCAGCGATGATGTCGCCAACATGGGTTTCGCCGAAGCGGTGGACTGCCCGGTATGGCTGGTCGCCGATATCGACCGGGGCGGCGTATTCGCGCAGCTGGTCGGAACCCTGGAATTGCTTAGCCCTGGCGAACAAGCCAGGGTAAAGGCTTTTGTCATCAACCGTTTTCGCGGCGATTTGTCGTTGTTACGTCCCGGCGTGGAATGGATGGAACAAAGAACAGGAAAACCGGTGGTCGGCATTATGCCTTATTTGCATGGTTTATACCTAGAAGCCGAAGATGCTGTGGCGGAACAGGCCCGCGCCGGTCACAGCGGCAAATCGTTACAGGTTGTAGCTCCCAGATATCCGCGCATCAGCAACCATACCGATTTCGATGCGCTGCGCTTTCACTCGCAAGTCGCTTTGCATCAGGTCGGAGCGGGCGAATCGATTCCGTCCGCCGACTTGATCATCCTGCCCGGCAGTAAAAGCGTGCGCGCCGATTTGGCCTGGTTGCGCGCGCAAGGCTGGGAATCGGCGATACTCAGGCATTTGCGCTACGGCGGCAAGCTGATCGGTATTTGCGGGGGCTTACAGATGCTGGGCATGCATATACACGATCCACTGGGAATTGAAGGCCTGCCCGGCAGTTGTCCCGGTCTGGGCCTGCTCAATTTCGAAACCACTCTGGACGCGCAAAAACAGCTGAACATTCTGACCGGCACACTGGCGCGGGACGGCTCCCCGATTACCGGATACGAAATACACGCCGGCGTCAGCAGCGGCCCGGCCCTGACTCGCCCTGCCTGTATTTTCAGCAACGGTCAACCTGACGGCGCGTGCTCCGAAGACGGTCAGATTATCGGCAGCTATGTGCATGGACTGTTCGACACTACCGAAGCCTGCAACAGCCTGTTGAGCTGGTCGGGTTTGTCGGATACTCAAGCAATAGACATTGATGCGGCGCGCGAACGCGGAATCGATCGCCTGGCGGATGCCATCGAAACCGAGATCGGCGCCGATCGGATCAGGCGTATGTTGAAGGTATAGTATTCACTGATACAATTCAGCAATCAAACTCAGACAGGGTAGCACGTAATCGTGCACTGCTCGAGCGTGAATCCTATGCGGATTCAATGACTGTAAATTCAGTGGCGGCGTATTCTTTCAAAGCGTATATTGCCAATTTAGGTCCAAAATATACCTATCGATGGGAACCGTTAGCCCTCCTGTTTTCTTTCATCAAGCAAGTGAGGAGAGACGCCATGCCGCACTACAAGTATCTCATTATCGGCGCTGGAATGACCGCCGCTGCCGCCATCGGCGGTATACGGGAAGTCGATCCGCAAGGTTCCGCAGGATTGATAGGCGCAGACGCGCACCCGCCTTATAATCGCCCTCCCTTGTCAAAAGGACTGTGGAAGGGGAGCCGCATAGAACAAATCTGGTGTAAGACCGAAGAGAGAAACGTCAGCCTGCACCTTGCGCGCACAGCCGAAACCCTGGAAGCTCAGGACAAGCGGGTGACCGATGACCTAGGCACCGTCTACACCTACGACAAGTTACTGCTCGCAACCGGCGGCACGCCCCGGCAGCTTCCTTTTGGCGGTAACGATATCATCTACTTCCGCACTCTCGACGACTATCAGCGGCTGCGCGCGCTGTCCAATGAAAAGCAGCGCTTCACCGTAATCGGCGGCGGTTTTATCGGCTCGGAAATTGCCGCCGCGCTAGCCATGAACGGGAAAAAAGTGGTGATGGCGTTTCCGGGGGAAGGAATTGGCGCCAACGTATTCCCACACGACCTTAGCCAATTCCTGAATCAATATTACCGCGAGAAAGGCGTCGAGGTATTAAGCGGACAATCGGTCGCCGATGTCAAACGCCAGGACGGCCAGTTGATATTAAGCCTGACCGATGTCGCGACATCGGCGCAACACAATTTTCCTGCGGACGGCATCGTGGCTGGCCTCGGCATTGAACCGAATACAAAGCTGGCCGAGCATGCCGGGCTGGCCGTGGAAAACGGCATTATCGTGAACGAATTTTTACAAGCAGGCCATCCGGATATCCATGCCGCCGGGGACGTTGCGAACTTCTACAACCCCGCGCTCGATGCGCGTTTGCGGCTGGAACACGAGGATAACGCGCTCAACATGGGCAGACATGCCGGACGCAACATGGCCGGAGAAACCAGGCCATACCATTACCACGCGTCTTTCTACTCCGACTTGTTCGAACTGGGATACGAGGCCGTCGGCAGGCTGGATGCACGCATGAAGACGGTAGCGGACTGGTCGGAACCCTACCGTAAAGGCGTCGTATACTATCTTCAGAATGAGCGGGTTAAAGGAGTGCTGCTGTGGAATGTCTGGGATCGGGTTCCTCTAGCACGGGAACTGATTGCCCAGCCTGGACCATTCGCGCCCGCCGATCTGTATGGACGGCTATAGGCGCACGCAGCCGGGGCGATTGGCGTCGGGAATCTCTCCTGTAACTATTTAAGCCCAGCCGACGATGAGAAAGTGAGGCAACTCTGCGAGACCTTCTGCGCCCATGAATGGGCGCAGAGAACTTTCAGGGCCTGTCCTGAGCGTAGCCGAAGGGACGTACTTTCAGCGTAGTCAATATCCAGTTGATCGGGTTTGCAGCAACATCGCCTGCAAGTCCTGCTACGCATCTGGGCGTACTGGGACCCAACAGAGGGAGAACAAAACATAGGGGCCTGACGGAATACCCCGCTTGGCGAGCGTCTGGCCGAAATCTTCAGCATGTTTGGGCCAACCCCATGTACGTGGCAATATCGACTGCTCCGGCAAGCCCGAAGGTGGTATTAATCATGAATCTACCACTATCCATACCGAGCTGCGCCAGTTTGAATTGTAGCAAATCGTTGCCGACCACCAGAATATCCTCGACATTATTCATAAAGTTGGCCACCCCCGCGTCGATGAATGCCGGGGTTATCCAACGATAGGTTTCGGCCACTGGCCGCAGAAAATTTTCATCCATACGATCATTGACGGCTTGAATTCCGCGGCTCCACTCCTCCCAAGGGTCGATCGGATCAGGATTGAGATTGGTTGTGCAAGCGGAAAAACTCAACAAAACCATTGTAGAGAATCATTTTGCTACAAGTTTAAATTTCATTGTCATATCCTCAAACGCAGCCATGCGAAACAAGCTATGCGGTCTTTATCTCCAGGAAAACAGACATAACGATAACCCTCTCTACAGTTTCATATTCTACGCATGTATGGTGAACGAGTGCTTGCATATGGTTATCGAGCAAATCGCGAAGCGAACACCTAACCCCCTCTCCCGCTGGGGCGAAGGAGGGATTTTGCGAAGCATGCTTCGCACAGCCGCAGCCGGACTGCGCTGCAACGCAGTCCGTGGGGCGCGGAGCGCGCTGGGTGAAGGAAACCGTTCATGGCGCGAGCGTTTTGCATGATAGGGGGCGACGCTTGCGCCATGAACGGTTAGACTACTATACGTGTACGCGCCGCAATGCTTTTCGTTATGCAATAGCATCGAACTGTAGGTAAACTACGCCCAGGTTCAATCCAGCGCGGATAAGGGAGGAAACAGATGAGTAACGCACTTCGTGACCAGCTGCTTAAAGCCGGCCTGGTAAACAGCAAACAAGTCAAACAGGCAGCCAAAAGCAAACAGCAGGAAAAGCTCATCAGCAAGGAACAAAAAAAACCTGACGAGCAGAGCGCGTTACGGCAACAGGCGATGCAGGCGCAAAATGAAAAAGTCGTGCGCGACCGCCAGCTTAATCAGCAACGCAAGGAAGCTGCGGAAGCCAGGGCAATTGAGGCCCAGATCAAACAATTGGTGGACGCGCATCGGCTGCCGATTCAGAATGCATCGGATATCCCGTTTAATTTCACGGATCAAGGCAAGATAAAACGCCTGTATATACCCGACTCCATGCGTGCGGCAATCAGCAACGGACAAATGGCTATAGTGCGCTGCGGCGGCATATACGATGTGGTTCATAACGATATCGCCACAAAAATCGCCGAACGCCATGCATCCAGTGTCGTGCTCTGGAACAAACCGGAAGCTAGCGGCACGCCAAATGCCACCACCGATCCTTACGCCGGTTATGAAGTTCCTGATGATTTGATGTGGTAGCTAGCAGGTTTGGAAGTAAGGTGCAGACCGGAAAATAGCTTACCGGTAAACGGTAGGGTCGGAAATTTTGGCGGCCTCGAAACCGGCGCGCCGCAAGCGGCAGGAATCGCATACGCCGCAGGCCTTTCCCTCGTCGTCGGCGGAATAACACGAAACAGTCATGCTATAGTCGACGCCGAGACGCGTCCCGGCTTTAATGATATCGGCTTTGCTTAAGGTTATCAGCGGCGTTTGCACGCTGAACTTGCAACCTTCCACACCGGCCTTGGTGGCTAAACCTGCCAGCACTTCGAAGGCCTTGATGAACTCGGAGCGGCAATCGGGATACCCGGAATAGTCAACCGCATTCACTCCGATAAAAATATCCCGGGCTTCCAGCACTTCCGCCCAGCCCAGCGCAAAGGCCAAAAAAAGGGTATTGCGCGCAGGTACATAAGTAACCGGTATGCCAGTCTGAGCATGATCCGGTACGTCTATCAGCTTATCGGTCAGTGCGGAACCGCCGATTGAATCGAGACCGATATGTATGGTTTTATGCGCAACCACACCCATCCGTTCGGCGATGCGCGAGGCCGCCGTCAGTTCGGCGCGATGGCGCTGCCCGTAGTCAAAACTCAGCGCATGGCAGTAATACCCCTGCTGTTTGGCCATTGCCAGCGCCGTGGCGGAATCAAGTCCGCCGGAAAGTAAAACGACTGCCTTTTTCATCATTTGCCGGGGGCGTTACCCCAGAGTATTTTGTGTAATTGTAGTTGGAATCGCACCGGTAAGCGGTCACGCAGTATGTTGTCGGCAAGCCAGACAACATCGGAGGTATCGCCCAGCGCGGGAGAAAACAAAACTTCGCAGCGTGCGGACAACCGGTAATGCTCCAGCTGATGCTTCGACCATTGATAATCTTCCTCGCCTGTTATCACGAATTTGATCTGGTCCTGCGGCAGCAAATGCTCGATGTTGGCATAAAGGTTACCCCCAACCTCGCCAGAGCCCGGCGTTTTGATATCCAGAATCTTGACTACGCGCGCATCGACCTCCGCAACATTCAGCGCACCGCTGGTTTCCAGCGACACTTCATAACCTTCGTCCGCCAACAGCTTCAACAGAACCAGACAGTCTGCTTGCGCCAAGGGTTCGCCGCCGGTCACGCACACATGGAGCGGCTCATAGGATCTCACCTGCTCCATTATGTCCGCCAAACTCATTCGCGTACCTCCGGCGAAGGCATAAGCGGTGTCGCAATAGCTGCAACGCAGCGGACACCCGGTCAAGCGTATGAAAACGGTTGGAAAGCCGATACTGCGCGACTCCCCCTGGAGGGAGTAGAAAATTTCGGTAATCCGTAGCATTTCCATAAAAAGAGAATGGTTAGCGCGCGCCGATTGCTTATACTTGAGCTGCTAGTGACCTTCCTGCTTGATTTTTGTCAAACGCTTTTGCGCAGCTTCGGCGACCTTGCTGCCGGGAAAACGCTTGATCACATCGTTTAGCGCATTCTTGGCATTGCTCCATAAACCGCTGTCGTATTCGATATAAGCCATCTTGAGCATCGCATCCGGCAGTCGGCTGCTTTGCGGATAGTCTTTTATCAGTTTGCGGAAGGCTTCTTTGGAAGACGGCAAATCGCGAAGCACATAATAGGCCTCTCCGGTCCAGTAAACCGCGTTATCGACGTATTCACCGCTCGGATAAGTCGCCTGGAACTTTTTAAACTCGCGTATCGAATCAGGATATTTGCCTTGCTGAAGCAAGCCCAAGCCCTTTTGATAGGCTGCTTCCCGCCCTTCATCAACGGCAGATGTTTTGGCCGCAGGGGGCGGAGTAGCCGGTTTTGCGACTGGTTGCTGCGCAGGAGGTATGGGAGCCGGCGGAAGATTTGCATCCCGCTCGACAGGAGGAGCCGCGTCGGAAGCATTATTCTCGGCTGAAGCCGGGGGCGGGGCCTGCGCTTCGGAAGATTGCAGTCGCTGCTCCAGACTCAGAAACCTATCGGTTTGCTGCTTTTTGAGCGTATTCAGATCATGTGTCAACACTTCAATATCGCCATGCAGCCGTTGCACTTCGCGTTGCAACTGCTCGGAACGCTTAATGGCATCCATAAGCGCTTCATTGGACAAGCGCTTTTCCAGACGCGCAACCCGTTCGTCGAGCGTATTCTCTCCGACCAGATCCGCTGCGCCGGCTTCACCGTATCCCGTACCGGCGCCTGGCGGGGCAGCATTGCAAACCGCCGTACTCCATAACGCAACAAAACAGGCGACCCCCGCCAGCAGCTTGTTCATTCTCATTGCCCCGGATAAGCAATTTCCACACGGCGGTTTTGAGACCATGCGCTTTCATCATTCCCTGACACCAAAGGTTTCTCTTCACCGAAACTGACGACCTGGATCTGTCTTTCGGAAACGCCTTGCATCTTCATCATATTTGCTACCGACTTGGCGCGTTGTTCGCCCAAAGCGACGTTATACTCGGAAGAGCCTCTTGCATCCGCATGCCCCTCAAGCACTACAATCTTGCCCGGATTGGAGGCGACACCAGCCGCATGCGCTTCCACGACAGGAACATATTCGGGCAACACTTCACTGCTGTCGTAATTGAAATAGACCAGGTTTTTGGAAAGCAATCCCCCTGCATTATCAACGCCCGATGAATTACCGTAGCCTCCGCCTCCGGAACTGTATGCGCCTCCCTGTCCGTCTCCGTACTTGCCGATCTCCGGCCCCTTGCTCAGATCGGTACCGCCTATCGCGCCATCGGCGCCTTCGCCGTCTTTGGGTTGTTCATTGGCGCATCCAGAGAGCGCCAATACCGCGCTCAACAGCATAATTGACGCTTTGTTGTAGATTTTCATGATATACACCTGATCCGCTAGCGAAAAATAAAAGGTACTATTATTTATTGCTTTTAGGATATGGTAAAAAATAACTTCCCGAATCAGCCATCAACTCCGTTCACCCTGAGCCTGTCGAACGGCCGTTCATGGTTCGACAAGCTCACCACGAACGGGGAAGTTATTCTCGACCCTATCCTTACCTGGTAGTTAAGGCGACCATGCCGGCTGTTTCACTTCGCCGCCGCCTATGCGTAAGCTTTGCTGCACTTTGCCGTCAATTGAAATCGCCGCCAATTGACCACCGCCCGCGCTTCTTGACGCATACAGCACCATACTGCCGTTAGGAGCGAAGCCGGGCGACTCGTCGGCCGGGCCGCGCGTCAGCACGCGCAGCTTCTTGCTCGCCATATCCATCACCGCTATCCGGTAATCACCGCCGTTGCCATGCACCATCGCAATGCTCTTGCCATCAGGAGAAAACACGCCCCTGGCATTATAATCGCCGTCATAAGTCAAACGCTGCGCCGCGCCGCCTGCGGCGGAAACCATGTAGAGCTGCGGCTTACCGCCCCGATCCGACGTGAACACGATAGAGCGTCCGTCGCGCGACCAGGTCGGCTCGGTGTCGATGGAATCGCTGTCCGTCACCTTACGCAGGGTTTTGCCGGCCAGATTCATGACATAGACATCGGGATTACCATCCTTGGACAAGGTCATGGCCAACTGACCGCCATCCGGCGACCAGGCCGGCGCGCCATTGATGCCCGGCGCTTCGGAAATCTTCTCTCTTTCCCCGGTTGCCAGCTTTTGAACAAAAATGGCCGCCCGTTTATTTTCGAACGAAACATAGGCAAGCTTCCTGCCGTCCGGCGACCAGGCCGGCGACATGATCGGCTCGCGCGACGCGATCACGCTGACCGGGTTTAATCCGTCGGTATCCGCTACAAACAATCGATACGCACGATTGCCCGAGTTGTCGGCCGATACCGATACATAAGCAACGCGCGTCGAAAATGCGCCGGGCTCCCCGGTAAGCCGCAAATAAATAATATCGGCAATTTGATGCGCCACCTTGCGCGCATCGCGAGCAGTGAAGGGTATAAGCTGGGTTGTCAATTGCTGACCGCGCACGGCGTCGAACAGAAAAAACTGGACATTGTACTGGCCGCCGCCCACCTGTTTGACCTGACCGATGACCAGATCTTCCTGATGCAGCTCATGCCAGGCATTGAAATCGACTTGATCGGGACGCACAGGGCGCTGCGGCATGGCCGATTCCGACAACGGATCAAACTTCCCGCTACGCGCCAGGTCCGAAGCAATGATGGAGCTGATGCTCTCACCCTCCAGACTCTCCTGATCTCCGAAAGGCACGATCGCCACAGGAATCGCGGCTTCCACACCTTCGGATATATGTATATTGAGTTCGGCCCATACATTATGGACGAACAGCAACAGCATGAACCCGAAAGGGATCATAACGGCTCGCTTGTATTGTTTGTTCGCGTAAACTTTCATGGCTCGTAAATAAAGTTAAAAGTTCTGAATTTGTTGGCCAAATGCGGGTCCGCCGGCACCGGCAACGGCGATGCCTTCATTACGGCTGCTTCGGCGGAACGATCGAAAGCAACGTCGCCGCTGCTTTTGATCACGCGTGCGAACTCAACTGCGCCTCCAGGCAAGGTTCGAACCTGAATTGTACAAGACAAGCCCTCTTGAACGGAAGGCGGCTTCAGCCATCTTTCCTCTACCGCCAGCTTGATTTTCTTCGCAGCAAGCTTTAATGCCTTTTCATCCTCAATCGCCTGGACGCGTTCGGCTTCGATTTCCTCACGCGCACTGGCCTCGGCTTCCGACTTGCGTTTTTGCTCTTCGGCTTTCTTTTTCGCCTGGGCGGCTTCGGCTTCCGCCTGTTTCTTCAGTTGCTGCTCCGCCATTTTTTTGGCATCGGCTTCCGCCTTCCTTTTCAGCTCGCCTTCAGCCTGCTTGCGCGCCTCGGCCGCCTCCTTTTTTTGCGCTTCCTGTTCCGCGCGCTTTTTGGCTTCCTTCTCCTCTTTTTGTTTTTCCGCCAGTTCCGCCCGTTTTGCTTCGGCCTTTTTCTTGACTTCTTCCTGTTCGGAGCGCTTTTTCGCCGCCATTACCTCAGCCTGACTCGCTTCCGCTTCAGCCTTTTTCCTGGCTTCCTGCTCAGCCTGCTTTTTCCTTTCCTGCTCGGCCTTCTGTTTTGCTATAGTCTCCGCTTCGACCTGCCGCCGAGCCTCTGCTGCAGCTGCTTTCTTCTTCGCCTCTTCCTGTTTGGCTTCGGCCTCCGCCTTTTTCTTCGCTTCTTCCTGTTCCGCGCGCTTTTTCGCCTCGGCTTCAGCCTTTTGCCGCGCGGCAAGCGCAGCTTTCATACGATCGTCTTCCAGTTTTTGCTGTTCCGCCTTTTGCTGCGCTTTCTTTTCAGCTTCACGCTGCTCGGCCAGTTTTTTGGCGGCGGTCTCGGCTTTTTCCCTGGTCTCGCGCTCGGATTTTTTCTTGCGAGCCTGCTCTTCGGCCTTTTCATTTTCATGCGCTTCCTGCGCTTCGCGATGTTTTTCTTCCTCTACGCGTTTTTTTTCGGCCAGTTCCTTTTGCTCCCGCAACTCGCGCTGCTTTCTGAATGCCGCTTCTTCCTGTTTTTTCTCTTCTTTTTTTTCTTCCTGCCTGGAGGGCGGAGCCTCTACCGCCTGAACTGCCGGCTTGCTTTCAACCGGAGCAGGCGCAGGCGGCTCGGGCTCAGGCGGCTGTTCTATCTCCGGAACAGCATCGGCCGGAGGGGGAGGCGTGGACTGTACCGGCGCGCGCAATTCGATTTCATCCATAACCACCGCATGCATCACTTCCGGTTGCGGCGGCAGCACAGGGGGCTGCACCGAGTCGAAATGTATGGCAAAAACCATGAAGGCGAGCAAATGCAGTATCAGCGACAGCCAGATACTTCCTATAATGCCGCGCAACAATACTTGCTTCATTCTTCGACGGGGTTGGTCATCAAACCTACGCTGGTCACGCCGACGCGCTTCAACATCGCCATGGTCGTAACCACATGACCGTAATCCACCGCTTTATCGCCGCGTATCAACACTGCCCGCCCCGGCTTATCCTGCAAGGCCGACATCACCGCGGCTATCATGGCGTCCATATCGACCTCGGATTCGTCATGGCTTCCATCATCGACGAACATCCGCCCGTCCGCGGTGATGGAAATAACCACCGGCAGATCCTGCGCCGGATCGATGGTTTTTGCTTCCGCCTTGGGTAAATCCACCTCAACGCCGCTTTGCAGCAACGGTGTCGTAACCATAAAAATAATCAGCAGCACCAGCGATACGTCGATGTAGGGTACGACATTGATCTCCGCCATCGGCGCCCTGCGACGTCCTCCTCGCCCTCCCCCGCCATGAACGTTCATTTTGCGTGCGCCTGGCGATGGAGCAAGCTAAGAAACTCTTCTGTAAACGCTTCGTAACGGCTGGCGAGACGTCCGATATTGGTCGAATAGCGGTTATAGGCCATTACCGCCGGAATTGCGGCAAACAGACCCATCGCGGTCGCAATCAGCGCCTCGGAAATACCGGGGGCGACCATCGCCAGCGTCGCCTGTTTGACGCTGCCCAACGCGCGGAAGGAATTCATGATACCCCAAACCGTACCGAACAAGCCGATATAGGGACTGGTCGATCCGACTGTCGCCAAAAAAGGTAAACGCTCGTCGAGACGGTCAAGCTCTCGAGACAACGCAACGCGCATCCCGCGCTGCGCGGCTTCGACAACCGCGTCCGGGGTAATACCGGGCTGCTGCCGCAGCCGCGCAAACTCCTTGAAACCGGACAGGAATATATTCTCCATGCCCTCGCTTTCGTATTCCTCATGCGCCAGCTGGCGGTATAAATCGGATAAGTCCATACCCGACCAGAAACGCTCTTCAAAATCGGCGGAGACATGCTCTGCATGGCGTATTTCCCTAAACTTTGAAAAAATGAATACCCAGGAAACGACGGACGCCAATATCAGTATAAACATTACAAACTGCACAACCGGGCTGGCCTCCCGAATGAGCGTGATAATCGATAAGTCAGAGTTCATCTTTTTTGATTCTTTCCATTAAATGATCCGGTATCGCGGCGGGACGCAAGGTCTTGGCGGTAATACTGGCAATACGAAATTGCGCGGAACTGAGCAATTCGCCTTGCATATTAATTCTACGTATTTCTTGCCTGAATTTCAGACTGGCGCGCCTGACTTCGCTTAAGCTCGCGCTCACCACTACCTCGTCATTAAACAAGGCCGGGCGCAGATATTCAACCTCTGCCGATCTTACTACAAATAAAATACCGTCGTTTTGGCGTATTTCGTCCTGTTCTATTCCCTCGGCGCGCAACCATTCGGTGCGCGCTCGTTCGTAAAAACGCAGATAGTTGGCGTAATACACCACGCCGCCGGCATCAGTGTCTTCATAATATATGCGTATCGGCCAGAAGAACATGGTTTTAATCGATATTTTCCTGCACTGCTGTTACGAGCGGCGCCTTGAGACCCAGATGCAAATAGGTAATGGAAGTGGCGACGCGTCCGCGCGGCGTTCTGATAAGGTAACCCTGCTGAATCAGATAAGGTTCCAGCACATCTTCTATGGTTCCGCGCTCTTCGCTGATGGCCGCGGCCAGATTGTCCAGTCCGACCGGGCCGCCGTCAAACTTTTCTATCAAGGTAAGCAGCAGCTTGCGATCAAGGGAATCGAACCCCGCCTTGTCCACACTTAACATTTCCAGCGCCCGGCATGCAATCTCGCATGTGACAGGCCCTTCGGTCATCACCTGAGAGAAGTCGCGCACCCGGCGCAACAGGCGGTTGGCGATACGCGGCGTTCCTCGCGAACGGCTCGCTATCTCGCGCGCGCCCTCCTCGGTCATCGCCAGTTCCAGTAAACGCGCGGAACGGCTTACAATCAGCGTCAACTCTTCGACCGTATAAAATTCCAACCGGTGCACGATGCCGAAACGGTCGCGCAACGGCGAGGTCAGCAGACCGGCGCGAGTGGTCGCCCCCACCAGCGTAAACGGCGGCAAATCGAGCTTGATCGAACGCGCGGCCGGTCCTTCGCCTATCATGATATCGATCTGATAGTCTTCCATCGCCGGATACAGTATTTCTTCGATCGCAGGATTGAGCCTGTGTATCTCGTCGATGAACAGCACGTCGTGCCTGTCGAGATTGGTCAGCATCGCCGCCAGATCCCCCGCCTTTTCCAGCACCGGGCCGGAAGTCTGGCGGATGTTCACGCCCATCTCGTTGGCGATGATGTTGGCCAGCGTGGTTTTACCCAGACCCGGCGGGCCGAAGATCAACACATGATCGAGCGGCTCGCTGCGCGCTTTCGCGGCCTGAATGAAAATATCCATCTGCTCCCGCATCGGTTTTTGACCGATATAATCCTGCAGCCGGCGCGGACGGATGGCTCTGTCGACGCGTTCTTCTTCAGAGCCGCCCAAGGGACTGATCAGGCGTTCATCGCTCATTTTTTCGCCGCCGACTGCAGCGCCGACCGGATCAACTCCTCGCTGTTCTTACCTTCCGCGGCAACCGCGCGCACCCGGCTTTCCGCTTCCTGGGGTTTAAAACCAAGCGCCTCCAGTGCGCTGACCGCTTCGCGGACGGGACTGATCTCGGCATGTCCTGTTGCGGAAGCGCCGGAAAGCACTGCAGAGGACACCCCATGCGCACCGCTGTCCGGCAAACGGTCGCGCATTTCCAGTATCAAACGTTCGGCGGTTTTCTTGCCTATGCCGGGCAGCTTCACCAGGCGCTGAATTTCATTATTGGCGACGCTGGAATAAAAATCATCGGCACCGATGCCGGACAGTATCCCCAAAGCCATGCGCGCTCCTATTCCGCTGACGCGTATCAGGCTGCGAAAAAATACGCGCTCGGTTTCCGTCAAAAAACCGAACAGCGTATGCGCATCCTCTCGCACCACCAGGTGCGTATATAAAATGACTGAAGTCCCGCAATCGGGCAATTTAAAAAAAGTCGAAACCGGAACATCGACCTCATATCCGACACCATGCACGTCGATCAGCACCTGCGGCAATTTTTTATCGATCAGACTGCCGTTCAAATAGCCGATCATCGGCGCGCCCCGCGCGTCATATTCCGTATGCGCTGCTCTGTCTGCGAAGTATGCGCATGACACAAGGCCACGCCCAGCGCGTCGCTGGCGTCAATCGCCATACGTTCGCTCGATCCCAACAATACTTTTACCATATGCTGCACCTGGAGTTTATCGGCATTGCCCTTGCCGACCAGCGCCAGTTTCACCTGTCTGGCCGAATATTCATGCACCGGCAGGTTCGCCGCCAGCGCGCCGCAGATCGCGGCGCCGCGCGCTTGTCCCAGCTTAAGGGCCGAATCGGCGTTTTTATGCAGGAAAACCTGCTCTATCGCCATTTCGTCCGGCTGAAACGCCAGTGCAATTTGATAAATACCATCATAGATTTGCTTGAGGCGCTCGGGAAAACTGCCCGCCTCGGCATGAACGCAACCGCTGATCAGCATCACCGTCCGGCCTCCGCTCACCTCGACGACGCCATAACCGGTAATACGCGAGCCGGGATCTATGCCCATTATGCGCATTGTTATGCTTGCTCCGTCCGCCGTTCGCCACGTAAAAAAAACGCGTAGCCGCTTTTAAAGCGCATATTCAGGCCAATTGCTCCAGTATGTCTTCACTGATATCGGCGTTGGAATAGACATTCTGTACATCGTCCAGATCCTCCAGACGCTCCAGCAAACGCACCATTTTCTCGGCGTCCTCCAGCGTCAATGAGCTCGAGGTGCTGGCGCGCTGGGTAATTTCCGCGGATTCGGGCGTGAAGCCGGCATGGACCAGCGCCGCCTTGACTGCCTCGAAATATTCCGGCGCCGCCAATACCTCTATGCTGCAGTCGTCATTCAGCAGCACGTCATCGGCGCCCGCTTCCAGCGCTGATTCCATGATGCCGTCTTCGCTGGTTCCGGCCGGAAAGGAAATGACGCCGGTCTTGCTGAAAAGATAGGCCACGGAACCGTCGGTACCAAGGTTGCCGCCCGACTTGCTGAATGCGTGCCGTACTTCCGAAACCGTACGATTGCGATTATCGGTCAGACAATCGACCATTACCGCGACGCCGCCCGGGCCATAGCCTTCGTAGCACACTTCGTCGAAATTGTCGCCGTCATTAGCTCCGACGCCCTTTTTGACGGCGCGATCTATCGTATCCCGGGACATATTCGCGGTCAGCGCCTTGTCGATCACTGCGCGCAAACGCGGATTATTGGCGACATCACCTCCGCCCATGCGCGCGGAAACGGTGATCTCGCGTATCAGTTTGGTAAAAAGCTTGCCTCTTTTCGCATCCTGAGCACCCTTGCGGTGCTGAATGTTCGCCCATTTGCTATGACCTGCCATGATACCTTTACAAAACCTCTGTATACTTTAAAAAAGTCGCTTGCCATTTTACCCTACTCAACCCCACATCACGAACTCCGCCCGCAAAAGCAGGCTACATAAGGCCGGCCCGATTGACACTTAAATATCAATATAATCTAATATTCGAGCATCACAAGTTCAGGAGTACACTTATGCAAGTAGAAAACATCATACGCGTCGTTGCAGGTAGTTTTATTCTGATCTCGCTTCTGCTCGGCGCTGCAGCCAGCCCGTTATACGTCAACGGCAACTGGTTGTGGTTTACCGCATTCGTCGGCGCCAATCTGCTGCAAAGCGGTTTTACCCGCTTCTGCCCTCTGGAAATCATGCTGAAAAAATTCGGGATAGCCGCGCCATGCACCGGACAACGCAATAACGGGGAAAACTGAATAATGAAACCAGTCACCATGTATGCGACCGGATTATGCCCTTATTGTGTCATGGCGGAAAAATTGCTGCGCTCTCGCGGGGTAACCGAGTTAAATAAAATTCGCGTGGATAGCGATGCGGCGCAACTGCAAACCATGATGAAAATTTCAGGGCGCAGAACCGTTCCGCAGATTTTCATTGGCGATTTTCATGTCGGGGGTTATGACGACTTGTCCGCTCTTGACCGTGAAGGTAGCCTGGAGAGTTTGTTGCACGATTAAGAGAGGCACTTGACTATCCGGCTTGTGAAGCTTGGACCTTCTGTTTGAGATAACCAACCATGGTGGTAGTGTCCGCCCCGCTCTCAGCCTTGAGCCGCCGCCGTGAGCGCGCATGTTTCAGCGTTGTGGATATTTCATCGGGTGGCGGCTTAGGCCGACACTCGAACAAAACATAAACATATAAATGATTCAGATCATATTTCAACCAAACTCATCACTTCATCGGCAGTGGTCGAGCGATGCCGATGTGCTGGCGATAAGAGCTGATGGGCTCAAGCAACAGCAGGCGGCAACACTCCGTTTTTCACGGCTTGCGGCAATATACAGGACATCCCCTTCATGAACAGTAATAGGTTTGCACGGTGCAAACGCCTCGCGCCCGTTACTATTAGGACTCTGACTCCTGTCCGCGTTCTCAGCGCCGACAGGTATCCCCGCTTGCTTCCACCAGCTTCCCATCGTTCCGCCCTCAGTCACGTTGTATGCCACAACATCGCTTTATCCGCCCCTTACAGCGGGCCCCGTATTAATTCCGTGCTCACCACGAGGACGCAATGACCTTCAGCTACGCAGCGGTGGCAAACTCCGACAGGGACTTGCACCCTGCAAACAGCACGCCCTCACGGGCGTGCATCCCCCGGCAAAGCCGGGGGCTTACCTCAATGAGTTATCCGCCAGATTTTTGAATGCGGGCCGGGCTTATTCCTTAATCGCTTCAACCGGCAGAGTGACAGTGACATCATCGCCTACATTGGGCGCATATTTACCCATATTGAAATCCGTACGCTTGATAACGGTAGTAGCGTTAGCACCGCACGCATCCTTTTTCAGCATCGGGTGCGGCATGCACTTGAAAGAGGTTACCGTTAACACGACCGGTTTGCTGATTCCCTTGAGCTTCAGGACGCCATCCACCTCCACCAGGTTTTCACCCTCAAACCTGAGCTTGTTCGAGGTAAAGGTTGCAGCAGGGTATTGCGCTGTATCAAGAAAGTCCGCACTCTGAATATGTTGATTGAAAAGAGAAGAACCGGTATCGACTGAGGTTGTATCGATCGTTACATCTACCGAACCGGATTTTGCCTGGCGATCAAGCACGAGTTTACCGGACACCTTGTCGAAGCGGCTCAGCTGTGTCGAGTAGCCAAAATGACTGTAGGAAAAACGCGGCAAGGTATGATTCGCATCTATCGTATAGACCTCGGGAGCGGCAAGCGCCGCTGTTGAAAATGTCGCAGCTAATGCCAGCAGGGTAATACGTTTCATGTTAGAGCTCCGGGTTTGTATGATGGTAAAGTTTTCCGGCTTGGGCCGGTCTCAGTTGTTTTACGTGTTAATCAGACAACCAGTTCCGCAAGCCGTTTCCGGGCTTCGGCAACCGCCAGATCTTTAGCGGCATCGCCCATATTCAATCCTTCCGCATAAATAAACTCAACTGCGGTTATCCCGATAAACCCGAGAAAGTCGCGCATATAGGCCGTTTCTGTGTCCAGGGAAGTTCCGGCATATTTACCGCCCCGCGCTGCAAATATATAGACTTCCTTGCCTTCCAGCAGCCCTTCCGGACCGTTCTCGGTGTAACGAAAGGTTTCTCCTGCACGGGCAATCCGGTCAAAGTAGGCTTTCAGCGTCGACGGAATGCCAAAATTGTACATGGGTAACCCGATAACGATGACGTCCGCCTCCTTGAGCTCTGTAATCAATGCATCGGACTCATCGACGTAAACCTGTTGCTCCGGGGTTCTGGCGCCGGAAGGAGTGAAATATGCTGAAACCCGCGCGGCATCCAGATGGGGCAATGGATCGTTCGCCAGATCGCGCACGGTAACCTGCGCATTCGGATTCCGGGTACGCCATTTATCAACGAATTCATTGGCCAATAGGCTGGAGTGTCCACCAGAAGAAAAGATACTTGAGTTTATCTGTAACAAATTTGTCATGATTATTCTCCTTGAATGAAGGTGGAGCTATTAGACCTCGCATTCAACTGATAAAAAAGCATAATAATCCGCTTATATTTATCTATTTATTAGATATATTGCAACTATTCAGTATCGCCAGGCATGACGTTACAAGAAGGGCGGCGAGTCTGTTTGCCTTGGGGATGCGGCAGTTTTGCTCCCATTGATGAAAGGCTTGCCGTGCGCCTCGACAGCCTTAGCCCAGCACCAATCCGGTTAGTTGTGATTAGTTACAAATCGACTTGCCTGCAGCACGCGACAGCTCAGCCAAACTCGCTGCATGCTGCATTATGAAGGATAAATCCTGGAATCATGCCCCGCTCCGCATTACTGCTTTGCATAGCCCTCGACCCAAGTTTGGACAATTAATCAGCGGTTCCCTAAAGACTGACAAAGCTGTGGCGACCGTAATCGGTCAATGGACGGAGTAAGCTTGATTATTCAACCCCTGGTCAATAGACGGCCCGGATTTTGTTTGCAAGTTTTATAAGATCATCCATGCCTTTACCCACCACGGGATACCAGTTCCCATAAATGCGCAGCGACCAAAGCGCGCCACGGCGCAAAGTTTTCCAACCATTGCCGGACTTGGTTTTCACCCATCTCCTCAACGTGGTTCAATAAAACCTGCAACCCACGACGGACTGCGGCATCGCCGTGCAGTGAACCGTCCAACCAACCATAGCCACGTAATAGCGCATAATTGACGGTCCAGGGGCCAATGCCGTGAATCTTCAACAATTGTTGACGTATTTGCTCTATCGGCGGTTCCTTTTGAGTGTTATTCAATTCCAATCCGCCGGACACCGCCATCTGACTCACCGTCAGCAAAGTTTGCGCCTTACTTTTTGAAAACCCGGCCTGGCGCAAGCCGCTGGCGCTCATACAGCTTACATGCCGAGCATCCGGGTAGCAATATAAGCCGCTGAAATGCTGTAACCCGACCAGTTGAATAAATTTACGGCGTATCGAAATAGCGGCTGCAACGCTGATTTGCTGTCCGGTGATCGCCCAACTCAAGGCTTCAAATGCAGTCGGCGCGACCGGTACCCGCAATCCGGATTGATTGTTAATCAGCACGCCAAGCTGCGGATGTTGACCAACACTTTCCTCAAAAACATCAATGGGCTGATTTAATCCAAGCATTCTAACTGCCAGTGCGGATAATTCGTCAACTTCCAATGAAGTTTGCGTATGATCGATGCTCAGTTCTATTTCAGCGCGCAAGGGTAACAAACGGAGTGTCAAACAGGCCGTCGAACCGTGCCATAAGATGCCTTTACGCATCTGATTAGCCGCTACTGATTCTGAAACAGCCAGAGCATCGCGGCCATGAAAAGACAAAATATCCGTCATCCGATAATTTGCAGGCAGCGGCAGCGTGCAAGACAATACGCTGGAACTCATGCTTTCCTCTCCCGACGTAACAGCTCAGCTTTACGCTCCCCCCAACAATAACCGGACAAACCGTTGACCGAGCGGACGCAGCCCCGGTGACAAGGAATCGCCACGACCAGAGTTTTGGCCACGTAGGCACCGGTTACTGCCCGCCGTTCCTCTTTCGGTGCGCCGATACGTTGTGCAGTTTCCGAGTAGCTCACTTTTTCGCCGACCCGGATTTGCCTCAAAGTCTGCCCAACTCGCTGTTGAAATGCAGTACCGTCCATGTCCAGCGGTAAATCCAGGCCGATGACCGGGGCTTCGACAGAACCTAGCACTTTTGCGACACTTTGCTCGAATTCATTATCGCCGCCGATCAGTCCAGCCAGGGGAAAACGGTCTTGTAACTCCCGAGCCAGGTGGTCAAGCGCTTAATGAGCAGCAGCCACTATATTCGTGTTTTAATGCCTATAACCATAAAGATGGCATTAGATAATTGTATTTTCAGCAAGCATAAGGAGCCAAATCGACACCCGGCAAACGCTACGTTATGGATCGGCTTATTCATACCTTGCCGATTCCCATGCATGGATTGCCTGTTTACGGGTTTCGCCCCAGTGATACCCGCCAAGCTTACCGCTTTGCTGAATTACCCGGTGGCAGGGAATCAAAATCGCGACAGGGTTTGCGCCTAGCGCCTGCCCCACGGCCCTTGCCGAATTGGGATGGCCGATTGCAGTTGCCACATGAGAATAGCTTGTAACAGTGGCTGGCGCTATCTGCAGCAACGCCTTCCATACACTGACCTGAAAGTTCGTTCCTGATACATGCAGGGAGATGGGAACCTGTCGATTCAACTCAATCTGCCCGCCAAACATGGCATGGATAACAGCAAGCGTTTGTTGTTGACTTTCGAGTACCTCCGCACACGGCCACATCTTCAGCAAATCGGCAAGACGGTACTCAACCGCAGCTCCATCCAGAAACGAAAAGTTGCAGACACCTTTCGGAGTGACGGCAATGAAGGCCTCTCCGAAAGGAGTGTCATGCACACCATACCCGATGGTCAAACCTGCGCCTCGCGCTTTGTATTCTCCGGGAGTAACTGCCTCCAAATGGACGAAATGGTCATACAAACGCGAACCGCTGCTCAATCCCAGGGAATCGGAAACCTCGAGCAGAGGTTTCGCCTCGGCCAGCAACTGCTTGGCGCGCTCCAGCGTAAGAACCTGCAGAAATCTTTTGGGAGTAACCCCGGCCCAGCGGCAGAATAGGCGCTGGAAATAAAAAGGGCTCAGATGCAAGTGATCCGCAATTTCTTTCAGCGTCGGCTGGCTATCGACTCTGCTGCGGATGAAATCGATGGCGTCGGCGATGCGGTCATAGTCTGTCATATGCTTATTCCATCGGTCGATTGAATCAAGGGCTCAACCGGGGATGCCGTGCCGATTCCATGTCCGGGCTACGGTACATGGCCTCCGGAATGGTTCCCAACACCGAACCCTGAAACTGTGGACCGAGCCCGTAGAATTGCTGAAAGCTCATGGTCAGCGGTCGCCATTTGTCCGGATCAATACGATCATGTTCTCCGCTCATCATAATCGGCGAGTCCGCATGCACACGTTGAACGCGGGTCTCGATACAGAGAATGATCCCCCGTTGCGCCGGATTGTTCTCGCCCACGCGGTGCGTAGCCGCGACGTTTGCCTCAAGTTGCACAGGACATTCTCGTACGCGCGCGGGCGCTGCCGTTTCCGAAACCATCGGCGTCAGCCCAGCAACCCCGAATTTGTCGGCTTCATGCCGGTAGCCCTTGCCCCGCTTAAACTCCGGAACGGGGTCGGAACCTGTCGTAAGCGCCGGTCGATTTACAGCCTCCACCTCGTTTACGGACGGAAGGTTAAACACCCACTCGCCGGTGCGAATCAAGTTCTGCATGGTTTTGGCGACTGCCGCCAGCCCGAGCAGACAGCGCCACCCCAGCCAGAATACCGAAGATATCGGCGCAAAGATTGCAGCTGCCATCTTCGTTGAGGGTGCTGATCAGGACGACAGGCGCACCAAAGTACAGAATCGGCGGCGCAGCTTAGATGCACAATTGATGCCTCCCATAGTGAGCGTTCGTGCGGACAGGAACCTGTTCCGCTACGAGCAGAGTATGGAGGTTCAAACGCTCATCAGCGACCCGGATCTTGCGCTATGCTTGGATATTCTGCATATCGAGGTAGTTTATCGCCATCGCATGACCATTCTGCGCGCGAGTCCCAGAATATTCTGGCTTGCGGTTTAGTTGGCGCCTCGCAGTCGAGCGAACCGGCAGGAACGACTACCGCGTCGAGCTCGGGAACAAAGCGCGCCACGGCAGCCCCGCAGTTATTGCAAAACTGCCTGGCAAAACGTTTGGCTTTGACTACCTTGTAACGCTTCAGCAGCGACTCGCCCCTGGAAAAAATCAGCTGCGCGCCCGTTATTATCAAATTTGACGCATGTCCAGCGCCGGAAGACTTGCGGCAGCGCGTGCAATGGCAATGGTAAAAGCGCTGCGGTTCGCCGGTCACGGCGTAGCAAACCTCGCCGCACAGGCAGCTTCCGTTTAAAGTAACTTTCATGTATTTCATCTGCATTTAAATCAACCCCGACTTTACCTGATACTCCTGATCACCGCGTTTGAATGCCGGAGATAACAGTGGCAGTGTATTAAATTAGAGTCTTCAGTTGGCATCTTTGCGCTAGCCGCGCTCCGCTTGTTTTGTGGCGCATTTCGCTGCCAAAAATATATTAGAACTGATGAAAACTCAAAAACTAAACGTCTAATATATCGCTGCTCGCATCTGCAACGCATAGAATACTGCCATGGCCTTTGAATTGTATCGCATGGCAGCGCGATTGCTAACGGGATATAGGTTTATCTTCGCCTCTGACCGGGGTGGGACGCCAGGATTTGCAGTAAACCGTACGTTTTCCGCCGGCGCCGCAGTTCGTAGTCTATTTAACACGGAACGAGTACTGGTCTTAGATACCGAGACAGCCGAAGAGATGGAGTCCGGACACTCGACGTACCCTATCGATTATTCCATCTCGCTTGATACGAATGCAATGAGCTATCTCAGGCCCTACATGGCAGGAAAGCGGTTAGCGCCTCTCCCAAAAGATTTTCAAGCGGTTTTTGAGTTCATCGCGCGACCAGAAGTAAATATCGATCCCATCCCATACTTTTCCGAAAATCTACCCACGCTTGTCAACGGCGAAACTGTGGATAAAATTTTCGAGAATCTCAAAGCTTATGAGATATTACGCAATCTGGACGGTGAGTGGCTGAAGAAAAAAGGGGAAGTGCGGTCGACATTGACCGAGCAGGAATTGGTATATAGAGCGCAGCAGCTATTATCCAGGATGTATATGGACATTGGGAATGCTCCACTATTGAAAGAAATATTGTTTCGACATCAATATATGTACGCCTGCCTGATTAAGATGGCTGCGATACAGATCAAGTCGCCTAGCGCTGGCTTAGGTAGGAAAATGGAGGCCTTTTTGGATTTTAGTCATTCCAGGCTTGCAACAATGAATGGACGAGAAACAGCTATTGCTCGTGCATACTTTCAGCGAGGCCAGAAATTAAAGTTTTTTGGAAAAATACAGAAAGGCCGCAGTGATATCCTAGAATTGCTAAGTAACATGGCATGGGATATATGGCATGTCCGCCAGATAGAGCAGTCCCTTGCGTTCATGCCGTCAAAGGGCGCGCGCTACTTCTTCCCTGCATTGCTGACATTCGACCATAAACTCATAGAAGTTATGGACCTTTATCCACTTAAAGCTTGCGCTTTCAAGATCGGAGAAAGTAAACCGATGCCAATCTTCAACGGGAATACATTCGAGTTGATGGTTATCGATGACGATAATCATGTGTCAGCTATTAAGAGGTATTTTTCCGAAGATGCAATCGCGATAAGGGATTCAGTCAGAGAAAGTGTAATGACTAGCTTTTCCGATTTGGTTAAATCCTTGGAAGAAGAACTTATCGCGATAGTTGGTGGCTGCAAATAGGATATCAATCAGCTCAAGAGATATCATCACCAACAACATACAAGCTGATAATGCGGCAGCGTGCTGCCGCCTCTGAGTCATTGGGTACCATCGCCGAATTTTGCGTCAATGTACGCGTTATCACCAGGCCGCAGTTCGAAGCAATCCTTTACCGTCTCAGGCACGCCTTCCTGCAGCAGTTTGCTGACGGTGGTAAACGCAAAGCCTTTGGCGCGCAACGCGGCGACGATACCCGGCAGGGCGGCGGCGGTGCCATGGCCGCGTCCATTGGCGTGAAACACGACGATCGAACCCGCGCGTACATTGTTTATCACTCCGCGGATGAGCGCCGCCGTCGGGATGTGCGGATCGGCGTCGCCGCTGACCACATCCCATTGAATCGCGCCCAACCCAAGTTGATTGACGGCGCGCAAGGATTCCGCGCTGCAGGTTCCGTAGGGAAAACGCAACGTCACAGGCAGCCGGGGAATACGGTTCATCAGTGCTTCCAGACCGGCGTTTTTGGCCTTCAGCGCCAGGTCGTCCCACAACTGCTCGTACTCGGCCTGGGCCCAGACGACCTGATCCATCATCCTCTGCCCGGAAAGCCTGCGCAGGTTGCCGTGTGTCCAGCCATGGTTGCCGACTTCGAAACCCGGATCGGCCATCAATTGCATTGCTCGCTGCGGATGCGAGCGCATCCATTTACCGCCTGCAAAAAAAGTGGCCGGAATATGGTTGTCGCGCAGGTAGTTGACAATGCCGCGGTCGTAGCCGGTGATATCGTCGGCCTGTTCGCACAAATCGAAGGTCAAGGCGACGAGATTCTTGCCGGACGGTAGACGGACGCGGCGAATGGAGTCCATTTGCCGCTCGTCGAGTTGAGGCAGAAGCTGCGTTGCTTCGAGCGAAGCGGGCGGAGCAAAATCGGGTTTATGTAAATAGGTGATTCGCTCTTCGCCGGGATGGCCGCGCAAATCTTCTGCTCCCCATAGGGACAATAAGGAGGTTGTGTCTATCGGGTCAGGCCGAGTCTGCAAAACCTCCCGCGCAACGGGGGGCCGATCGACTGCTCTATTTTCCGGCTCGACAACGCCGCCGAAGGCGGGATTTTGGCATGTTGCCGCTAATACAGCGATAAAGACCGAGATTAAGGACGAGCGGCTCTGCTGGAAAGCTGGATAGCGGGTTGGCTCAGATATCAGGGCCATGCGACACCACCTCCAACAGGCATTAAAAGCCACGCGCGCACCAAACCTTATGCGCCATCAAAGTATACGCTAATTGCGATACTGGATAGACTTTTATCGCTGTCGCGGCATATAAGCGCTACATACGGTTCGATTCATGGTAATCACCGGGATCTCATTCCCGGTAATAATAATAAGTCCTCCAGCGCTTTTTCCTGGGCTTGGGCTTGGGCTTTGCCACCGGCGCTGGCTCGGCTGGCGCTGGCGGCTGCGCGGCTTGCGGCTGATCGAACCCTGACTCTATGCCTGCGAAAAAGCTCGATAACGATTCGGGCTTATACGGTTTGAATTTAGGGTCCCAGCATTGCCCTATCAGACCGGGCAATTTCAGCTCCACGGACCGTATTTCGGTCAACGGCGTCGCCACGGCAGCTTGCTCCCGGCTCGCGCTTGCTGCGCGCGGCGCAGTCGCGACAGGCGACGTATTCATTATGTCCCAGGCGGTCAACACCTCGTTGCTGCCGGTGATTTTGTAATACACTGATATGTTTTTTACGCCTATTGCGCGCAAACGATCCGCCTGGCCTGGAAACTCGCTTGCCCGGAATACATGATGACCGTCTCTGAAATCCTTCAGAAACTGAGGGAATCCGTCGGCTCCGAACCAGAATTTCTGCACGGTAAAACCATCGAAGCGGATTTGCAGATCGACATCCCTGCAAGTGGTGGGATTCCATGTGAACTGCGCAGTGGCGTCGGTATTGAGCACCGACAACACCTGCCGCTGCGGGCTGCATTGCAAGGTCAGCACCGTACCAAACGAACCCTCCCTGGCATCGGGATCGACATTGACCGGTTGGCCCTCGATACCGACGCTGATCGATGTCGCTTTGGTTTTCTCGAGCGCCAGCATTTTAGCTTTTTCTACCTCCGATTGGCCTTTTTCAAGCTCATCGTTTCTTTTACGGGTCACGATATGCTCGACCTGCCGGCCCACTGCGGAATTCAGGAATGGTATGAAGTCCGCGCTCCAGGGTACGGAATAGCTGTAAGTCTCTATCGGTCTGAAAATCTGCGCGCCTCTGATGAGATAAGGCTTGGCCGGCCCCTCTACAAACGCCCATACCGTGCCCTGCTGGCCGAAAACCAGATCCATCATGCCCTGCATGTCGGTTGAGGTCTGTAGCGGCCACATTACCTTGCTATCCCATTCGTGCTGCAACATGCACGAGGTTTGCTCTTCTATATAATGAGTTATCAAATGCGCGACGCCGCCGGCCAGCGACCACGCCGGATAATAATCGGGCGAGGTTGCGAGCATGGTTTCCTTCAGCGCGGAGAAACGGTCGTAAACTTCATGCAATGCCGAAGTTTTGACGGCTGGATCGACTCCGAAGCCGTGAAATTCAGCTGCCAGTTTGGCGCTGGCTCCTTCGCCGGTCAATGCTTCCGTAGCGACAGCCGTCACCGCCGTGCGATATTTGGCGTATACATCAATGGCTGCTATTTCCCCTTTCAACAATGCCGCTCCGGCGCTGGTTTTGTGCTCCAGGGTTTCGCGCACAGCCTTGCTGCCTACCGTATCCAGTACACTGACCGTATTCGATACGCCGGACAGCAACCCTGTCTGGTCAGCCTGCTCGCGTATCACTTCCAGCCTGCGCAACAGCATCAACCAGTTGGGCGCCTGCGCGTCCGGAATATCCGACAGCTCCTTCAATAGATAAGTAACGCCTCGCCTGGTCGGCGTTTGTCCGGTACCTACCGAGCTCATCAACAAATTCCAGGCGGGCAGACCTTGTATCAGTTCCTGTCCGCGATAGAAATTGAGCGCGAACCCCTCCCACGCGTGTATTCTTTCTGCCTGATACCAGGTATTGAAAGCCTCCCGGCGCTGGTCAAAAAGCGCCTTGTCGTCGAAGTTCTTCCGTATTTCGTCGAGAAACTGGTTGATGGCCACTCTGCCTTGCGATGTATACGGCGCTGAAACAATGACATCCTTATTCATCTTGATCGCTGTAGACCAGAAAGTCGAAAGCGAAAGATCGACCAGGTCGGGTTCTCCATCGGCCCAGGACACCAGCCATTGTAAATTGCTGGAGTAAAGACCTACCTGCTTCAATTCCTGCCTCAATACGTCGATGCGCGCCTGTAAAAATCTACGGTCGTCCGATATGCCCATGATATCGACAAACCCTCGCGCCATTCGACTGCCTTCTTCAGGAGTCACGCCGCTAATCAAGTCCGACAGCACCAGCGGGGATATCTGCGGCATTTTGCGCAGTTCGCTCAAATTTGCGCCATCCATTTTGGCCTCATACAAATTCAGGCGGCGTATCAGATCCTGGGTAAGCATGCCTAATTTGGCGGTAGAATTGTCTTTGATCAGCCCGTCTATCTTTTCGACGATAACAGTGGCCAGACCGTAGGAAACCGATTCGTAAAGCTTGTTCAGGAATTGTTTTTTCAGACGGCTTTCCGCTTCATCGACAGCGCTGTCGAATGCATTGAATCTCCAGCGCCAGTCGCTCGATCGGTCGTCTATCAACTGTATCAGCGGGGACAGATCATCCTCCAACTGTAAATCCTTGTATAAATCGCCGCTGACCGCCACACGCTCAGGCAAAGCGTCTTCATAGGATTGAATCTGGTTACGCGCGGCGATGTAGGAACCTGAAAGCTCGATAATCAGGCCGATCGCACCCGCAATGAGCGCTGACAGCCCCATATTGCGGGTAACGATGCGCCAGTTGCTTTGCAACAACGTAGGTTCGCGCTGGCCGGCATAGGCGGGCAATACCTTGCCAAGGAAATCGCTGAGAAAGATACCGCGATTTTTGCTGTCCTGCGCAGGCTGAGAAACCGACACATGCGCACCCAGATAGTGGGATATCGCACTGCTTTCCTGTATTGCGCTCGAAAAAAACAGACCTCGCAAAAGCAAAGGTTCGTAATAGGCCGTTTTTCCGAATGCGGCATTAACGTAGGTCAATAACGCGGGCTTGAGACGGCTCAATTCTTCCGGAAACAATAAGGTCTCGGCGGACACGCGATCCGGCATGCGTAAGAGACCGATACGCAAATCTCTCAAGCGGTCGAGTATATGATCGAAGGCCTGATCGAAAAAGCTTTGCGGCTCATCCCCGCCGTCATGAATTTGGCCGGACACGCCCATGGCTTGCGCGAGCCCCTGATCGGAAAGATGCGCCGCGAATTGGTGAAATCCATAAACCTGATCCAGTTTGGTCACCAGCACGAAAACAGGAAAGCGGTGGTCGTACAAACGAACCAGTTGCTCCAGCCTTCCGCGTATCACGTGCCCCTCCCGCGTCAATTCGGCCTCATCGCCCTGAATCAGGCGCACTGCGTCCACGGCCAGAACCAGACCGGAAATACCGCCAACGCGCCGGTATTTCGCCAGTTGATCCAGCAGTACGCCCCACTCGGCTCGATCGGCGGGAACATCTTCAGCGCCGATATATCTTCCGGCCGTGTCCATCACCACAGCGCCGTCGAAAAACCACCAGTCCGCATTATCCGTGCGTTCGACGGTCTCGCTTTCGGTCAGGTCGTTCAGCGGCGCAACCAGCCCCGAATGCAGCAACGCCGTCGTTTTGCCGGTGCCTGCGCGACCGATGAGCATGAACCAGGGCAGGGCTTCGACCGGATTTCCACGCAGGCGCAGATTGGAATGCTTCAGCTTGTAAATCGCCTGCCGCCATTTGTCGCGCAAACTGACTCGCACGAGCTGGGGAGCGGATGCGGACACCGCAACCTGCTGCACCACCTTGCTGCGAGAGCGCCAGGCTGAATACACCCGCCATAAAAACTTGCACAGGACAAAAATGGAAATCAGCCCCAAGAAAACACCGATACTGCTCCATAACGGCCATTCCAAAGCCAGCACCAGCACGACGCAGAGTATGAACAGCCCGATAACGGCCAGGATACGCAGTACCCAGAACAGAGCCTTCTTCATGTGTTAACCTGTAAAGGGATGATTCAGGCTGTTGATGGCCTGATCAAGGGAGAAGGAAAACGCAAGATAAACCAGCACGATGATGATAAAAATCAGCGGCACCCAGTAAACCCAAAGCGGCACATTCCCTGCTCTGATGCGATACAGCCAACCTTTCCGCTTCGACAGGGTCGAGCGATCGGAGATATACGCAGCAGGAAACAACAACCCTTTGGATAAATCGATGCTGGTGCCGGAAACTTCGATATAGTTGTTCACCTGTTGGCGAATCAGCGCGTCGCGCTCCGCCTCCATGCCCTTCAGCGCGTATTTTCCCTGAAAGCCAAGCGTCAGGCAGATCAGGAACACTTCGCGTAAATCCAGGTCTCTCGAACTCAGGTTGTCCAGCCGCTCGAAAAACTGAATACCCGCGCGAGTGGTATTGAAGTAGCGCTGTTGAAACATACGCGAAGGCCATAATTCGAACCCTTGCAGACGCGCCCGCATCAGGGTTTCATCTATCCAGGCGCACACGGCAAACAAGGCGTTTTTGCATTCGAGCGTCGGTATGCCCTGCGCTTGCGCCTTGAGCTGCGCGGCATCGAGCGCAACGCTTATCTCAGCGTCAAAAGCATCGACGCCCGCATCCGGATACTGTATAAAAGCCGCAACCCGGGCCATTACCGGCGTGAAATAATCGACCAGTCTCATAACCGTCTATTTCCTGAGTACAATAATTTCCGCTCTGACCGACTCCGGCATGCCCGGCCAGAACAATGCAATATGACCGCTTCTGACAACCCTCTCCCACTCATCGCTTAGCTGTTCTATACGGAAGTAATGCGAATTCGGCCGCCTCGGCATGCCCTGCGGCGCAACCGCCAGACGATCGAGTTCCAACCCCGGCAAGGCGCGCGAAATCAGCAACGGCATTTCTTCCAGAGCCGCCAGTTTCGCGGTGCTGTGAAATTGCTCCAGCATATCGACGGCGTCGGTATCCGCGCGCAATACCAGAAAGAAACGGTTGCGATTTACAAAAATACGCTCGGGCAATACGCCTTGCAAAAAACCATCCCCCGGCTCCAGCTTGACCAGAAACTCCGGACCCACGGATATTTCGTTCAATAATCGCGTAGCGATCTGATGCGCCTGGATTAAACACGCGGCAATATTGCGATGGTCATAAGCCGGAAGCGTCGCTTGCCCCTCATAATCGCCCAGAGTTCCGCACCGATCGGAAAAGGTACTGAGTTCTCCCACCAGCTGTCTCATGAACAGGTAGATGTTTTCAGGATGGGCATGCCCCAGCTCGACGAAATGAAATAGGGCCGGCACCGCGCGGTTCAATGTCTGCAAAGCGTAAAGAAACTCCCGGTGCAGCGCGTCGGACTCCACGCGCTGGGTATCCATCGACAACTTATATTCCGCCAGCTGCAGCACCCTGCCGGCAAGATCGTCGCGTAAATCGCGAACGATGCGCATTATGGCTTCGAGCGCATCGATACGGTATGCAGGCGCGATGAAGCTTTCATCAAGCTTGAAACTCTCGCCCTGGCGCAGCAGGCGTGCGATGGGGAAAACATTCCAGTCGCCAAGATTCTCGATCTCATGCTCCCAGAACAAACGGACCTGATAAGTCAATTGACGTACGGGGGCGCTTTGGGCGTCGCCGTAAAAATCGCGGTATTCGGTGGCGGTGTCTTCGCTCAGAAAACGAGCGTTTTGCGCTTCGCTACGATCAGGGAGCAAAGCATTGCTCCCGTCGCGCTGAAATAAACGCAGCCCCAGGTATACGGTGAACGGCTTTTCGGGGTCGGCCCACGCGCCTTCGAAACTGCGCGATTCGAGGCGGCCGTTACCCGGTACTTCCACATAAGCGCCGTCCTGAAATATTACCCGGCACGACTCTATATCCACGCGCTGGTTGACTACCGCCGCGCGTGAAATATTCAACGCGCCGACTCCCCAGAAATTGGCGGCCAATGCCGAGCGTAACGGATGCAACAGAGACTGAAAATACAGATCGGACAATTGGAAGTGCTGAGGCGCGAGAAACTGCCCCTCGTACCAGTGAACCGCTTTTTTAAATTCCATATTTTTCCCTGAAACCATGCCGCAATTTGTTGGGAGGCGCCGATTGTGCGTTTTTCCCGATAAAGGACGAAGTGCAAATCATTGATATTATAATAACGGGTTAAGAGGATTCGAATAAAACAGCGATTTTGCCGCTCAAATTTTAACCCTAGACGCCCAATGAAAATACAGCACGCTCATTTATTCCCTGATAGGATAAATTCCGGATATCTCTCCAACCGGCATCTGGCCTTCCTGTTCCGTATCGGCCCCCGGCGTTAACGGAACATCGGGATATTCATCGATAGAGGTCAGCGTCGACGAAACGATCTGCTGGCGGCCGAACTGTATCGCGACCCTTACTTGCGCCGGACGCGCCACAAAACCGCTATCCTCTTCCTTCAACTTGAGCGGTATGGAAAAAAACTTGACGTCCTGGGACGCATCGAAATCGTAATAGCCTGCGACTATGCCGAAATGCTTGGTTTTCTGCGCCCGCGCCAGAGTCACCGAAGCGGTTTTTACGCCGGGATTGATCACATAGCGGCTCAGTTGCACGCTCCAAAGCGGCGCTTTACCCTCGTTAATCAATTGTAATAACGCGGCCCGGTCCGTGCTGATACGCGTAAACTCGGCGGGATCGTCCATTTGTATTATCGCCAGCGCTACGGTATGCGCCTCGCCGTCCCAATTGTTCATATCGCCGGACGACGCGACATACAGCTTGATGCCGTCGGCGCGATACGCCCAATCGGCGCTCAGCTTGGCCTGATCCTGCGGGCTCGGCCCAGCGGTCGTACTGCATCCGCAAAGCATCAGGCCGTACCCTATCGACAACAGAAAAAAACGCCAGCACAGGATGTTATTCAGCACCGAACTCCCCAATCTCAAGCCAGCGCGATACGCCATGCATTCGACTCGTCATCATCAGAATAAGGCATCACGATCAGGCTGCGAGGCCAGCCCTGTACTCGCGCGAAATAGGAATCGCCCTTTTCCAGTCTGTTGCGCAAACCCCAGGCCGTGTAGTTGATATCACCCAGCGTCAAGTGCATTTCCTCTACCGGGTATTCCAGAGTCGATCTTTCCGGTAAGGCGCCGGAAGCGCCTACCGCCTGAAAATTGATTTTGGCGTCGCCGCCGTCCTCCACGCCGAAAATCACCCCGTCCAGAGCGCCTTCCGGCACCTGGAATTCGAACCACTGCCCCAGTTTTTCGTTGCCGTAAAAGTCGAGTATATATTCGCGGCTCTGCGGCTTGACCGGCAAACTGGCTGTGGCCACTATCCTGGCCGCCCACGCGCCATCCAGCGACAGCAGAGGCGCCGCTTGCAGCACGGTTGGCAGTCTGCCCGCATCGAAGCCGGCCGGAGCCAACAACAGCACCGAGACCTTCCCTTCCAATCGGGCATTCAGGGTGTAGGCCATTTGCGCCAGGCCATACATCGACTTCGGAGAGTCCAGCGCGGTTTCATCCAGCAGGATCAGCCAGATATCGGCCTGTTCCTTGATAAATTCGTCCCTGAGATCCAGCCAATACAGCGGCGCGTCGAACTGCTCGGGCCAGTAACGCCCCAGTACGGTCAGACCATACTGGTGCAATTTGGCGGCGACCTCGGTCGCCAGCGGTGTTTTGCGATCCAGCGCAGTCAAATAAACTTTCTTTCCGGCAGCCATCACGGTTCCTTCTGGGTCAGGAGAGGTGTACAACCTCTGCGTTGATTTTAACCTGATTCTCGGAAGTCAATAGCGTATCCTTCGAATAGATGGTAACGGTTCCGTCTACAGCCTGATGCAGACTGCCCGCCTGTACGTCCTCAACGCCATCGACCCGGCGCATATAGGATTCCATGCGCTGTATCAAGGTCTGAAATACAGAGGTACAGGTTTCGGATACTACCGAAAGCTGCTTAAAGTTACTGACCATGCGCCGCGACGACCATACCGATTCGTCGGTATGTCCTTCGGCCTGCGTCGCGATTACTTTCAGCGCCTTGCCGACAAAATTCAGCGAACCGTCGGTCAAGGACTCTATTCCTTTTGCCGAAATCAGGGAAATTTTCTCCAGACTGTTCATTTGCAGCGGACGGTCGAACTTCATCACCGCCGCATCAGCCGTATGCCTGCTCAGAACCGCCAGTATCCATGCCTGTCTGCCGGAAAGATCATCGACAAATCCCCACAGTACCTGATCGCCGGGTACCGGCTCGATCACGCAGCTGAAAGCCTTGCGCGCGATAAAAACATTGCCGTCTCGATCCACCAACTGCAGCGCTGCCTCATCCGTAGATCCGGACTCAACGACCCAGCCCATTTCAAACGCGCTTTCAGCCGGCGTAGTCAGATTCTGTATTTTTCTCTGTGCATTTTTCATGAGTATTGTTTCTCTCAGAGTGTCCAATTTTCGGCTTTCAGCCGGTCTTCATCATCGCCTGACCACGATACCACATCCGCTACATCGGTAATGGCGCTTTTGTTTTTAACCCCGTGCAGTTTGGTGCGAAATAAATGGGTGCCGTTAAAATCAGCTTGTTCCACCTGCAAATGCGCCAGATCGCAGTCGCTTAGATCCGCATTTTTGAACAGGGTGCGTGTCGCCCTGGCTTTTTCGAAACTGGACATGGGGCTGGACATGCCGATCATGCGCGTGTCGGTCAGATCGGCTCCGGCGAAGGATGCGATCGAAAAGCGGCAATCACTGAAATCGGCTTCGCTCAAATCCGCCTGCATAAATACCACAGCCTCGCCGCTTGCGCCATTGAAACGCGCGGCGTTCAATTTACCGCCCATAAAGCTGGAAAAACCCAGTTTGGCGTTTTCGAAATTGCAGTTGGAAAAATCGCTGCCGCCCGCCTGCACGCCAAAAAACTCGCAATTGGCAAAATTCTGCCCCGGCAAGCTGCAGTCGCGCAACAAAACCTTATGCAGGCGCGCCTGATGCAGTTGAACCCCGGTCATCACGCATTTCATGAACACTGCACGCTCCAAGTTGGCTTTTGATAATTCGGCGCGTTCAAGTCCGCATTCGGTCACAACGATATGCTCCAGGTTCAACGCCTGCCAGTTAATTCCGTTCATTTCGCATAGCGTGAACACGCCACGCTTAACCTGGGCATCCTTGAAATCGGCGTCGTTGAGTTTGCACTTGGTCCACACGCTGCGGCGCATATCGGCTCCGCTGAAATCCGCCCCGGAAACATCGGTGCCTGTCGCGATAAATTCGCTCATATCGGCTCCGGCGAAGCGCGCGCCTGCGGCTTTGAAATTGCTCCAGATCATCTTGTGCAAGTTACAGCCGGAGAAATCGGCGTTCGCCAGCTCGCAATCCTTGAATGAAGTTCCGATCACCCGCGAGTTCGAAAAATTCGCGCCGCTCAGATTGCAACGTGCAAATATCACGCCCGCCAAATCCGTATTCGATAAATCCATCCCGCCAAGATCCTTGTCTTCGACATAATCGCCTTGATCGGCGATAGCCCTTATTTCTTCCAGTGTCATCATTACATACCCCCTGGGAACGCCGATTACTCAGAATCAGCGAATTTAAACTTTAAATCGAATTTTTAGCCAGCAGAATGCTCTGGTTACAATGCCGACACCTTTCTTTGCGTTGGTACCAAGCTGACGCCAGGGCAGTTCCCGACCATACCATTTTGGGCGGTGACACTGGTCACGCGCATCGCCGGAAACCCCTGGATCAGTACTTTCGGCGCGCCCACCTTGAAGGTGGTCGGTCCTTTGATCATATTCGACATCATGCCCAACAAAACGCCCGGCTCATCGCCGGAGCTGCCTAGAATCCTTGTCATCTGATGTACCGACGGTATCATATCGAGCAGCATCTTTCTGCCGGTCGATGCGGGATTGGCCGCTGTGCAACTCGATATGTTGGGATAGGGCGTCGGAACCGGTCCGGCAGGCGTAGGCGTCCTGCATACATCCGGCCCACCCAGATTTTTACCGCCTGATGAACTCAATAAAAACATGGTCAACTCTCCTGGGAATGAACGGGCTTGGCGGCTTCCCGCCGCTGCCGCTCTGTAAGATTGGAACTGGCTGTAAACGCGGCATCCAGCCGCGTCGCAACAAATTGGGCCTGATAAAATTCGGTCGCATAAAAACAGCCGGCTGAGAGGTCGCTGCTTTTGAACTGCGTTTTGCGCAACGAGCCCTGCATCAGGTTGACGCGACTGAAATTGGCATGCTCCGCCCGGGACTTACTGATCCATGCGCCGACGCCGCGCGCCTGCTGCCAGTCCGCTCCGCTCAGGTTTACTTTTTCCAGCAGTGAGTTGTCGAAAACAGCCTTGCGGGCAGTCATTCCTTGCGCTGAAATATCGCGCAGACTGCTTCCGGTTAAATCGGCTTCGTCGAAACAACTGTTATCGATTATGGTCGCAGGGTCGCCCGCAATCAAATTAGGCAGCGACGCTCCGCGCGCTTTGAGCGCGCTGGCATCGGATTCCCAAAAAATCACGGAAGCGCCCTGACTCTTTTCGAGACAGGAGCCGGAGAAGTTGCTACGGTTGAGGAACGCATCATCCCACAACGCGCCGGTCAAGTCGCACTGTTGCGCCTGGCTTTCTATTAATACCAAATGCGCCAGATCCGCAAATCGAAAACTGGCGGCATTGAGTTCCGATTCATTAAAAATAGACGACCGCAGCTGCGCCTCGTTGAAATTTGCCTCATTGAAACAGCATGTTAGTATATTCATACTGGCCGCAGCGGCCTTGACAAAACAGGCTTGAGTCGCTTGTGTCTGATTCATCCATAAGCTATCGGTCAAATTGGCTTCAGTAAAATCCGCAGCGCTGACATCGGCAGCATCGAACAACGCACCCTGCAACTGAGCGCCTGCCAAACGCGCACCTTTCAGATTAGTGCGCACAAAATGCACCTCGTTGAACAAGCCGCCGGATAAATCCATATCCGACAAATCCAGACCGGTAAAATTAAAGCCTTCCATGGACTCGCTCGCCGCATGCATCGCCGCCACTTTTTCGCGCGTCATCTCTTTTAGAAATGGATGGTACTGCCCCAAATCCAGGCCGGCCTCTTGCGGTTCTTCCGCTTTCATCGCCGCCGCATCCCGCATCAACGCTTCCAGTTGCAGCTTGCTTTCCGCAATATTTTTACGCAGTTTCGCCAGTTCCGCCTCCGGGATTTGCGCCCTGACATCCTCCGGCAATTCTTGCAGCATCTTGTCCATGTCCGGCAGATCAACCGGCACCCCATCAGCTTTTCGCGCTTGCAGCGAATTGGCGTACTCGGCCGCCAGATCTGGCGGCTCTAGGCCTTCCGGCATATTCAGATTCAACTCGGCCTGTGCTTCCGCCAGTTTTTCATGCACGAGTTCCTGCAGGATTTTTTCCATCTCGTCCATCGCGGGGCTCTTCGTTACATCCCTATCACGGTCAGCTGGGTTGGCGTCAGCGTGGTGCCGGGACAGTTTTCCGCCAGTCCATTCTGCCCGGTTACGCTCAACAAGGTTTGCGCAGGGAACCCTTCGATCAATACATTCGGAATACCGGTCATGAACTCACTCGGCCCCATGATCAAATGAGAAACTACGCCCAACAGAACACCGGCATCGTCACCCTGGCTCATCAAGGGTTCCGACATCAAATGCACCGATGGCATAAAATCCAGCAGCATGTTGTCGCCGGTGGAAGCCGGATCGCACATCGTGCACATGGAAATATTTGGATAGGGTATTGGAGCCGGCGCAGGCCCGACCATGGTCAGACACACATCCGGGAACCCCAGGTTCATACCTCCGGCAATACTGGTCAACGGTCCTGGCATCGTTAGTTCTCCTGTTGTTCTGCGCGTTTGGCTGCGTCCAGACGCTGCCGCGCGTTAAGACTGGAAAGCCCGGTAAATGCGGCATCCAGCCGGGTTTCGACAAATTTGGCCTGATAAAACTCGGTTGAGTAAAAACAGCCGGAAGAAAGATCGCTTTTTGTAATCTGCGACTTGCGTAAAGAGCCTTGCATCAGGTTGATATTCCCCAGGTTGACGTTTTCCAGCTTGCATTTGGTTATACGCGCTTTCGCACCGCGCGCGCCGTTCCAATCGGAACCGCTCAGATCGACTTTTTCCAAAATACTGCGATCGAAAACCGCTTTACGCGCCGACACGCCTTGCCACGAAATTCCGCGCTGGCTGGCGCGCGACAAATCGGCTTCGTCGAAACAACTGCCGTCAAACGCGGTTTCCTCGCCGCCGGCAATAAATCCGTGCAAACTTGCTCCGCGTGCTTTCAGCGAGCGCGCATCAGACGACCAGATCACCGCATGGCGCGCCTGACTGTTTTCCAGACAGGAACCGGCAATGCTGCCTTGATTGATAAAAGTCTTGCTCCACGCCGCACCGGTTAAATCGCATTTCTGCGCCTGCGTTTTGATCAGCACCAGGCTTTTCATGCGGGCAGAGCGAAAGCTCGATTCATCCAGCGTGGATTCGTTAAAAAACGCGGATTCCAATTCGGCCTCGTCGAAATTGGTCCTGGCAAACCGGCATTTCAATACCTTGATGCTTTTGGCGTGCGCCTTGACAAAAGACGCCTGCTGCGCTTGCGATTCATGCAGCCACAAGCTGTTTTCCAGGTTTGCGCCGCCAAAATCCGCTGCGGTGGCGTCCACTGCATCGAAACGCGCTTTTTCAAACTGCCCGCCGTTCAAACGGCTACCCTTCAAGTTGGTACGGACGAAGTGCGCTTCCTTGAACAAACCGCCCGACAAATCCATATCCGACAAATCCAGATCGGTAAAATTACAGCCTTGCATGGATGCGCCCGACGCATGCAGTTCGGCCACCTTCTCGCGCGTCATCTTTTTCAGAAACGGATGATATTGCCCCAAATCCAGCTCGCCGCCGGGCATCTGCGCCTGCAGTTCTTCAGCCTGCTTCCTCAAGGCTTCCATCTGCGGTTTACTGTCCGCAGCCAGCTTGCGCAACCCGGCCAGTTTTTCTTCGGGAATTTTGGCCCTGAATTCTTCCGGCACGCGTTGCAGCATGGCGTCGATATCCGGCGGAGACGGTATTTCCGGATTTTTTGTACGGGCCTCAAGCGATTTTGCGAACTCAGCGGACAGATCGGGTGCCTCCGCGCCCGGAGGCGCGTTCCGCGCCAGACCGGCCTGGGCGGCGGCCAGCTTTTCTTTCATTACTTCAGTTAAAAGTTTCTCTAGATCTTTCACCGTGCCCTCCTTCGTCAGAATTCCAAATCCTTGGTCATTTTTTCGGTCATTTCGATGAACTGATCGAGTATTCTATCCTTATCCGCATTGGCCTTTATAATCTGCGCCAGACCGTCACGCACCTGCTGCAAACCGGAGTCGATCGACTCAAGCTGCTGCTCCAGCATCAGCCGGTCCAGCTTGCCTTCCGCGCCGGGCTTCGACAGGGCTTCCGCCTGCTTGTCCAGCAGTTGCTGCCGTTGATCAAGCAGATCGCGCTCGGTTTTCGCCAGCGATTCGGACGGGCGCATCGGTATATTGCCGCCGGGCAGCGGATTCTCGACACTATCCAGCATCATCTGACGAGGATCGTTCGCCGCCCCCAGTTTCGCTTCGAGCCCGGCCAGTTCAGCAGCCGCTTTTTCGTGCATCTCAGGATTGGTTTCCCTGAGCTTTTCGAGCTGTTCACGCACTGCGTCCATCGGGCTCCCGTGTGTATCCGTCTTGCTCATTTCGGCTAACATTTTAGCCTTCTGCACATCGGCATCCTTGAGCGCCTGTATAGCCGTTTCGCGCGCCTGCATCGATTTACGCAACGCGGCTATGTGCTCCGCCGCGCCAAAGCCCGGCTCGGCCAGCAGACCGTCGATCTTGGCTTGCGTTTCCAAATTTTCCACGCGCAGCGTTTCCGGCGTCATCTCGGGCATCGTCACCGGAGCGTCGATATCGATATCGCTTTTCATTTTGCGCAATTTGTCCGGCAGCGCCTTGAGATCCGCAGCCGCCGATTTCAGCGTATCGTCAAGATCGGGCACCAACGGCGACAAATCGAATGGGACCTGACGCTTCAGGCGCCGGTTGAGTTCCTCCTGCCACTCATCCAGCGACCTGGGCTGTGCATTGAACGCTTCGGTTACGGTAAACAGCATTTCTACATCGTCGCCGTCGTCATCGCTGATAGGGAATAAACCGCGCGCCAACATCAAGCCGCGTTCATGCTCCGGCCATAGCCAGACGGTATCGATGCTCAGCGGCGCTTCGACGAACATCAGATTATCCCCCTGGTGTTGGCGAATGAAAGCGCGATGGCGGTGCAGAGGCAAGCGGCTGATCAACTCGGACTGGGCCGGGTGCATGTGATGTATGCGTATCGGATCACCCGGAGCAAAAAAACCTTGCGTCAAACGCTGATCAGGGGCAGCGCAGTTGAAATAACTCTGATCGAAATCGTCCGGATAATGCGGCCAGCGCTGCTCCACCCAAGCCTGATCATAAGTACCCAGGTTGCGGTAACGGCGCGGGTCGACAAAATCCAGCATGCCGAAGCAGGCCGGCTCAGGCCGGTCTTCCGCAGAGCGGATAAAATGGCTGGTTTCAACGTTGGGCAGCGGCCAGTAATCGAACGGCGGCTTCGGTTTCAACCCTCTGCCCAGCACGTTCATGGCATAGCCTTCACCGCCGTAGGCCTGCTCCCAACCAAGCGGCATATTGACGAAGGGCTTGGGTTCGGAAATTCTCAGCGGCGATTCGACACCGGCCGGCAGCCATTCCCGCTCGCCAAAGACATAGAGTTTCTTGCTCGCGTTACCGACCTGGATGCTGACTTCAGAAGAACTGATCGGCACGCCGCCCGCCGCCCAGCATTGACCGTGCGCCAGAAACTCTCCGACCGGCTTGGGGCTGGCTGCGTCGACCAATGCATCCTTTCCCAAGGTTTCCGCCGCCAGTTTCCACATATCTATTTCGGTGCCGATCTTTTCCGGCTCATCCAGATGGAAAAAACTGCCTACCGCCACCGACAGAAACAGCCCGCCGCGCAAACCTACCGGGCGGAGAAACAATACATGCGTTAATTCTTTAATGGTTTTCATGGCTACCTGTCAACTCGGATCTCACACGCTCAACCGCGCCCAGCCGCTTCTCAGTGCGAAGCCGCCGGTGCGGAATTGTACTGGATGCACATTACAACACAGCGTACCGCTGCTATGCTTGAAATCATACTTCAAAACGGAAAACCCGCCTTCACCCGGATCATTTTTTTTTACACCTGTAAGCAATGCCCGTGTAAATTCCATCGGCTTGTTCCGCACCTGCGGCCTGACCGGCACGAGGCCTCACCACCTGTATCGTATCGGCGCCCAGCTTGGCCGCGGCAGCCTTCATCTCATTACGCGCATCGGCCTCGCGTTCGGCGTCGCCGGTCCACCAGACCCACGAACTACCCCGCTCGCCGGTCACCTCGCCCAGATAATCGCAGCCAACCTGATAGTCGCAGCCGGCCCGATCAATGGGTACGATTCTGACGCTATCGGGTTTTATTACGCTTTCGGCAACGGGAGCAAGCGGCGTCGAAGAGCAGGCCGACAGCAACATAGCGCTCAATAGCACGCACCGGTTTCTTATTATCATAAAACTCCCGACACAACGATCGATTACTCGTCTACGCAAAAAGACCCGGCAGATCAACATACCGCCCTATCGCAGCGCCGAGCCGATCAACATATATTCGACTACCAACGCGATCACTTGAAAATTTTGTTTCCGCTTTCTACCGAAACCGAAGCTTTTTTCACCTCTGATTTAATATCGCTCATTAAAGTTTTCATTTCTTGTTTTAGGGCTTTGAGAATGGTTACTTGTGCGTTGTATGTTTCTTTAGTTATATCGCCGGAATCTAGCGCGAGTTTAAATTTTGAATGTCTTGTCTCCACCTGCGTCAATTCGCTCTTCACTTTCTCCATCCTCACCCCCAAGACTTCGTCTTTAGCGGTTACGCACTTATCTACCTTAACGCCTACAGTGGAAGATTTAACACCGGTCACCACTTCATTCTTATTTCCGACTATATTCTCGCCCTTACTGCCTACCACATACTCGGATTTGGCTCCCGCCATCAGTTCTTTTTTCCATCCCAGACCGATTTCCTGCTTGTACAAGCCCCAAATATCGACTCTACCCCCGGCAAAAACACTCGTTGCAATGCCTGCTGTAACTGAGTTTGTCATCGCCAGGGAAATGCTGTTTGTTTGCGCCATTGAAAACTTAAAGCTGAACCCTGTCGTAGTCGTACTCCAGGACCCGCCACAAAACTCAACAGTATCAGACTTACTGGTAGTTTTAACTTTTCCTGTGGCGGTAATGCTTACATCGCCGGTTTCTGACTCAATAGAAATTTTATTTTTTGCCTTTATTGATATCGTATCTCCCGCTTTGACATTGATTTTTTTATCAGCATCAAGCGCAATATTATCCTCGGTATACGCGAATAAACCATTCGCGTCGGATACTTTTGTTTCCGGCAATGGCCGCGGCAATTTTTCTTCTTTCTCATTGGTTCCCGCCCAGTCCTTATAGGACAAGGCATTCTTCTCCCCAAACCGAATCATGGTTTTTGCAGTGGGAGAATGAATCAATAACCCTTGTTTATCCTTGGTATCCTCCATGCCGATAAAGTTATTACCGGCAGTCTTAATCATAGCCTGGTTTTGATTATGCTTGGTCACCAAGGCATTTTGATATGCATTAGGCACCGCCTGCAATATGACCGGGCTATCCGGATTACCGTCAATAAATGTCAGCAAAACCTGGACCCCCTTATGCAGCGGAAAGTATATGCCATAGGCTTCCCCGGCGTAAATACTGGCGCGGCGTATCCAGTCTGAACCGAGCAAGGGATCGTAGTTTTTCAAGGTATAAGGTATTTTCACCTTGTACTTTCCGTCCTTGTTCAGTTCGGCGTACTCGCCATTTTTGGTTTGGTCATCAGTATAGGTACTGCCGTCAATAAAGGCTTTCATTGTGCCGGCAATTTTCGGCCATGGATGGTTCATTTCAGATCGGAACTGAACCTCGTGTGGTATGGCAGTAAACTCGGCCTGATAAAAAAAATCTTTGGTGGTGATTGCAGACTGCGGCAATGCCATCTCCGCCAACTCATATAAGCGCGACCCCGCCAGCCCTGAAATCCAGGCTATGGGCTGCGAACCGCAGTGCTTAACATGCGTTAACAGATAATCCCCCTCAAGTTTTTTATGTCCTTTCACTTTTACCTTATAGCCGCAGCGCAGACCGGTAGCCAGGCTATTGCCACGATATTGCCTCTCTTTACAGCGAATGGCTTGAGCGCGCAAATCAGCGATGGCCTCGGCTTCTTTTTCACTTCCCACATGCCCTATATAATGATAAATATCACCGATACCTTGGGCGTCGATTTGTTTTTCAACGTAAGTCGGGCTTGGATTCTTGGTTGCTATGTTTATGGCACTTTCATAGTTATAGCCTTCAATCCTCAGTATTTTAGGCAGCGGCCTGGTTTTAAGAATAAGGCTTGTCAAATAATTCGCGTCAGTAGGCTGGCTTATATTCTCCGGTTGATATGTCAGGCTCCAGCCTAAATATTGATTACGCGTATGTACATCGCTAAATACTACTTTCTCCGACATTTTAGGGGTATCGGTTGTTTCATACCACCAATAAATACCCAGGCGCTGCGCCCACCTGGTTATAAAATCAAGGTTCGTCTCCTTGTATTGGCAGATAAAAGGCAGCTTCGAATCACCTTCACCAGGAGCGCTTGTGCGTAAGTCAACAGCATAATCATTCGTAGTAAGACCGGGACCTATTCCTCCATCGCTCCCAATTTCATCGCTCTTATTCATAAGAGTTTCAAAAATTTGTTTCCTTGTTTTTTGCAAATAAACCTCGGAGCGATAAAAGGTCTCCAGCGTCCATAACTTTGGCACTAAAACAGCTTTATAGAAAGTCCCACCCGCTATTTGCTCCAGTTGCTCGAATTCCTGCACCAGCCCTATGTAGCTAACCGGTTTTTTTCCGCTCACACCGTCGCTCAAAACAAACGTCGCACCGAGACCGACCACCTCTTTTACTTTAATATCGTCATTCTTGGAAACCAGCAGCAACTCGAAGCGGTATAATGTAGAAATAGCTTCTTCTCCGCTAAAACCTACTACTTCAAATGCCTTAACACCGTTCTTCGACTCATAATTAACCGCAGTAAAGTCAAAATACCGCTTTTCGTTTGACGGACTCATCACAAACGCCTCTTAAATATAGTTATTTTCCAAAAAAGCAGGCTTATCTCTCCATATCTTGAAGCCGACAGCAAACCGATGGCCTATTCTTACAGGATCAATATGACAATTTCAAGAAATCAGCGCATCGCGCAACAGTTGCGCGACATGCAGCCCTTCGCGCCGGACACCAAGGCGAATCTGGTGTCTGCAGGAAAAGCCGTTCGCTACCACCAGCGCTTCCGGCGCGGCGCGTAACGCCGGCAACAACGATTGCTCGGCCATAGCCTGTGCGGTTTCCGCATGCTCTGCCTCCAACCCGAAACTTCCGGCCATGCCGCAACAGGAAGATTCGATCAGTTCGAAACGGAAACCGGGAATCAGCTTCAATACTTTGCGCATCGATTTCATGGCACCTACCGCTTTCTGGTGACAATGTCCGTGTACCAACGTAAAATTGCATGCATCGCCTAACGGCTTAAATGTCGCGTTAAAGGTTTTGGCGGTAGACTCCCGACCAATAAACTCCTCGAACAATAACGCCGACCGCGCCACTTCGAGCGCGTCGTCCCCCAACCCTAAAAAGCGGTATTCGTCGCGCAGGCTCAGCAAACAGGACGGCTCCAGGCCGACTATCGTGCGGCCCGCGCGCGCATGGGGGAGCAACGCCGCCAGCACTCTTTCCGCCTCCGCGCGCGCCGCGTCGACCATGCCCTGAGCCAGCCAGGTTCGGCCGCAGCACAAGGGGCGCTCCGGCTCGCTCGCATTTTTCGCGGGCTGGGCGAAGATAACGCTATAGCCCGCCGCTTCCAGCACCGTTTGAGCGGCGACTGCGATATCGGGATCGAAATAGCGGGTAAAAGTATCTACAAACAGCACCACTTCCCGCTCCTGCGCCCCGATTCCGGCCGTTTGCTCTGTTTCAGCGGCTGAAAACGGAAGCCGGGCCGGTTCCGGAAGCCGCCGCTCCGCGCTGATGCCCAGCCAGCGCTCACCCCACTTTGCCGACCAGACCAAGCGGTTACGCAACGAAATCCAGGCCTTAACCCAAGGATAACGATGCAGAATATGCGGCAACCCGGCAAACAGGCGCGAACGCAGCGAAACGCCGGCCACAGTCTGGCGTTGCGCCATATATTCCAGCTTTATCATCGCCATATCGACTTCGTTCTCGCATTCGCGTTTACAACCCTTGCAGCCGACGCAAAGCGTCATGGCTTCGGCCAGCGCCGGATCGTCGAATGCGGCCGCACCCAACTCGCCGTTCAACGCCGCTTTCAACAAACGCACACGGCCCCCGGTTGAATGCTCCGGCATCCCACTCACGCGAAAACTGGGACACATCACCATTTTAGGGTTATTGCTTTCACAAGCCCGACTGTTGATACAGACAGCCACCGCTTTCGCGAAGTTCCCTCCGGTTTTCGGAATATCGGCATAGGCATCTCCCATGCCGGCATCCTGATAGGACGACCAATCGAGCAAAGTTTTCATGATTTGAAACCTTATGGATTAAAACCAGTTCTGTTGCAAAACGGCTGCCAACGGCATCAACCAAGATACCTGCATTTACTCAGACCCGCCTGAACCTCTGTTGAAAAACATGCTCAGAAGAGTTGGACGGCCGGATACTCAATAGCGATCACTCAGTCACAACGGCTCAATTGTCGCATACACGACAAACAAGCCTGACACTGTACGCTAAATACTGCATTTTGACATGACAAAACGGCCCAAACCCGGACCGCTGCGCGTCCAAACAGACTGTAGACAACGGTTTTAGCCGAAAAACGACAATTCCCCCATAATGGCCCGTTTTTTGTATACACCATAGCGGGCAATAGAAGTAACAGAGGAATACCTTGAACGTATGGGCATTAAACAAAGAAGTCCAACTCAAGCATTTCATGCTGATACTTCAGGACAGTTACGGACCCGGCAGCGTTATGGTCAGCAAGCTGTGGCAGGAAGATACAAAAGCAATAGGCATATACAAGCCGGATCATGAAAGCCTATTGGCTTATGTCCATACCCATGGTCAAGCGCAGGGAAAATTCGGCGTCCATCTGCATTATCCCGATTTTGCGGGCGACAGCACCAGCGCACAGGAAGGCTTGGAGCTGGATGCGCTGGTGGAGCTGGTCTGCATGCATCTTGACCTTGTCAACCCTAGTTAAATTGGAAAAACTCATATGGAGTCTATAGAATGGCAATAAAACAAATTAAAGCCTTTTCGGAAAAAGCCCGCACCGATGCAGCACTGAAAGAACAGCTGCTTGCCTGCGTCAAAGTCCGGGAGCTCATCAGTCTGGCCAAGGAAAATGGCTTCGAAATCGACGAAGAAGTGCTTTACCCGCCGAACGAGCCGCAATTCACTTTTGATCAGTTATCGGAAAAGCTGGGCAAGGCATTGCTGCGCGCCTGATACGGCGGCGGCTTGCCAACCTGCAATTAATATAATATGGTAAAAAGCCTGCCGCGGCGGGGATTGCCGGCATCCAAGCACCCGGCCAAGGCAGCCTTCCTTATCAAACGCCAGTTACATTCTTATGCCGGAGATTAACGGCATTACTATAAGAGCGGCCACATCCTGCGATATCCCGCAACTGGCGGATTTGCTGTCGCTGCTGTTTGCGCAGGAGGCCGATTTTATTCCCAACATCGAGCGCCAGACATGTGCGCTACGCCTGATTCTCGATCACCCGGAAGCAGGACGGATTTTTTGCGCGGAAAACGGCGAAGACGGTAGCATCGTCGGCATGGTCAGTCTGATGTTCAGCATCAGCACCGCAGAGGGCGGTGCCGCCGCCTGGCTGGAAGACATGATAGTACTCCCTGAGCAGCGCGGCCGTCATATCGGCGCGTATCTGCTGAAAACTGCCGTCAACCACGCCAAAGCCGCCGGTTGCACGCGCATCAGCCTGCTGACCGATGAAGACAATCAAATTGCGTTACGCTTTTACCAGCGCGCGGGATTTAAGGATTCGAAAATGCGGCCATTGCGATTAACGCTACGGGATTAAAAGCCCGGCGGTTCCGTTGCCCCCCACATTCACTTTCCTGCAATAAGCTCCGGACGGCCTCATGCAGCTTGCTTCTAAACCATGCGCCACCGGCATCGCCCTCTGCGGTGCGATGCCAAACCATAAACGCATGTATCGGTTCGATATTCCATGGATTGGGAAGCACTTTCAGCGCGAATGACTGCAAGAACGGACGAGCGATTTGCAGCGAGGTGATAGCCAGCAGATCGCTACGCGCAACCACGGCCATCTGCGCCATGGCGCTGGGTACGATCATGGCGGTTTTCCTGGCTATAAACTTGAACACCTCATTGTCCTCGGCCATGACGGCAGAACTGCCGTGTGTTCCAGCAACCCGGACAAGTTTTTCCTGCATGATCTTCTGCTTGCTCGCCGTATCGCCGTCGATACGGGGATGATCTCTGCGTGCGATAATGACAGGTTGATGCCGGATAACGACTTTGTACTGCAAGTCCTGATTATCGAATCGTTCAAAATGAAGGACTGCGTCCATGGAATGATCGCGCAGCTGGATCGCGGTTTCGGCTTCCGATACCGTCGTACACATATTCAGCCGCACCTGCGGTGCTTCGCGCTGAATCAGTTCGTAAAGTTTCGGCAGAATCGCCTAGCCGTCGCCAAAACTTGTCGCCAGAGAAAACATGCGCGTGCTCTCCTGCGGCGTAAAATCCAATACATCCTTCAGACCGGAGCGCACCAGCTCCAGCGCCGAGTGCACCTGATCGTAAAGCTCTATCGCTCTCGCCGTGGGCCGTAACCCCTTGCCTCTGACAGTAAACAAAGGATCGTTGGTAATCTGCTTCAGACGGTTGAGCGCGTTGCTGATCGCCGATTGCGTCATGCCCAGCCGGTCACAGGTTTTAGTCTGATTGCATTCTTCGAAGGTGGCTTCGAAAATAGTAAGCAGGTTCAAATCAATACCGCGTAAATTCACACTTGACCCATCCTAAAAAACAGCCTCAACACCCGTCATTCCTGTCACGCAGAAGATTGGTAACGCAGCTTTAAACAAAGAACAACAGTAGACTAGACAATTAAAACCAATACAATACCATTGTTTGCACGGAAGGCCCATTTCACGTCCGCGATCGAGCGCAGACGCCGGATCATCGACCGCCTCGAAGCGGAGCCGACTTTTTGTGCGGGAAACTACAAAGACAGTATAGCCGCCAGTATGGTCAGCCTGACGATCAACGCCAGTACCGCCGAGGGCGGGCCGGTCGACTGGCTGGAAGGTATGTACAGCGTACCCTGGAACAGAGCGCTGTCGCCATGTTGGCGCGCAACGGCTGAAAACAGCCACCAGCCATGCAAAACGGCGGGCTGCCTCGCGCATCACTCTTCTACCGACAAGGAAAATCATGGGGTACAACGCTTTTATCAACGCGCGGAGGTTAAAAGCTCAAAAATGCAGCGGTTACGATCGGCGCTACGGGATTAAGAATCTGAAGCCGTTACCTTCACTTCCGGCCAAGCGCTCTGAGCCGCCTCCTTGAGCTTATTTCTGAACCAAGTGCCACCGGCGTCGTTATCGGCCGAGCGGTGCCAAACCTGGTACATCGGCACCGGATCAATCGCCCATGGACAGGGAAGCGTTTTAAGCGCGAATGCCCGCTGGAACGGCAATATGGATTGTAGCGAGGTAATAGCCAGCAAATCGCTGCGCGCAACCACGGACATCTGCACCATGACGTTGGGTACGACGATGGCGGTTTTTCTGGCCATAAACTGAAACAGTTCATCGCGATCGGCTACGATGCCGGGACTGCGATGCAAACCCGCAACCCTGACAAACTCCTCCTGCATGATTTCCTGCTTGCCCGCCGTCTCGCCGATACGCGGATGATCTTTGCGCGCGATAACGACAACCGGATAGCGGCTAACGATTTCGTGCCGCAAATCCGGGTTGTTGTATCGCTCAAAATGAACGACGGCGTCCAAAGCATGATCGCGCAGCATGGTCGTGGCTTCGGTTTCCGATAACGGCGCAGACATATTGAGCCGCACCTGCGGTGCTTCGCGCCGGATCAACTCGAACAATACCGGCAGCCCTGCCGTCCCATCGCCAAAGCTTATCGCCAGCGAAAACATGCGGGTGCTCTCGGCAGGCGTAAAATCCAGTACATCCTTTAAGCCGGAACGTACCAGATCCAGCGCAGAATGCACCTGATCATAAAGCTCTATCGCCCGCGCAGTCGGCTGCAATCCCTTGTTCCTGACAATAAACAACGGATCGTTGGTAATCTGCTTCAGACGGTTAAGCGCGTTGCTGATCGCCGATTGCGTCATGCCCAGGCGATCACAGGTTTTAGTCTGATTACGCTCTTCGAAGGTTGCTTCGAAAATAGTAAGCAGGTTCAAATCGGTGCCGCGTAAGTTCATTTACTTCCTCACCCTTAAAATCGACATTAACGCCCGTATTTTCTCTTGGAGATTGGAAACGCGGCTAAAAATTCTACCAAAGCATTGAGTAAAATCAAAACAATAAAACCGCCACCGGTATAAAACGCGCCGGCATAAACCATGGTAAGCGCGGTGAACCGGCACAAGAAAGCGGATGCAACGCCGTTACGTCCGCTTTCTTGCCGAAAAATTGCCGGTTCGAACTGCTTCTTTCCGAGTCTGGCGGCTTCTTCCGAACCGCCCGTTTGCACTTCCGCCGTTAGTGTCTGACCGCGGGCAGGGTCGACGCGCCCTGCTCATCATGCATGCCTGCTTCGTCGATAAGATAAAAAGAATCGCCGTACTGGACAACACGCTGGGAGGGGGGCGCATCCACTTCGGACATATAGGCAATGGTATGGGTTTTAATCAGGCAATACACGGTATCTCCCTCGCTGAGCGCCATGTCGCGGCAAGCGCGCGGCGTGATTTCCGCAAGCAGTGTACTGCCGCAATCGACCTGTACAAAAACGCTGTCGCCGGAAGGAACCAGCGCGCAAACCCTGCCTTTGATCTGATTCTGTATCGAAATACCTTGCAGGTAATGGCGCGACAAAGCGATATCTCCCGATTTTATCGTAACCAGAATATCGCTGCCCGTTTTAAGGCGCGGCCGCAACGGTAAAATGATCGGCAACCCGTAAGTATAAGCCATGGTGCAGCCTGAATCGGGTTCATGCCCCTGGATGGAGACCGCCAGGATATTATCAACCTGGCGCATCCCCAGATAACGCAACATCCCTCGCGCCTTGGCCAGCTCCTGCAGGGAACCGGTTTTTAACACCTTGCCGGCTTCCAGCACGACCAACTGATCGGTCAGCTCCAGAATTTCTCCGAGCGACTGACTGGCATAGAGTACGGGAAGACGCAATTCATCCTGCAGGCGCTTGAGCACCGGCAGCAACTGTCCGCGATAACCGTTGCCTATCGCCGCAAACGTATCGTCCAGAAGCAGCAGACGCGGCGACTTCAATAATGACCGCGCCAGCGCCACTCGCTTGCGTTCTCCCGCTGATAGCTGATCGGTGCGCCGCTCCAGCGTTTCCTCCAGTTCGAGCAAATCAACCAGATAACCGAGCCTGAACAACCGCCGCTGCTTCAAGGTCCGATTATATGCGGCTACCAGACTATCCCTGACGGTTTCGTCGGAACCGGGAGCATCCAGTTGCAAAACCGCGCCCACCGGGCGTTGCTCGCGCGGCACCATGATACCCTTGCGGCTGTCGAAAACAATTTTTCCGTCCAGCGCTATGCGCCCGCTATGCGGCTGTATCGTTCCGGCAATCAAGCCCAGCAGAGTGCTTTTCCCGGCGCCCGATTTACCCAGCAGCCCCATACTGGTATCGTTTACCGATAGCTCCGTAGCCAGATCGAAATGCCCTCGCGTCAGCGTTACATCCAGTTCAAGTCGCATGTTTGCTCCATACAATATATCTATAACAATATATCGTATTATACAAAACTCATGCCGTATCGAAAAAACAGGTCCAAGCTGCTCAGATACCGCGTGAATACGGCCTAAGCATATAAACTCTAAACAAAAAAATATTACGCGCAACGAAAAGGTTTTCTTAGCAGACAATATCGATTGTCATATTGACAACAAACGAGAGCACAAAATCAATGGCGACTTTGTATACCTGACAGGAAAAGATTTTGGCGGGACAGGAACGAGCCTGGGCTCGCTCCTGTAGGGGTATGCGACAGTAGCTGGTAGCTACCAAAAAACCAACAAGATCCGAACAAGGTTTGCGTTATTGCTTATTGGTAAAAAGCCGTATCGCTCCGGTTTTACCAGGTACGCACATCGCCGGTATCGAGATGCACGAAATTGGAGCTGGCGTAATAACCGACGCCGCCACGCTCCAGTGCAATCGCGGCTTTCTGGATGGTGCGGATACTGACGTCTTCGGTACGGAAATCAACTGCCTTTCCGTGCATGTGCAGACTATGTTCCGCCACATGCTGCCCCATCTGGCGCAGCATGTGGTTGGTTTCCGGCGCACGGTACGCGGAAATGATATTGTATTCTCCGCGCCCTTTCGTCAGCACCGTCACCGCATAAAGCAGATCGAGCAAGGCCGGGTCCATGGTACGCGCTTCATCGGTGCGGTGATCGCGCATCAGGTAGTTTACCTTGGTCAGCAGCTTGCGGTCGTAATGTTGCTGCGGACTGCAAATTACGGTCAAATCCTCATGGGTATTGGTATTAACGAGGGTCAGTTTGCGCTCTTGCGTCAAGGCCCTGGCAAATGCTTCCGTCGAAGGCAGCAGCATCGTCGCTGCTGCGGCAACACCGACGCGGTTTAAAAAAGTGCGGCGGCTTATTGCAACACGCCTATGGCTCACGCCATTCGGCTCAGGTTTACTTGCTTTCGTCATTCATTACTCCAATCGCTGTAGTCGCCGCCTCATGGCAGCAGGCTCGGGAATAATCCATCCTCTTCCCGTTAAGACAAGGCTAACTTTAACGGTTCTTTGAGGAGTAAATCAACCCCCTAATGCTAAATTAAGCGAAACACCAAGCGTTACATACTAAAAAGTGATAACTGAAAAGTCACGCGCATGAGGGTGTCCCTCACAAGGCGCCGTTCCTTCGCGCAGCAGTTGATACGTAGCCATGCCGGCTTGACGGGCTGCATCCAGCTCAGCGGCGATGTCGGAAAGAAACAGAATTTCATGCGGATCAAAACCGATGGCGCACGCAATACTGCGATAAGAGCCGGCCTCTTGCTTGGGGCCGGTCGAAGTATCGAAATAACCTGAAAACAACGAGTTAATATCACCGTAACGCGTATGCCCAAACAGAAGCTTCTGGGCCAGAACGGAGCCGGACGAAAAAACATACAGCGCCATTCCGTCACTGCGCCACTGCTGCAGCCTGTTTGCTGCGTCTTCGTAAAGATCGCCGACCAGCTCGCCGCTCCGGTAACCGTCCGCCCAGATCAGGCCCTGAAGGAATTTCAGCGGCGTGATTTTTCTGTCCTCATCTATCCACTGTTCCAATTGAGCAATACACTGTTCATCGTTCATGCGCGCGCAGCAATGTTCCGCCACATCACCCAGGGCCTGCCTGACTTCGGGCGCATTGGCATGCTGCCGCACATAAACGCCCAGATGTTTGCGCGCATAGGGAAACAATACATCTTTTACAAAAGACAGGGACGACGTCGTGCCCTCTATATCGGTGACTATTGCACGTATCATGCAAACGTTCCGAGGAACTGCTCCAGCCGGGGAAAGCTTTCGGCTATTTCGCTGCCGGTATAATCCGCCACCCAGCCTTCCGGCGTCGTAAACAAACGTATGCACTTCAACTCCGGGTATTCGCCCATATCGAACCAATGTTTGACATTGGCGGGCACGCTGATCAAATCGCCGCGCTCGCAAAGAACCGCGTATACACGATCGTCCGGATGCAAAAAGAACAAGCCTCTGCCCTCAACAAAAAACCGCACTTCGAAATCGCTGTGGGTATGTTCGCGCAAGAAGCGGGCGCGCATCGCAACGCGTTCGGGATGATCCGCCTTGACGCTGATGACGTCTTCGGACTGGAACCCATAAAACCGCTTTAAGCTGTCAATCGAATCGTGATACGCGTTCAATACATCCACATTCGATGCATCGGCGCCAAACTCAAACCCCGCAGTCCAGCGCTCGAAGCGCACGTCTATTTCGTTCAAACGCGCGGAGATATCGTCCAGCCCGGTAAAAACCTCGGAAGAGGCGACGTCCCGCCCATCGTAGACACTTAAAACGCTCATTTATCTCCCCCCATTGGAAATATGACATTGCTCAGTTTCCAGAGTAAACCGCTACGGGTAAAAACGAACTGAAAACGACCGTCCTTTTCGCCCTGTATCCAGACCGAAAACTGACTTGGACTATCATAATGATAGACAGCATTACTGAATATTCCTGCAGTACCGGCCTCTGTCGTCTCCGGCGGACTTGCCTGCCTGCCTTGCCACAATTTGCCTGGATTCACGCCATGCAGCAAGGCAGCCAGACCTTGCGGAGTCACCACGGCATCCACCATGCCATCCACGACTCTGGACGCAAGACTCATCGCAAAAGCGGCAAACGGCGTTTGCTTGAAGTCCGACGGGGCCTGCCCGGTCAGGAAGCCTTCCAACTGTACCTTGATATTGGCTTTCAAGGCCGGAAAATCCACTGCATCAGCCAAAATGGCGGTATCCTGATGAGCCAGACCTTGCCTGATCTGGTGCATCGCATAGAACGGACCCAACGCGGCAGCGGTTACGGCCAGCAATAAAACAATGGAGAACCAGATGCTGATTTTTTTTACATTGCCAGACATGCGGCAGCTTCCTCCTTAAGGATACGCCCTATCCATACGTGCGACAGTACACGCCCTATGGCTCCTGCAAGGAAGTGTACACCAAAGCCGATACAGTTTCGCCCATCGCGGACCGCGTCCGTACCTGCCGGGCAACTTTTGAAACAGGCTATTAAGGAGTAGAATTAGCGAATAGCCGCCAGCATCGCGGCCTTCGCATATAAAATCATGAAAGACCCGGCACTCTATAACGACTCGAACTTTGAAACCGACGACCTTCGCATCTGCGAAATCAAGGAAGTCATCCACCCCTGCCAGCTGCACGACGAATATCCGATCACCGACACGGCCGCGCTGACCACATACACGGCCCGGCGCGCGATACACAACATATTGGCCGGACAGGATGACCGCCTGCTCGTTGTCATCGGCCCCTGCTCGATTCACGACCCGGAAGCAGCGCTGGAATACGGCCGGCGGCTGCTGGAACAAAAGCAGGCGCTGGAACGCGATCTGGTTATCGTCATGCGCGTGTATTTCGAAAAACCGCGCACCACGGTAGGCTGGAAAGGCCTGATCAACGATCCGGACCTGGACGAAAGCTTCAACATCAACCGCGGACTGCGGCTGGCGCGCAAACTGTTGCTCGACCTGAACCAGATCGGCGTACCGGCCGCTACCGAATATCTCGACCTGATTACGCCGCAATACGTCTCCGATCTGATCTCCTGGGGCGCTATCGGCGCGCGCACCACGGAAAGCCAGGTGCACCGCGAGCTGGCATCCGGACTTTCCTGTCCGGTCGGCTTCAAAAATGCAACCGACGGCGGCATACAGGTCGCATTGGACGCCGTTTCCGCTTCTCGCCGTCCGCATCATTTCCTGTCGCTGACCAAGGCGGGTCATTCCGCCATTTTTTCCACTACCGGCAATGAAGACAGCCATATTATCCTGCGCGGCGGCAAACAGCCGAATTACGACGCAGCCAGCATACAGACAACCGCCGACGCGCTGGAAAATGCGGGACTGCCGGCTAAAATAATGGTAGACCTGAGTCATGCCAACAGCATGAAGGATTGCCAGCGGCAAATGATTGTCGGCAGGGATGTCGCAATGCAGATAGCAGGGGGAGACTGCCGGATTTCCGGCAGCATGATAGAAAGTCATCTGCTGGCGGGACAGCAAAAGCTGGTTGCCGGTCAGCCGCTGATCTACGGTCAAAGCATTACCGACGGCTGCATCGGCTGGAACGACAGCGTCACGCTGTTGCAGGAACTGGCCGCAGCGATCGACACACGGCGTCGCATACAGAAATAAGCAGGAGAATCGACTCAATGCAACTCACTGTCAATGGAAAAATCCGCTCCATGCATAATCAGGCAACGCTGTCTGAGCTGATTGCCGAGCTGGAGCTGACCGGCAAGCGCATCGCCGTCGAGCTGAACCGCGAAATCATTCCGCAAAGCCGTTTCGACAGCCAACGGCTGCAGGAAAACGACAAAATTGAAATCGTACACGCCATCGGCGGAGGCCAAAGCGGCGATCCGTTGGTTATAGCAGGGAAGACTTACCAATCGCGCCTGCTGGTCGGCAGCGGAAAATATCGCGACCTGCAGGAAACAAAACTGGCGACCGAAGCCAGCGGCGCAGAGATCGTCACCATAGCAATCCGTCGCAGCAACATCGGACAAAACCCGGGCGAACCCAACCTGCTTGATGTATTGCCGCCGGAACGCTATACCCTGCTGCCCAACACCGCCGGCTGCTATAGCGCCGAGGAAGCGGTGCGCACCTGCCGCCTCGCGCGCGAACTGCTCGGCGGACACAACCTGGTCAAACTCGAAGTGCTGGGCGACGTCAGGACGCTGCTGCCCGACATCATCGCCACGCTGGAAGCGACGCGCACGCTGGTCAGCGAAGGCTTCGACGTCATGGTGTACACCAACGACGACCCTATCATCGCCAAACGTCTGGAAGAACTGGGCTGCGTTGCGGTAATGCCTCTGGCTGCACCGATAGGCTCCGGCCTGGGCATACGCAACCCCTACAACATACTGACCATACTGGAAAATGCGAAGGTGCCTATACTGGTTGACGCCGGCGTCGGAACTGCTTCCGACGCAGCCATCGCAATGGAGCTCGGCTGCGACGGCGTGTTGATGAACACCGCCATCGCCGGCGCGCAAAACCCGGTATTGATGGCTTCCGCGATGCGCAAAGCCATAGAAGCGGGACGGGAAGCGTTCCGCGCGGGCCGCATACCGCGTAAACGTTTTGCCTCAGCCTCATCGCCGGTTGACGGTCTCATCGGCGAATAAACAATAGCCTGCCGGCAGGCTATTGATAAGACAGGATATAACCTGCCATGGAGCTGGGAAAGGCTGTCGAGACACACGGTAATCAGCCCTGCGGCTACGCTCGGGACCAGGCTGCGGAGTCCCGACCATGACATCAATGCCATGGTCGGTCTGGCCAACCGACCTTACCCCAACCCTTGTCAACACGCCGCACGCGACTGTACTGAATAACAGTTACGAAAAAATCTTCCGTGATAAGCGATTCCAGTCAACAACTGCCAAGCTCTTGTTCGCCTGGGCGAGAAACAACAGCTTAGTTCCCAGGGAAAGCGACCGTTACCTTGCCGCCTGACGGAGACGCCCCGGAAACTACCACGCCTGTTGCACCCGGACCTGTCACTTGCCCGGTTCCAAGATAAATGGTTGCCGCTTGTCCGTTTACCGTCACCGCCAATGGCGATGCGGTCGCAAACACCGCGTCATTTGTCAATTGCATGCCCGTGGCGGTATTGATGACTGCGCTGCCTGAACCAATAAGCGGCGTAACGCTGTACGAACCGCCGGGGGGCGACGGAGCTGAACCGCTACTGTCGAAATCCGTTATCTCAACCGTATAACTCTCATTGCCGTCGCAGGTAAAAGTCCCCCGGTAGTCGTCATAAGCCCAGGTATAGCCGTTTCTCAAAACCTGGGTATCAAGCGCCGCTGAATAAGGCCTTGCGATTTGAGAAGCTGTCGGGCATGCATTCGAAGCAGACCCCGGAGGGTTGTCGTAACTCCCCTGACAACAAAGTTGTTGCTGTTGAGCGGATGAGTTTTTGGTCGCCCAGGCGCAATCGCTGTAGCAGCCCAAAGTGTGAGTCGCGCCGTTTGGACCCTGACCGTGCGCCAGCATGCCGGAAGGGCAATCCGACCTGGGGCTGGAACCATCATATGGGAACTCCGACATTTTGTCGGATTTGGAATACAGGCTGAAATGCGCTGCGCCGCCCTCGTGATGCGCGCGACTACAGACGGTGTGAGAGTCCGGGTATAGTTTGAAACCGACGTTGTAGCCATTAACCAGCGACACATCGATTGTTGTTACCCCCGTCGTCGTACTGCCGGTTTGCGGATACATCACCCACTCGATCCGCGCGCCGTAAGCCGGATCATCTGGGGTATTCAGATTCTGACCGGTCGCTATAAAAGCGGTTTGTTGCTGCCCCTTCAATTTGATCCCCGATACCACAGTCACCCCGGAATTCCAGCCGCCTGCCGGAACATCCATAACATAAGTTCCCTTTGGTTTCCCTTTTGCGTCCAGTGAGAAGCTGCCTGCTTCTCCACTGCATGGCGTCTGCGTAAATGTGCCGAGTTGGTTAATACACAGGGCGGTGTAGTTGGCGCTTTTGTTAATAAAGGTGATTGTCCGTTGCGGAGCAGGGACCGTCTCATTCGGATTCAGCGGCTGCTGGGGCGCCGGCAACGGCACCAGCGTTCCCGCGGGAATGAAAAAACCATTGCCGTCGGCTGCCATTAAAGCAATATCTACAACATCGTCACCGTGGCTATTCGACCATGACAAGCCTGGACAGCTGTAAGGATGATTTTCGGCGCCCGTATGAAGACCATCAGTGGCTACCGTTACCGTACAACTCCGCCAGCTCGAGGCATCCTGACTCGCATCCTGCTGCCATAGCACATAGGTTCCCAAGGTATAGAGAAAAGCCCACGGCGCGGGTTGATTGCCGTTCCATTGGGTCACGCCGGTGACATAACCGTTATTAGTCAGCTGCAGTTGCGTTTGACATATTGCGGCATCGCCTTCACCGCCGGTATTCGTGCAGAGATAAATATAGGCAGGGTTAAACGCGGCATTGGTAGGAAAAGTTATCAATGCGCCCGTATAGTCCTGACCATATGCGCAATCGCTGATTGCCCCCATCAGGGTCAACGTCAAACCGGCAATTGCGAAACACCATTTTGGTTTGCTCCTGCAAGCCATATCAACCCTCTCGCTTATGATCTTGATTGTTTATTTAAAAAAGCCAATCTGCGGGCTTGCACTTTCGGCGGTTAAGCCGTGATATTCACATTCTGCCCCAGATTAGGCGGAAGGTTCGTTGCGGAAGGCGCTGAAGTAGCAGCGCTGATAAGTGACTGCGTGGTAGAAGCATCGTTATCCAATGCCTTTTTGAACATCGCCACACCTATATTCTGATGCGGATTGGCGGCGGCGGTAGACAGATTCGCAGACAGGCTCGGAACTCCGTTAACGCTCATAATGCCTCCTCAATAATAGATAGTTTCGTAACCACTGACCATGATTAGGCTCCGGCGACGGGCTGACAACCGGAGCTCTCCATATATATCGGCGCGTTACTGGAAATGCTTTAATCGTCCAAACGGCAACGGCCATTAAAATAGGCCCAGACCTCGCAGGTTTTATCCGCCCGGCTACAGCTTCCCGGCTCTTGCTCCGGCTGTCCATCACCGCCGCTTATCCGGTACCGCCCTCCGGTAATGGCGCAATACCGGGCGGCTTCCGTTGCATACCCGGTGACCTTTCTGCCGCCGACCGGGCAGGTTCCGCGCAGCAGCGCCCACTCTTCGCACTGCCTGTTATCCTCAAAAATGCAGATACCGTATTCGCCGCCATCGCCGCGCTTTTGAATAGTAAGCGTACCGCCCCGCTTGATACAGTTTTGCGACGCCGGGTTGGCTATGGCAGTCGTGGATTGCGAATGAGAGGTATTATTTCCAGGCACGGGTGTGGAATGTGCTTCAAGAAAAAAAAACAGCGAAAATGCCGCTCCCATCAAAGACAGCAAACGTTGTTTCAATTTTTTCCGATTCCGATACATGTATGCCTGCCTCAGGTTATGCTGACCTAACGATAACATTGAATCAAACAGTTAGCCTCATGCCGCCAAGGATGTTACCCTGACCCCATCGGGGGTCTTGATTCGGTCATTCCCTGTCGGCATGACGATGTTTACTTTTGCGACCCATCTTAACTCATTGATATAGTGGATCTGTTTTTCCTTGTAACGTCAACGGAACCTAGTCTTTATCTTTATCACACGCATCGGAGCACTTGTTGTAACAAATTTCGCCGAAACATCGCCGGTCGCATTCGCGAAAACATTGGAACTTGTCGTTCATGTTCGATGCATCCTTTACGATAACATCGATACGCTCCGGATTATCTATCTGATTAGGGTCGCTGGCGGATTGCTTGTAAGGGTTGGGCCTGTGATACTCTTCACACCCCGGACATGTCATCATGACAACGAAAACCAGCGCCGCCATCAGGAAATAAAGATTATTTTTCATCGCTGTACACCATCCTGTCGGATTTTAAAAACCGAAACGCGGAGCGCCATATCCCGTTTTACGCCAACACCAAAACCTTATCGCAATAAGAGAAGCAAAATCAACCTATTGCCCAGATCAGCATAGTACTCATGTTTTTCTCCAGCGACTGGATCGATGCGCCCGCAAGATAGCTGAAAGCCACTCGAATCACGTCGCCCGCCTTGACCTCCACCGGCTCGCTCAACGGCAGTACCAGAGAGTCGATAAACCAATCGATAGTAGTGGATTGCTCGGGAACCACCGCCAGAATATTCTTGGTAATGAAACGCAGCGCATTCACGGTGCCGCCCACCTCCTATGAATTGCCCCAGATAATGCCTTTCAGCCTCTTCCTCGCCCGCCAGCGCAAAACCGCTTGCTGTTTGCAGAGCAACCACATCGTGGTTGTTGTTTGACGTTTTTATCATAGAGGCACACTATTCTTCTGGTTAATTGTCAGTCGGTTAATGCGGCGGGAACAAAGCGGCCGCCGGCGCGCATCAGGTGCCCCTGTTCGCCCGCCCGCACCGCAACATCCGCATTGTGTATACAGTTCGCCCCAAAGCCCGGGCCATTAAGTCTAGCAACTTTTACAGTTTAAAGCGCACAGTAAAACACCGTATCCAATTATCTACATAATTAGCCATGAACATGGCATTACGAAAAACGGAGCAAACTCCGGCTGCGTGGTAAAATCCCACTATAGGCTGGATTCGGGCATAACATGGTACAAGCCGTGCGCTCCCGACCGCGCCCCATATGTTCCTGATCATTATTCACGAGCATACTCCACTCAACCCAACACCTGCGGTGAAGTTTGTGACATCCGACACACAGCCCAGACTTGATGAAATAAGTCGATTTTTTGATGGACAGGAAATTTATCGAAAGGTCGTTCTCGGTAATCACATGTTCCATAGAGAAATTTACGCTGCGCTTTCCGTTTTTTTCAAGGAACGGCGGTCCACCGGCCGCAACAGTTTTCTGGATGCGGGATGCGGGGATGCGCGCTTCATTCCGGCGCTGCTGGAAGCAGGCGGCTTCCGGCACTATACCGGTCTCGATCTGTCGGCCGTTTCCCTGGAATTGGCCGCGCAGAACCTGACTGCGCTGGAAGCGCGCGGTTTGAGCATCCGCTTACTGCAAATGGATATGCTTTCGGGATTGGAGGCGATCACTGAAACCTTCGATACCGTGTTTTCCAGCTTTGCCCTGCATCATTTGACGCATGAAGATAAACAGGAGTTTTTCAAACGCTGCTTTTCCGTACTAAATCCCGGCGGGCTGCTGGTCGTCGTCGATACGCTGAGGACTGAAACGGAGTCGAGAGAACAGTACATGGACGCCATACGCATTTATGCGCAAAACAACTGGCATTGTCTCGAAGACGCCGAGACCGAAGCCGCGCTGGAGCATATCACTACGCAAGATTTCCCTGAATCATTCGCCGCCTTGCAGGTCATGGCCGACAGCGCCGGCTTTCCCGAACTGCGGCAGTTGATTTGCCGCGATGTCTGGTTCCAATGCGTTTATACGTGCAAACCGCCTCTCAAGGTTGATGCGGTAACCGCTTGACTGCCTATTACCCACGAAACGCCGGCAGCGATTCACCTCTCCAAAAACAGTGATTAGTATTGACCGTAATCCATGCCGGCTTCAGCATACCCCTTCTCGGTTAAATGGAACCAGTTCAAACTATCGTGCCGGATTTCAATCCAGCCGTTATCCAGCGCAAAACCGATTCCGGCCCTGAAGTCATCAGAGCGATGCTGATTTTTCTGCCAGAAGGCGAGTGCATCGCCGGCAGGAATCGAGTCTCCGGCCTGCATTTTTTTTTGATGGATAAAGAGCGTCATAACCTCTCTTGCAAATTGCTCAGGAGGCGGCTGTATTGTCATAAAATCCTCAAAAGTCATAAAGTCCTCGGAAATAATGAATTTGCGATACTGGCATCGAAGAAACAGGTTCTTCTGCGAAGATGAAAGGATGTTAATTTCATCGCTCATGGCTGCCGCCAAGGGCCGGGAATATGTCAGCGCGCCAACGCTTGCTTGTTGTAGCCAAGCCCCCGTAACCCCCCGGCAGGCTGGCGGCATGAAACTCCATGGGCACCGTCTCGAATGTCATCGCCTCAGCCTTCATGAAGCTTTTTTGCGCCTTGCGCTGTTCGCCGTGGTCCATATTAACAATTCGCGCGCTTCGTCGCGTTTCTGACGCGCCGCTTTCAACTCCGTTTCCGGATAAGCTTCCCTCAGTTTTTCGTACTCCAAAAGGTCGATTTCATGCTACCAGCTTTTCCTTCTGTTGAGCAATGAGCCAGTCATGCAAAAATTGAGTTGGTGACTTGTAGAGCGATGTTGAATGCCGGGGTCAACGCCAGTAGCAACCACCTATCGATGCTGGTCTCGTAACTCTCGCTTCTGCCTCAGACAACAGCGGGATAAACGCCCAAACTTAGGATCTTGCGCGTTCCCTGAAAACGATAACCGAAGCGCTACCGCCTAGAGCCATTCAGCCCCGCCGGCAGATCGCGTATACGCGCAAACCGCCGCACCACGATGCTGACATAACAACCGTTCCCCCTTCGAATGACGGCCGGCGATACGCCTCAGTCGCTGTGCGCCCCGGACAACGACCCATTATTCATGCACAGTGGGGGCTATACCCCTCCACTTCCAGTAGGCGTCGGTTTCCTTGTGTGCGGCGATGGCGGCTTTAGCTTGAAAGAGTTCATTCATTCCGTTTTCTCCGTTATTCGTTGGGTATCAGCCAACCTGATCCACTTGCCCCCATGCCCTTTTCCCGTGGGGGCAACCAAACCCCCTCGCCTTTCATGGCGCGCGGTATCAGGCGCACCCTGCCGCGACTGCCGCCGAGGCAGGCTTCTTCGATTTCAGAAATGGATAAGATCAGGTTGCGCTTGAGTCTCTCTGCCGGTACATGGAAGTCGCGCTGAAGCGGCTGGTTTAACGGCAGAAGCTCACGAAAAAGCAGGCCGGATCGGCGGCCGGGGTTGCCGGTGCAGACGCCGCGCCCGCGAGCAGGAGGCCGCGGAGACGCAGGCGATCCTGATCCTTGCGGATCAGCTCGCGCACGTACTCGCTGCTCGTGCCGTAGCAGCCTTGATTGACCTGCTCATCCACGAAGGACTTGAGCGTGTCGGGTAAGGATATGTTCATTGTGCTCATGGCTCAAGATTAATCGGTTTGGCAAAACCTGGCAAGATTGATGGGTGGCGCCAGTCCACCCAGATCAACTATGAGAACCTTAAATACCTTCTCCCGGCTGTTGCAGCGCATCAAGCTGCAGCCCGCTGACCAGCCGGTAAATATTGTCTATCGACAGAATTACCAGCACATTGCTGGCCGGTTCGTCGTTCGAGAGCGGATTGACTACGCTTTCGGCAATGGTTCTATCGTTGCTCGATGCGCCGGGAATCGGAGTAATGCGCGAACGATTGATTTCCACGATTTCGCCCAGACGAGTCACCATGATCGCGAAATTCTGCCCGTTTTCCTTGTTGCGCACAATCACCGCCTGATTCAAGGAACTGCCGTCCGCTTCAGGCAACAGTTGCAACAGGTCGTATACGGCAATAATCTGCTTTGCGTGACGCATGCAGCCAAAACGCTGCCAGGACGGTGAGCAGGGAATCGGAATTACCGTCGGCGCAAAGACTGCCTCGACCACGCTGTCCAGATAAACGGCATACCACTGATTGCCGATATAAAACGTGGCGAGATCGATGGTGTCGTCGCCAAAATTGTGCTGGTGCACATGGCTGTCTTCCGTAAGCCGCTGCAGCAATTGCAGATTGGGCTGCTTGACCGTGGATTGCGACAACGGCGCCAGCACCAGCGCCAGCACGTCGTTACGGTAAGCGTCGTCCGGCCCTTTGTATTCGCGATACCCCTTGGACATGCAGGCCCCGATCGCATAGTAACGATCGGTGTATTCGATGATGTCAGCGTAGCCTTCCCCGGCCGACAGGCGCGAAAACTGGCGCGCTATCGGGAACTCGCTGCCGGGCGCGATGGCAGGGTTGGTGCTGGCTATCACCCGCCCCTGCCGGTCGGCGAATATGGCGAAAGCATCTTCAATCAGCGTCCCTTCTTCGGTGCGCGGCAATGCATCCTGCAGCATCGCCTCGAACTGAGGGGTCGAATCGAAAACGATGGCAATACCGCCCACAGGAGTCGATTCGCCGTTACCGTTTTCCATGCTGCGCACGGCGGCGGCATAGACATACGTCGGCGCGTCTTCATATAGAGCCGTCGCATCAAAAGCCGAGACGCAATAACTTTCCGTATCCGGCAACGCCAGGGTTTTTCTCACCCATTCGCCCTGCAGGCGGTGGCCGACCAGATCGGTATGCGCGGTGCTGGAAACTGCAACAACCTGGGCTACCCGGTCAAACAGCAGTAGATTACTGTATACCGTGTATAAGCCGTTGATGGTTCGCAGAATCGCCGTCAGCTGGCTTTGCTTTGCACTATCATCGGCGATATTGGCCGTAGTCGAAAGCGCTTCGCGAAACGCCCCGGTCAGCGCCCACCACCGGCAATCGTTGGCGCGTTCGTAGAGATTGCGATCCATGATATCGATGGCCAGCGCCGCCTGACTGGCGCAGTCGTACAGCGCCGAAGAAATGACGGCCTTATAGAGATTGCTGATCGACTCGCTGAATACGTTGCGCGTGCGTATGCCGGTCAGGCCTATTTCGCGCAGCAGCACCTTGGCGAATGAGCGATTCAGCGCCTGATCGTCGCCTTGCGCCGCCAGCCAGACATTGCCGTTCCAAACGGCTCGATCCAGCTCGGACTGTATGCTGGCGGCTCTGAGCGGAATATCGCGCAGCTCCGGTGAAAACAGCGTGGCCGTTTCGAACACGCAATCGCGCAGCGCGGCGGGCACATGTTCTATTTCCCGCGCCTCCGCCATTTCAAACGCATGAACCAGCGGCGCCAGCGCATAGCCGCTCCAGCCCGGGCCGCTATACCCCTGATATCCTTTGGTCTGGCAGGTGGTTGCCAGATATTCGCGGCCGGCAAAGCGCACGATACGGCAATCGTCGTCCGCGATGCGTTCCAGTTTGGCGCCGATCGGAAATTGATAGATGTCGCTACTGGCGATAATTTTATCGTCCTCGCCCAGAATGATCAGTACGCGCCAGTCGCCCGGAGTCAGCAGATTCTCGAAAATGCGCTGGCACTCGTCGGCGAAACGGAAGCACAGGCATAAAACGCCCAGCGGCGTTTCGCCGTCTTCGGACATGACGCGATAGGAATAGATCAGCGGCGAATTTTCTCCGGGCAGGAGATCGGTGGGACGGAACGTCTCGACGTAGGCATTTGCCGTGGTCAGCGATTGCTCGATAAGCGGGTCCTGGGAGTTATATACTTCGTTTTCGGCATCCAGCTGCGCCAGCACGCGCCCATCCGGAGCCAGCAAAATAATGTTGTGATAGACCGAATATTTATTGACATACTCTCGAAAACGCCCTACCAGTGCACTCTTATCGCATCGTCGAGATGCATCATGCACCATTTCAGCGCACCTGCGAATATCCCGGTCTGTTGCCAGAAAACCGATATCAGCGGTACGTTCAAAGAGATTGCGGATCAGTATATCGATAGCGATTCTGGCGCTGAACTGCAGGCCCAGCACGGCTTTCTTGTGAAACTGCAATGCCAGTTGATCCATCAATTCTTTGGCCAATTGATTGAAATCCCGACGCATGCCGGTGATATCGGTGCCCGCGCACAACAGCTGTCCCAATAGGGTCAGGTTATCGTATACCGCTTGAATCTCTTGCAGACTGCGTTGATCCTCCTGCAGTCCTCCCATAAAACGCATAAGATATGGCAGGTTGATTTCGCGACTGCCGGTATTGGGTAGGGTACTGCTCATGATCAAACTCCCTTGTTTGCTTCACTACACAAAAATGTCACATTTACTACAATTTTCATGCAAAAAATATACCCACACCCCATCACTATGGGCAGATTCTATCGTTATGATGATTAAAGTTTTATTAAGGGCTAAAGCTCCAGGAAAATATAATCTATTTACTAATCAATTATCTCGATAACCCAGCCTGTTGCATTTTGGGTACAGCATGAAGCGCGAGAGAAACTATGTGATAATGTGAAGCTCCGTTGAAACCAAAGTACAGATGGCTAAAAAAACGCTGCATTTCGAAGACTCCCTGCATGAGCTGGAGCAGCTTGTCGAACGCATGGAGCAGGGACAGTTATCTCTTGAAGAGTCGCTGAAACTGTTCGAACGCGGCGTTCAGCTATCCCGGTTTTGTCAAAAAGCCCTGAAGGAAGCGGAACAGAAAGTTCAGGTTCTGCTGGAAGATCGGGGGGAAATCACACTACAGCCTTTTACCAATGATGAATCCTGAAAACTCACTCGAAACATTCATGCTGGCTTGCCAGAGCCGCGTGGAAGCAGCCCTTGATGCGCGCCTGCCCTCCGCGGACAAAGCGCCTGCCCGTCTGCACGAAGCCATGCGCTATTCCACGCTGGGAGCAGGCAAGCGCATGAGACCCTTGCTGGTTTACGCAACCGGTCATGCATTGGGAATCGCGCAAACGACGCTGGATGGTCCCGCATGCGCGATTGAGTTTATTCATGTCTACTCACTGATCCATGACGATTTGCCGGCAATGGACAATGATGATTTACGACGCGGCAAACCGACCTGTCACAAGGCCTATGACGACGCCACAGCCATTCTGGCGGGAGACGCATTGCAGGCGCTGGCTTTTCATGTATTGGCGCATGACCCCGATATTGCCGTAAGCGCGGAGAACCGTCTCGCGATGCTGGAAACATTGGCGACCGCCAGCGGCTCGCTGGGCATGGTTGGCGGTCAGGCCATCGACCTGGACTCTGTCGGCAAGGCGCTCACCTTGCCCGAACTCGAAGGCATGCATATACGCAAGACCGGAGCGCTGATACGGGCCAGCGTGTGTCTCGCCGCGCTGACCCAGCCGGGTCTGGCAAAAAGAGATCAGGAGCGGCTCGACCGTTATGCGAAATGCATCGGTCTGTCTTTCCAAATCCAGGACGATATTCTGGACGAAGAAAGCGATACCGCGACATTGGGGAAGACGCAAGGCAAGGATCGGGATGCCAATAAACCGACTTATCCGGCTTTGCTCGGCATGGCCGGCGCAAAAACCAAGGCGCTGGACTTACATGAGGAAGCGCTGGACAGTCTGCGCGGCTTCGGTGAAACGGCGGATTATCTTCGCGCCATTTCGCACTTCATCATCAACCGCCGTCATTAAGATACGCTTAGCTACCTCTCGCACTCCTCTGCAACGGAAATGGCAAAGTTTTCTACAGGGCGGCTGATAGAATGGCGCGACGGCAAGGGTTTCGGCTTTGTCAGGCCGGATGCGGGCGGCAGGGATTTTTTTGTGCATATCAGCGCCTTTGGGAAAGGCTTGAAACGCCGTCCGGCGGTGGGCGACATCATTCATTTTTCCGCCGCCGACAATGACCGGGAAAGTGCGGCCAAGCGCCGTATTGAACGCGCGCATATAGAAGGCGTGGACTACAAACCTCGCAAGCCGGGCGCAGCGATGGGACATACGCCCGTGGAGCAGTTTTTTAACCGGATATTGATAACCCTGCCGCTGGCATTGTCCCTCTATTTAATCTGGACGCGAGCCAACCCGATTCCCTTGGTTTCCTACATATTCATGAGCGCGTTGACTGTGCTGTGCTATGCTGCGGATAAAAAGCAGGCGATGATAGGGACTTGGCGCATACCCGAACCTTACCTTCATCTTCTGGAGCTGATGGGCGGCTGGCCGGGCGGTTTGCTAGCCCAAAATCAGTTCCGCCATAAAGCCAAAAAACCGTCTTACCAATGGATATTCTGGAGCATAGTCGTACTGCACGCCGTACTGTGGTTCGTCGCGCTCTACCCGGAAAACCCGCCAATCTACTTCAAGTAAGCGCAACGCCTGATTCTGTCAGGCACCCGGCCGGGATGCCTCTTCAAGAGCATCCGGTTTTTCTTGTATTTTAACGGGTTTTCTGCTATCGTTAATTCGTTGTATTGGAATCTGCGTTACACAAGCCGCTCTTGTTTTCACCTGAAGCTGTTCTTGTTTCCACTGTCTGTTTCCATAAGCATCCACCGGGCATTTTCAGCTTGTTTGGTTTTCGGTCCGAACTGAGCGCAAGCGGTTCATGTGCCTACAGGCAGGACAGTTAGAATCCACAAAACAAACGTTTTTATCTGTTCGTTCTCTTCGCCAACCGGAATGCGGGGTCTAACCCTTGCGTGCAGGTCGGCGTACGAACGTTATCGAATGCAGCCGATAGCCGGAAAGGCCCGCAAGCTGAGAATGTTGCCGCGTTGTAAGCGGTACCCGAATAATCCAGGAAGCAAGCCCGAATTCGCTCGCTTCTTCCTCATGGACGCGCCTGTGTGGCGTGTTGTCTCTGATCACTATACCAAAGGAGTGCGTACGCATGCTGACGCTTTTTGTTCGAAATTTACCTCCCACCACCACAGAAGCCAACCTGACCGAGCTTTTTGCCACTCATGGCAAGGTTTTTGATATCAAGGTAAGCCGTGATCTCTTCACCGGAAAGGCGAGAGGCACTGCAACCGTCAATATGGAGGGACATGAAGCTCGCGCCGCAATTGCCGGTCTGGACGGTTCCGACTTTGGCGGAAACTCCATTTACGTTACCCTGGACAAAGGTCCGCGCAACGGCGGCCGCGGCCGCCGCTGATACGCTCTCATTGACTACCCAGGGAAAGACACGCCCCCGGCGGCGTGTTGCCACCCTGGGTAATGACGTTGTCCTGCAGATAAATACGGTTTTCAGCAAGTCCGTTCTGGCGAATCATGGTAATACGCAGATACTGCGCCCGATTTTGCGCCAGACGCTGAAAATCGGCATTCATGATTTTCCAGCTTTCCAGAACCTTTTTTCTGGCCTGAGTATATTCCTCCACACTGTCCGGCGCGTTATGGAGCGCCGTAGCGAGAGGGTCGTTCGGGTACTTGCTCAGGTAAAATGCAATAAACAAGCGCTTATAATCCTCCGGGCCGGGTTCCCCACCGCCTGCGCCCGGATTTTCACGGCCGGATGATATTTTCCAGGTATTTTTCAGCTGCGTCATCAGCGCGCTTTCCGCCAACCCCAACCTGTCGAGTGTGGAATTGGCGTTGCCGCGTATACTAAGATACAATTCCGGCCGCTCTTTCAGCACTTCGGTCAGCGATGACAGTTTTTGCGTATCGCCAATAGTTAACCGGCTTTGCCCCAGCGCAAATGGAATGCAGGCGGCATAGCCTTCCGTATCCGCGCCTATCGAGAATAAACCGCCCATGGCGGAAAACGGCGCGCTGACCAGCTTGGTGAACAGTTTCATCGCGGCGTCGGCCAATATGCCGCCGATACTGACGTCAGGCTGTTTCAAATCGCCGCTTACCGGAAGCTCGAACTCGATGCGTCCGCTGCCGTCTTTCAGCAACGCAATCGCCAGCTTTATCGGCAGATCCGTCGCGCTATCGCTGTCCACTTTTTCCCCCAGCGTAAGCTGGTCTATCTGAAAACGATTACTGGCTTCGAGCTGCTCGTCTTTGAGCTGATATTTCAAATCCATCGACAGCTTGCCCTCGTCAATGCGGTATCCGGCAAATTTTGCCGCGTACGGCGAAAAAGGGGCCAGATCCATATCGCTGAATTGAAGCGTCAGATCGCTGTAGGTTTTCGCTGCGAGTAAATTGATCTGCCCGAAAATTTTTACCGGATCATAGGTATTGATGCGACCCTCCAGCATCACATCGGAGCGGGTATTCTCCTCGGACGACAGACTGAGGATAGTCCCGTTAAGCGCCTTGATATCAGCCGAAAAGCTGGTCGGATTCAGCGTGTAATCGGAAAAATCGGCCTGCCCGTCGCGGATTCTTAAAGCGCCTATGGTAACCAATAGCGCTTTTGCCGAAGATGAAGGTAATGATGACGCCTCCAAAGCGGACGCCTGCCGCTGCTTCAGGTTTTCTTTCAGATTGATATGTCCGTCGCGGGCGATCACAATGCGGACATAAGGCTCGACCGTTGAAATATCGCCGATGCTCAAACGCTGTGCGGGCAGGCTTTCGAATACGATTTTTTTCAAATTCAGAGCTTTCCAGCCCAGAAAATCCTTGCCGAAACGCTTGTCGCGCGTCAGTAGACCGGTAGCGCCGGCATCTCCGGAAAACCGTATCGAATCGCCCGCACCGCCCTGATAATAGTCGACGTCGCCACTGACATCCAACAGGCCGCTGACCAGATCGATTTGCGCATATTTATCCAGATAGGGCTGTAACGGCGACAGCGGCATATTCTCAACGCTGAAATGAAGGTCGGCGACCAGTTGCGGATTGTACGACAGCTTGCCTTCGATATGCGTCTCGCCGCCGGACGCTGCATCCGTACTTAGATTGATCTGTATCTGCGCACCGGGATGAGTATCGAAACCATCAAGCTGCAGATGCAACGGCGGAAACTGGTAAGAGGGATTTGACGGCAGCGAAAAATCCTGCAATATCGCACGGTACTGTTTCAGCTCGATCATGCCGATGGCGATTTGCCAATGGTCCTCCACCTGCCCGGCTATCGATGCTACAGCCGGCTGGGCGGCCTGCTGCTGTTTCCATGGCGCGCCGGGTAGGCTGAACTGACCGTTCCGGTCCCGCCACAGCGGAATATTGGCGCCGCCGGAAGTCAAACGCTCCATTTTCAAGACAGACTTATCCGTGTTCACCTTGATTCCACGCGCCTCGATAAGCGGACAATCGATAGCGGTGGCTTTACTCTCCTGGCCGTCGTTCAGAATGCCCATGGACAATTCGCGGACGGTAAAATCGGTCAATAGAATTTCAGCATCGTGACTGTGCATTTCCAGATTGCCAAGCGATACCTCCCTGCTTTTCAGGTAAGCATCCGTCTTCTTCCATGAAACGGAAAGCTCGTGCAGCGATGCGTTGATTATCTTGAAGCTGTGCCTGTCCTTTTCCTGAGAGAAATTGATAGAGGCGTTTAAAACCGCTTTTTTGATTTCAAAAGGGCTTTCCGTGGTGAAATAGCGCGCGATTTGCTCTATTTCCAGGTTTTTCAGAATGATCTCGGCGTCAATTTTCATAGGCATCAAACCGATATGCCCTTTGATTTCGAGCCGTTCATGTCCGGTTTTTCCATCGGCGGCAAGCATCACAACGGCATGCGTTCCGGTTCGGCTGCTTAAGTCCCGCACCTCGGCATTATGCACGCGCCATTGGGTTTGAAACGCCGGCTGCAGCGACGCGTCGTCCAACTCGATTGCGGCGTTTTCCACGACTATCCTGTCGATAACGAACGGCACCCCCGCAGTCTGACCACTTGATGAACGCAGTTCGGGCAACGCATCGAACTTCCCGTTTTTCGAACGGTGCAGACGCAGGTTTAGATCGGACAACAGAACTTCCTGGATATGCAGTTCCGGATGCCGCAGCGACCTCAAGCCGGCGACATTCACCTGCAGCGCGCCGATGTCGAACAAAGGCTGTTGATGCTTGTCCAGGATGCGCAATTTTTCCGCATGCGCGGTAAATGCAAACGGATTGATGCGCACTGCGCCGATTTCCATATGCAGGCCAAGCTGCTCGGCGGCTATCGCCGGAAGCCGGGATTGCAGCAGCCGGGGAACAAGGACGAAGCCGGCCAGGCTGTAAATGCCGATAATACCGGCCAACAAACCGGCAATGACGATCAAAACGCGGGGGTTGGCGAATACTCGAAAACGAGGACGCGGCATGTGTTGGGCTCCAATATCACAACGACTCCTAGCCTATACTATTGTAGCCCAATGCTGCACTATTCCGGCTTTCTCCTGATTTGTAAAATCAGAAATGAATATCGAAAGTAACTATTCAGTGAGTGCTTTTGAGTCATGACCGAAGCAGTCGGAATTGAGGCAAGCCAGTCGAGACACGCTGCAAGTCCATCCATGGAAGCTCTATGCGCCCATCCATGGGCGCAAAAGGTCTCGCCTGACTCACCTCCTCTCCAGCAGGTAGGCTGTATAGTTACTATCGAAAAAATAAACGTACTGTGAACGCAACTTCCTTGATGCCAACAGCCGCCGAATTACTGGAATCACATATCCAATATTCCCGGTCGCTTTTAAAAAACAACTTATTGTCCGACGCAAAGCTCTGGATGGTTGCGTATTCGAGAGGAAGGGACTCGACGCTGGTGCTGCAACTCGTTTATGAAATGTTGTTGATGCTTGGCCAGGAACAGTTGACAGTGGGCGGATAGTGATTAGCTAATTACTGAGCGATATAGTGTCGAAAGTCTCGGAAAGCAGAGCAGTTAACCACAGATGAATGAGAAACATAAGGGAATACTGAGAGAACTGGCAAGCTCTTACGGCATTCCCGGCGAATTGGCTGATGATATGGCGGCGCTGATAGAGAAATACCCGGATTTGAGTCAATGGGGTAGTCAGGCCAATTTAAGACGCGATTTGGAAAAAACCGTTGAGTCTGCACTTACAAATAAACTTGTTTTAATGGAATGATTTTTAAATCCGTCACTATTCACAACCTGTTTTCTTATTATGGCGAAGTCTGCTTCGATCTCGCTCGTCCGCAAGGCGAAGCGGGAAATATCGTTGTAATAATGGAGCGTAATGGTTATGGTAAAACCAGTTTTCTGAACAGCGTCAAGCTGCTGTTTGGCGGAGTCACCAAAGAGTTAATGGCCGGTATGCAACGCGGCAGTCCAGGCACGCAAAAAAGTTTCGTGCTGGGCACTCAAGAGCGGTGGGGCATTTTAAATCACAAGGCGCGCGCCAGCGGTGAAGCCCGTTGCGGTGTCAGTGCCGTTTTACTAGACGAAACAGACCAAGAGACGCGTATTACGCGTAGCTGGGATTTGCGGAGCGACGATTAAAAGGATAGCTTGACCGTACAGGCGCCGCACAACCCCGAATTTAGCAAGGATGAGGCACAGCAGTACCTGTCCAGATTATTGCCGCTAGACTATATTCCTTTTTTCTTTTTCGATGCCGAAGAAGTCGGGTATCTGGCGGAAGCCAATCGCAACCAAACCATCGAAAAAATGGAGCAACTGCTCAATATCCGCTCGGTTGATAATGTGCAGGAGTGTCTAAAGCAAATACGTCGAGACTGGAACCGACAGGCGCTCAGAGCAGAAGCCCAACAGGAGTTACTCAATGCCGAACACCGCCGAGAAACACTGAACCTGTTGATTTCCGAGCGGGAACAGGAACGAGAGCAAGTTTTTGGTGATATAGATGAGTCGGAAGCCGAAATACGCCGACTACAACATAAAATTCGATTATTGCGAGGAGCCGGCAGCATCGAAGGCGCTGCGCGACTGGACGCGGAGAAACGCAAGGAAGAAGAAAATTTGGCCGTGGCGTTATCGGCTTTGTCCTCCGTCTTCGAGAATGACGGCATTTTTCGCATCACTCCGCAACTAACTCAAAAAGCGATGCTGGCGGCGGAAAGCTGCGCATCCAGTCAAGGCAATGTGACCTCGGAATTATTGGCTTCGCTGAAAGGCCCGCTTACGGAGATATTTACTATTCCGCCTTACCCGGATAACCGGCTCAACGACAGCCAAAAGCAATTCTATCAGGCTCGTATTTTAAAGTTGTTGGAATCGCACGATGTTAACGTAGACAGGGACAGTTTATTCCAAATCGGAACCGGGCGCGCGAAGCGGCTTGCCAATCTGCTCGCGGCTTACCAACCGGAACAAATTGCTTCCGAAACGATTAGAGAGAATATAGCCTGCGCGTTAAAAGCCGAAAAGACCATAATGACGCTGGAAAACCAGCTACAAAACGTCCGTCAGATTTCCGAAGACGACAAAATGCGCCTGGAACAGTTGGAGCGTGTATTAGCGCAAACGCAAGACGATTTATTGAACAAGCGTGACCGCACAAGGAAAATTGAAACCGACATGGCGAATGCCCGTCGCGAATTCGGACCACTGATAAAACAGATCGAGTCTTTACAGCAAAAGACAAAGGAATCTCATGCCGCAAAAAACCGCTTGAATCTACTGGACAACATGCGCCAGCTATTGGATGCGTACAAGCAGCAGATCAAGATAAAGATGCGGGAGCAACTGGCCGCCACAGCCTTGCTATGGGCGCTTCAGGACGTTTCCGGTAGGAAATTACCAGTAATTTTCGATACTCCATTGGGACGTATAGATCGTCAACATCAAGACAACTTATTAACCCTGGCGGGCTCAAAATACAAGTGCAACACTATGATAAGGTGTTGCAATGGAAAAGAAATATAATCACTTAAGTGCAGAGGATCGTGCCGCGATCATGTTGATGAAGTCAGATGGACATAGCCTGAGGGCGATGGCTTTGAGATTACAGCGATCTCCGTCAACGATCAGTCGCGAATTGTTACGCAATCCAGTCAAGTCTGGTAGCTATTGCGCAGGTACGGCGGGGATACGAGCGAGGCAGTTACGCCATATGGCTCGAAAGCCGCGCAAATTATTACCGGATAGCCTGCTTTTTGGCGTAGTCGATTACTTTCTGCATGAAGGTTGGTCGCCTGAACAGATTTCTGGCACACTCAAGCGCGTGTATGCAGAGCAGGGAGCCCTTACGGTGTCACATGAAACGATATACACCGCACTGTATGCCTTCCCACGCGGTGAATTACGCAGCGAACTGTTGAGCTGTTTGCGGCAATCTCACACGGGCAGACGTCCTCGCGCCAGAGGAACCGATCGGCGTGGTCAGATACCTGATATGAACAGCTTGCATGTACGTCCACCGGAGATTGAAGACCGGCTGGTTCCAGGGCATTGGGAAGGTGATCTGATCAAGGGGTCAGGCAATCGTTCTTCGGTAGGCACGCTGGTCGAGCGTAGCAGCCGCCTTGTGATGCTGGCGGCTATGACGTCCGGCACGGCTGAAGCCGCACTGGAAGGCTTCAGTAACGCATTGAACCGTGTCCATGAGCCGATGCGCAAAACCATGACCTATGATCAAGGTAAGGAAATGAGCTGCCATAAAACGCTCAGTGAGCGAGCGGGCATCACCATCTACTTTGCCGACCCTCATAGCCCTTGGCAACGCGGAAGTAACGAGAACACCAATGGACTACTGCGCCAGTATTTACCCAAAGGAACCGATTTGTCGACCTACTCGCAGGAGCAACTGGATGAAATCGCATACAGACTGAACACGAGACCGAGAAAAATTCTCGGGTTTAGAACCCCCTTGGAAGTTTATGCCGAATTCCTGCATAATTGCCAAAAGGATGAGGCTATGTGCGAATCAACAACCGTTGCACTTGGAATTTGAAACCGCCCCTATATTATCCACACGCAGCGCGGCAGTTAATTCTGTTGCCTACCGATTCCGAGTTGGGTGACAGAAAATATAGTTTATTGGCGCCATACATTTACCGTGAGTTTCATTTGCTCAATCCATCTGGTGAGGCAGCGTGCGCGGTGCCGATTAAACGTAAGACAGAGACAGTCCATGGCTGATATATATACCAGCCATGAAGATGAAGTTATCATTGACCAGGTATTGGTCTATGGCTTTCGCACATATAAAGCGCCAAAATACCGTGTATTACGCTTGGCTTTAGCCAAGTCTTTGCGCATGGAAACCCAACCGGAATCAGAGTTCGATACGATTCACTCATCAACCAAAGGTTCCAACTATTCACTTGAACAAGTGACCGGCCGAGGAAAAAACGAGGCAACGCAGGCTCTTCGGGACTTCGACGATGCGGTTCGCGCATTATTGAGCGCCTATCACGATGAAGACCTGTTCGCATCTGAATCTCGTTATGTCCGTTTACTGCAACGCCATGTCCGACGAGGGCTACGTGAAATACGCACCAGCTGGAGCCGCAACCATAGCTTCGCCAATTGGTTGCGCGAAGAGTTGCTTGCAGATGCGCAGCTAAGCCCTGGAGATAGCGGTACTGATGTCGACGCGGACATACTGCGAGAAGCATTAACCGAAATCGGCGTCACGGCAGAAATCCGGCAATCGCGCCAAGGCATCCGTGTGGATCGCTTTTCGCTTTATCTGTCGAATATCAATCACTTGGATACGCTCAGGAAAGGGTTGTCCAAAATTGCTTTTCGACTGAGCGTACCCGACGACAGCGTAATGCTGACTGTCGATAATGAAGCCGGGGTGGCCGATATTGACATACCGCGCCCGCCGGAACGCTGGAAAACGGTTTTACCGGGGCGTTTGTTCGACTGGGCGGAGCAGCCGCGCGCCGAAAAACTGCCGTTGTGGCTGGGCGCGTCTCTGTTGGGCGACGACGTAGCCATGGATTTGGCAGCCGCTCCGCATATGCGGATTGCCGGTGCGACCGGCAGTGGAAAAACCGTTTGTCTGCACAGCCTGCTGGTATCGCTGCTTGCGACGCTGACGCCCAAACAGTTGCGTTTAGCGCTGATCGATCCGAAAGGCACGGAATTGAATGCCTACGGTAAAATTCCGAACCTGTTCGGCCGCACCGTAGCAACTTCGGTGGTCGATGCCGCCGAGATACTGAATACTCTGGTTGAAAAAATGGAGTCCAGAAACCGGCTGTTTGCCGAAATGGGCGCCAGGAATATTGACGAAGCGACCCTGCAAACCGCGCTGCCGCGTATTGTATTGGTAGTGGAAGAGCTTGCGGATTTATTCATGCAACCTCGCGAACTGGAAGCGCCGCTGGTGCGACTGCGACTGGCCCAGAAAGCACGCTCCGCCGGCATCCATCTGGTGCTTGCCACGCAACGGCCGGATTCCAATACGTTTAGTGGCTTGCTTCGCAGTAATATTCCTGTTCGAATCGCGCTACGTGTACAGAAACATACCGAGTCATCAATCATTCTCGATGAAAAAGGCGCCGAAGCTTTGCTCGGGAAAGGCGATATGCTGGTTAAATTGACCGATAGGCCGGAACCTGTGCGGGTACACGGCGCAAAAATCGGCGACAGCGAAATCGCGCGCGCGATCAAGCACTTCACAATGCAGTAAACTCAGGATAGCGGGGTACTCGCAATGAACGAACCGGAAATCTACGAATTCAAGCCGCTGTTTTTAACGCTGGACCGTATCGGCCCGTTCAGAAACTTTCATACCATCGACTTTACCGATAAGGATAAACACCCGTGCAATTTCTTCATGATGGTTTCGGCCAACGGTCTCGGCAAGACGACCGCGTTGGAGATTTTTTGCTGTCTGGCCGATTTGCTCGGTAAAACCGAGATATCCAGCTACGGACATGAAGATCTGGACCGCAAAGGCGGACGCGCGCAACTGGATTTCCGGGTACGGTTACGCTGGCAGGGACGAATTCGCGCCGTAGTGCTGTCCGTTGTTGCCGGTATGCTGGGCGAAGAAGTTTTTCTTAAGTCCTGAACGGATAGCGAATTAGGCCAATTCGAAGCCGAAAGCTGGCATCGCACCGGTTTCCGCAGTTCGGTAACCGGTCGTTATCAATCTGTCGCATCGCGGCAGGACGAGTTGTTGCAGGATGTTTCCGCCGCAATACGGGCCGGCAGCGGAGAGGCTATCAATGAACATTTCCTTCAGCCCAGCTTCCACCTGCCAACGGTACTGTACTTTTCCGCTTATCGCGATATTCCTCCGATCAGTAACGACCACCCCGGTTTGGGGCAAGCTGCTTTATCCGATGTGCGCAGTATCAGTCAGCCGCAGCATTGGAACTACGCGCCGCTGCACGCCTTCGAAGCGCATAACACCCTGTGGGAAAACTCGCTGGACAATCTGGTGGTCTGGATGAAATGGCTGGATAACGGTTCGTTCGAAACCGCCCAGAAGCTGATTAACGAACAAATATTCGACGGCACGCCCAAGATGCTGAAAAGCGTGCGTAAAGTGCCGCCTGAAGCGCTGATCGATGCTGGCGACGGCGAAACGCATCGAATGGATCGGCTGAGCAGCGGAGAAAAGAGCCTCGCGCATCTGTTTCTTCGCATCGGCGCGCATGCGACCGCCAACACGATTATTCTGATCAACGAAATGGATACGCACCTGCATATTCTCTGGGCTCACCGTTTGTATAACGCGCTGGAAGATCTCGCGCTCGAGCATCCCAGTTTCACGATTATCATGACTACGCACTTGAGCGAACTGCTCAGACGTTTTGCTGCAGGAATGGATATCGTGCGTGAAGGCTTGTATCTGGGCGGCGAGTTGATCGAAATGAATGAGTTTACAGGACAAGCGGGAGTATAAATGTCCAGTTTTAAAAGTGCGCCCGTCGCAATGCTCGACGATAAATATGAATCCGGTATCAAGGTCATCATGGAGTCGGAGGAAGACGTCAGCATTTTCCGCGATCATTGGTTTCCGCGTTATCAGAATAAACTGCGTTTCGAGAGCGCGGAAGATGGCAGTATAGGTGGCGGCGGTTGCAATGCCGTACGGCAAAAGGTTGAAGATGCACGAAGTCAAAGATTGAATGCGTTCGGTATCGTCGATCGCGACACCTTGCTGTCCGATGGAAAAACCGGGATTTTTTGGGAAACCGACGACGCAGACTTCGAAGCAGCACAGCCGTATGATTTTATCCATGTGTTGCGCCGCTGGGAGCTGGAAAACTATTTGTTGCGACCGGAAGCTTTCGCCGCAGAAGTCAGGCGACGAGATTTACGCGCACAGCCAATGATCGATAGCCAAACCTTATTGAATCAACATGAAGAAGATTTGGTCGGTCTCACCGCGTTGACAACGTTCATGATGAGTCAAAACGAAAAGTCACCCAAACCAGGGTTTGGTCTGGACAGTTCCGGTCAACGGCTTAAAGAAAAAATCGGAACCCATCTCAACAGCAAACTACCGGGCAAAAGCTATTCCTACCTTGAAACGGATATCGGCAAAATATCTTCGTTTCATGAAAATCATCAGGAATCCGATAAAAACTGGGAACGTTTGACCCGTATCCTGGACGGGAAAAAAACGCTCAACCGTATCTGTATTTGGCTCAGCAAGCAACATGGGCTCGACAGTGTCAAGCCTTGGGAAGAAATGCGCGGCTGTTTGGCCAACCAGATTGCCGCTCTCGGATTGGATAACGAGCTGAAAGAAGCGATGGAACGCTTCGTGCGGTTGGGCTAACCGATGTGTTTTCTGTTCACCCTTGTTCAAAATCATTTTTGGTTATAAATTGTAGTCACCTTATAAAGAAACAGAAGCAATCTGCTTCCGGAGAAAAAATCCTCCCATGTTATCATTGCATCCTTTTATCAACGCCTTGGCCGGCGGCGTGCTGATCGGCATATCAGCCGCATTGCTGATGGGCCTGCACGGAAAAATACTGGGCGTAACCGGCATTATCAGAAACGCTTTCCACCACGATGCGGCCGAGAGGCCATGGCGTTGGGCCTTTCTGGCCGGTGTGCTGGCCGTAGGTATACTGGTCAAACTGTTTGCGCCGGCCTTGCTCGAGATTGCGCATCCGGCTTCACCGGGCCTTTATATTGTTTCCGGCCTGCTGGTCGGTTATGGAGCCGCCCGCGCCAACGGCTGCACCAGCGGCCACGGCGTCTGCGGAATCAGCCGTTTGTCGTCGCGATCCATCGTTGCGACAATTACCTTCATGACGACCAGCATGCTGACGGTTTGGATCGTAAAACGACTATAAGAAAGCTTTTGATTCAGCAAATGGATTCCATGAAAAAACTTTTGATAACTTTTTTGACCGGCGCGCTTTTCGCTTTCGGGCTGGCATTGAGCGGCATGGCTCAGCCGTCGGTGGTACTCGCGTTTCTGGATATTACCGGAAACTGGAATCCCGCATTGCTTTTGGTAATGGCGGGCGCTATCGGCGTTACCTTACCCGCCTATCGCCTGCTGTTTCGTTCAGGAAAACCGTTACTGGCGGAACGGTTCGATTTGCCGGCTGCAACCCGGATCAGCGGGCGACTGATAACCGGTTCCGCGCTATTCGGCATAGGATGGGGCTTATCGGGCTATTGTCCCGGCGCGGCGCTGGTGGCCTTGCCAGGCGCGCTGGAAACAGGCGTTTTTATAGCGGCGATGCTGGCCGGCTTGTGGATATCCCGCTTGCTGGACAGCGTTTTCCCTGCCGCTGCCGACTGAGTTTATCCTCGTGTCTACTGTCTTAAATGCTTTTCCTGCGTCGGGTCTATATGCGGTCACGCCCGATATTGCAGTCGAAGCACAGTTATTGATTGATTCTGTGCGCGCCGTGATCGCCGGAGGCGCGGGCGTCGTTCAGTACCGGGCCAAATCGAGGCAGGACGAAGTCGTGGCCGCACAACTGCTGGCGGTATGCCGCGAGGCAGGTATCCCCCTCATCATCAACGACAATATCGTACTGGCCCAAAAAATCGGCGCGGACGGCGTACATCTCGGCAAGGACGATATGCCGGTATCGCAGGCCCGCAAGTTGTTGGGCGCTTCGGCTATTGTCGGGGCATCCTGCTACGACTCGCTGGAACGCGCCGCCGAAGCAAGCGCTCAGGGCGCGGATTATCTCGCATTCGGACGCTTTTTCCCCTCTCAGACCAAACCGCTCGCACCGTGCGCCAATCCGGCTACGCTGAGCGTTGCGCGCAGCCTGTTCAATGCGCCTATAGTCGCCATCGGCGGCATTACGGCGGCAAACGGCGCGGATCTGATAGCGGCGGGCGCGGGACTGCTGGCTGTCGTCGACGGCGTGTTCGGACAAAAAAATCCGGAACAGGCGGCGCGATCGATACTATCACTTTTCCGCTGATGTGCGACAATACCGGGTCTAACGGCGCAGGCCCCGCCCGCCGCAACGCAGCAGAAACAATAATTCCAACGAGGAAGAGGCTTAGGTGATTTTATGACGGCAGCACATTCGCAGGTGACCGCCCCCGTTAACGGCAACGATGATATCGACTCCATGGAAACCCGCGAGTGGCTTGACGCCCTTGAGGCGGTGATTGAAGCCGAAGGCATAGAACGGGCTCATTATATTATCGAGCGCCTGGTCGATAAGGCGCGCCGTTCCGGCGCCAATCTACCCTACAAAGCCAACACGGCTTATATCAACACCATACCGGTTCACAAGCAGGCCAGACACCCCGGCGACGGTGAAGTCGAGCAACGCCTGCGCTCATGGATACGCTGGAATGCAATGGCCATGGTGGTGCAGGCAAACAAGATATCCAGCGAATATGGCGGACACATAGCCAGTTTCGCATCTTCCGCGACCCTTTACGAAGTAGGGTTCAATCATTTCTTCCACGCACCCTGCCCCGATCATGGCGGCGATCTGGTTTTCTTTCAGGGTCACTCTTCTCCCGGCATTTATGCCAGAGCCTTCCTCGAAGGGCGCCTGAATGAAGAGCATCTGAGCCGCTTCCGGCGCGAAGTCGGCGGCGGCGGTTTATCGTCCTACCCGCATCCGTGGCTGATGCCTGACTTCTGGCAGTTCCCGACCGTGTCCATGGGACTGGGGCCGATCATGGCCATCTATCAGGCGCGCTTCATGAAATATTTGCAGGATCGCGGCATCCTGGAAACGGCAGGGCGTAAAGTCTGGGCCTTCATGGGCGACGGAGAAATGGACGAGCCGGAATCGCTGGGCGCAATCAGTCTGGCCGGCCGTGAAAAACTCGATAATCTGATCTTTGTAATCAACTGCAATCTGCAGCGACTGGACGGCCCGGTACGCGGCGACGGTAAAATCATCCAGGAGCTGGAAGCGGAATTCCGCGGGGCCGGCTGGAATGTAATCAAGGTGATCTGGGGTTCGCACTGGGACCCGCTGCTGGCGCGCGACAAGGACGGATTTTTGCAGAAGCGCATGGAAGAAGCCGTCGACGGCGAATATCAGGCCTGCAAGGCCAAGGGCGGCGCGTATACGCGCGAGCATTTCTTCGGCAAATACCCTGAACTGCTGGAAATGGTCGCGCATATGTCGAACGACGACATCTACCGCCTGGATCGCGGCGGCCACGACCCGCACAAAATCTACGCGGCCTACCATGCAGCGGTTCATCACACAGGACAGCCGACCGTGATTCTGGCCAAGACCGTTAAAGGGTACGGCATGGGCAGCGCCGGCGAAGGACTGATGACCACGCACCAGCAGAAAAAAATGGATGAGGCGGCGCTGAAGGCTTTCCGCGATCGCTTCGACGTGCCTATCCCGGACGATAAAATTGCCGAAACGCCGTTCTTCAGACCGCCGGAGGACAGCCCCGAAATCCAGTACCTGCACGAACACCGCCGCGCGCTGGGCGGCTATCTGCCGTCGCGCCGCCGTGACGCGCCGCTGCTGCAGGTACCCGATTTGAGCGTGTTCGATGCGTTGCTGAAAGCCAGCGACCGCGAAATGTCCACGACCATGGCTTTTGTGCGCATATTGACCGGCCTGCTGCGCGACAAGAAAATCGGTAAGTATCTGGTTCCCATCGTTGCCGACGAGGCGCGCACCTTCGGCATGGACGGTTTGTTCAGGCAATACGCGATCTATTCTTCGGTCGGACAACTTTATACCCCGGAAGACGCCGACCAGATCATGTATTATCGCGAGGAAAAAACCGGGCAATTGCTGCAGGAGGGCATCTGCGAAGCGGGTGCGATGTCGTCGTGGATAGCCGCAGGCACTGCCTACAGCAACCACAATGTGCAAATGATTCCGTTCTACATTTTCTACTCGATGTTCGGTTACCAGCGCGTCGGCGATCTGATGTGGGCCGCAGGCGACATGCAGGCGCGCGGTTTTCTGATGGGCGGCACCGCCGGCAGAACCACGCTGGCGGGCGAAGGTTTGCAGCATCAGGACGGTCAAAGCCATATGGCGATGTCGTTCATACCGAACTGCGTGGCCTACGATCCGGCTTTCGCGTATGAACTTGCGGTAATCGTGCAGGACGGCTTGCGCAGAATGTATCAGGAAGGTGAAAACATCTTCTACTACATCACGGTGATGAACGAAAATCACGCTCACCCGGAAATGCCGGCCGGCAGCGCGGAAGGTGTTTTGCGCGGACTATACAAACTGGCCGATCACGATCATGGCGCCAACGCAGCGCTGCAACTGATCGGCAGCGGTGCGATCCTGCGCGAATGCATAGCAGCGGCCGAGCTGTTGAGCACCGATCATGGCATCAAGGTTAACGTATGGAGCGCCACCAGCTTCAGCGAATTGCACCGCGACGGCGTCGAGCAGGAACGCTGGAATCTGCTGCATCCGGACGAACAACGCCGATCCAGCTACGTCGAAACCTGTTTCGCGTCGGAAAAAGGCCCGGTGGTGGCCGCTACCGATTACATACGCGCTGTGGCGGACCAGATTCGTCCCTATTTGAACAAACCGTACACCGTGTTGGGTACGGACGGCTACGGACGCAGCGACCGCAGGCTGGAACTGAGGAAGTTTTTCGAAGTGGACCGTTATTTTATTGCGATTACCGCGCTCAAGGCGCTTGCCGATCAGGGCGATATTCCGGTCAGCAAAGTCAAGGAATCGATGGCGCGCTACGGCATCAGTTCCGACAAACCCAACCCGCTAACTGCCTGAGGAGTCGATACGGCATGGCCAGCGAAAAGATCATAGAAGTACCGGATATCGGTGGTTACAAGGACGTTGAAATCATAGAAATACTGGTCGCGATAGGCGACAGCATCAAGGCGGAAGACTCTCTGATAACCTTGGAGAGCGACAAGGCGGCAATGGAAATACCCTCGCCTTACGCCGGCAAGGTCGTCGCGCTGGCTGTCAAACTGGGCGACAAGGTCAGTCAAGGCAGCGCGATCCTGACATTGACGCTCGAAGAAACGGGCGCGCCGGCAGCGGCTGAAACAATAAAACCTGCGACAGCGCCCGTCTCCGAAATCGCAGCAGCAGAGACGCCAAAAACGCCGGAAACGATTGCAGCGCGTCCCGAACCTGTCGCGCAAGCGCCGGTGCAGGAAGCCGGCGCAGCGGTTACAAAAGGCAGAATCCCGCATGCCAGCCCGGCGGTCCGGGCTTTCGCCAGAGAGCTGGGGGCTGACGTCGGTCTCATTAATGGCAGCGGTCCGAAAAGGCGTATCCTCAAACAGGACGTGCAATCCTATATCAAGGCGCGCCTGCAAAGCGCGGAGCGGAGCGGCGGCTCCGGCGTGGGCCTTAATTTCCCCGCATTGCCGGATATCGATTATTCGCGTTTCGGACCGGTCAGAGCGCAAGCGCTGTCGAACATCAAAAAGTTGTCGGGCGCGAATCTGCATCGCAACTGGGTCGGTATTCCGCACGTTACGCATCATGAAGAAGCCGATATCACCGAACTGGAAGCTTTCCGCCGCTCCATCAAGGGCGAAGCCGAAAAACAGGGCGTCAACGTCACCTTGCTGCCGTTGTTGATCAAGGCGCTGATCGTCACGCTCAAGGCCTACCCTTCCTTTAATTCCTCATTGGGCAACAACGGAACCGAGCTGATTCTTAAGGACTACTTCCATATCGGCGTGGCGGTCGATACGCCCGACGGGCTGGTGGTGCCGGTGCTGCGCGATGCCGACCGGAAGGGCGTTTTCGAACTGGCGTCCACGTTGACCGACTTTGGACAGCGCGCGCGCGCTAGGAAGCTCAAAACCACTGAAATGCAGGGCGGCACATTTACCATATCCAGCCTTGGCGGTATCGGCGGCGTCGGTTTCACGCCGATTATCAACGCGCCGGAAGTGGCGATACTGGGCGTTTGCCGCGCGCAGACGCGCCCGGTCTGGCAGGACGGCGCCTGGGCGCCGCGCCTGATGCTGCCGCTGTCGCTGTCCTACGATCATCGCGTCATCGACGGAGCCGAAGCCGCGCGTTTCTGCGCGTTGCTGGCGCGCACGCTCGGCGATATCCGGCGCGTATTGCTTTGAACTTGCCGTTCATCCTGAGCCTGTCGAAGGATTAAATCCGTGTTTCCATAACGCAATCAAGAAAATCATTATGACTGACACACATGCTGAAGTGCTGGTGCTGGGCGGCGGACCCGGTGGATATACCGCCGCTTTTCGCGCCGCCGATCTGGGGAAAAAAGTGGTTCTGGTCGAGCGCTACCCGGTGCTCGGCGGCGTCTGTCTGAATGTCGGATGCATTCCTTCCAAGGCGCTGCTGCACCTGGCGAAAATAATTAATGAAGCGGAAGAATCCGCGCCGCTGGGCGTTACCTTCGGCAAACCGGAACTCGATCTGGAAAAAATCCGCGCCTGGCGGCAACGTGTTGTCAAAACGCTGAATACCGGTTTGGCCGGTTTGGCGAAGCAGCGTCAGGTCACCGTGGTGACCGGAACCGGCCAGTTTGTCTCCGAGCGTTTGCTGGCGGTGCAGACCGCTGACGGCGAACAACGCATCGGTTTCGATAACGCGATTATTGCGGTAGGCTCCAGGGCGGTTAAAATCCCCGGCTTCCCTTATGAAGATCCTCGATTGATGGACTCCGCCGGCGCGCTGGAATTGGCTGACATACCCGCCAAATTGCTGGTGGTCGGCGGAGGCATCATCGGTCTGGAAATGGCTAACGTTTATCACGCGTTGGGCTCCAAAGTCACCGTGGTGGAGCTGTCCGACCAACTGATTCCCGGTTGCGACAAGGATCTGGTCAAGCCTTTGCATCAGCGTATTCAAAAGCAGTATGAAAACATACGTCTGGAAACCAAAGTCAGCCGCATCGAAGCCAGGCCGGAAGGCTTGCTGGCCTTCTTCGAAGGCGCCGGCGCGCCTGAGTCGGAACTGTTCGATCGCGTTCTGGTCGCCGTGGGGCGCAATCCGTCCGGCAAAACCATAGCTGCGGAAAAAGCGGGCGTGCATGTAGATGAGCGCGGATTTATTCCTGTCGATGACCGCCAGCGCACCAGCGTCCCGCATATTTTTGCTATCGGCGACGTGGTGGGCAACCCGATGCTCGCTCATAAAGCAACGCATGAAGGCAAGGTGGCGGCCGAAGTGATAGCAGGAAAGCCGTCGGCATTTCAGGCCTTGACCATACCATCGGTCGCTTATACCGACCCGGAAATAGCGTGGATGGGACAGACCGAGGTTCAGCTGGTTCAACAGGGCATCGCATTCGAAAAAGGTGCGTTCCCTTGGGCGGCCAGCGGGCGCGCGATCGGCATCGGCCGCCGCGAGGGAATTACCAAGCTGTTATGCGACAAGGAAAGCGGAAGGATATTGGGTGCAGGCATGGTCGGTCCGAATGCGGGCGAACTGATTGCGGAAGCGGTGCTGGCTCTCGAAATGGGAGCGGATGCCGAGGATATCGCGCTGACGGTTCATCCTCATCCCACGCTCTCCGAAACATTCGCATTTGCTGCGGAAATGATAGACGGATCAATCACCGATCTTTATGTCGGCAGAAAGGAATAATTGCCCAGCCCCGCTGGTTGGGGCTGGGTAGCCTGCGTTGATGTTTATTCCGCTTTGGGCTTCTTGCGCGCCGCAGTTTTCCTGGGTTTTGCCGTAGTGGTAATTGTTTCCGCGGGTGCTTTGGCGGTTTTCGTTGCCGATACATTGCTTGCCGAACTCGCCGCCGCCTTGGCGGCTACAGGTTTTTTGGCCGGGGAAACCTTGGAGGTTCGCGTCTTGACTTCAGCCACGATCTGTTCGGAGGATTGCTTGATTTCCTCAACGGCTTCCTCCAGCTTTTCCTTTGATTCTTCCAGAATTTCCGCCGCCTGCTGACTGACGCTGTCGGTCAGATGTACGGCCTTATCATAAGCATCGGCAACCTGTTGTTCCGCGCTGACCTTGAGTCCCTGCGCAATGGTTTCGGCCTCCGCCCACGATTCCTGCACCCGTCCCCTGGTTTTGGAAGCGACAGGCGAAATTTTTTCGTTCAGTCGCGCGATATTGGTTCGCAATAGATCGAACACAGTGTCAATCAGACGTTTGCAAGCGTTCTTAACCACGGTAATCTCCAGATAGTCTTTCTGCTGGACGCAGATATTCGTTGAATTAGGATAAACGCGTATCCGCGCGTGAGTATACCTTACGAACAGGCAAACTGTATGTATTTTATTGTTTTTTTATAATTGCGGCGTTATTCGCGATAGCGTAATATCAATCGTGATATTTCGCATAATAAATTACATGCAGTCCAGTCATCTTTTATCCCTTTGTTTTTCGTGTGGAAGTAATCTGCCATGTTCAACAATATAAAATTCCTTTTTTTTTGCATATGCCTGCTCGCTACTTTTCAATGCGCCCCGTCGCAGGCCCGTGAACTGACCGACTCATCAGGAAGCGCTGTAAAAATTCCTGAAAAAATAGAACGCGTCTGGGGAACCTCTCCACCGGTGACCGCATTGATTTACGCCATCGATCCTTCTCTGCTGATCGGCGTCAACCTTCCCTATACGCAAGGGGACGAGGCGTTTATCTTACCGGTTGCCCGTAATCTTCCGGTACTTGGCGGCTGGGTGGGACATGGCCAAACGCCTAATCTGGAAGAGATATTCAAGCTGGCGCCTCAGCTCGCGATATTGTGGGACGACGGCATGCTCGATATGAGCCATCAAAAGAAAAAACTGGCCTTGGCCGGCATCGCGACGGCGACGATACGGCTGAATCGCCTTGATGAATATCCGGCTGCGCTGCGTTTTCTGGGCAATGCGCTGAATCGCCGCGAACGCGCCGAAACGCTGGCGCGTTATATAGAAAAAGCCCTGGACAGCCTGAAACAATTGCGCGAACAACTACCTGCACCGCAACGGGTGTCTATTTACTACGCGGAAGGAGCCGCCGGATTGAATACCGAATGCGATGAATCGTTTCACGTCGAAGCCCTGGAACTCGCGGTCGGCCGCAATGTTTACCATTGTCGGCCGCAGAGTCATTTCGGCATGGAGCAAGTCAGCCTGGAGCAGGTAATCGCATGGGCGCCCGATGTGCTGCTGGTACAGGAACCGGTGTTCTTTGAGCGCGTATACGGCGAGCCGAACTGGAAAGCGCTCGCGGCCGTTCAACAAGGTAGAGTTATTATGATTCCGCGCCGCCCGTTCAATTGGATAGACAGACCGCCGTCTTTCATGCGCGCATTGGGCGCGCAATGGCTGGCGAACCTGCTATACCCTGAACGCTATCCGCTCGACCTTCCCGCCGCAATCCGCGAATTTTACCGCCTGTTCCTGCGGGTGGAGCTGGATGAAAACATGTTGAAACAGGTCATGCCGCCCGCACACAAATGATATTGCAAACCGCTTTACCGATACTGCTGTGCGCGACGGTCCTTTTTTCTCTTACCCTGGGCCGCTATCCGATAAGCTGTCACGATATACTGCAACTGGTTCAATTCCATTGCGGCGGGTTTACAGGCCAATTAGACATTGAGCGCTTGCAAACCGTAAACAATATTTTGTTGCATATCCGGCTGCCGAGAATTATCGCTGCGGCGATGATAGGCGCAGCCCTTTCGGTTTCCGGCGCGGCATTTCAATCCGTATTTCGGAATCCGCTGGTTTCGCCGGGTCTGCTCGGCGTGCTGGCCGGCGCGTCGTTCGGCGCGGCTTTGGCGATGATGCTGTTCGATCACTGGCTGTTGGTGCAGATCTCCGCGTTCGCCGGCGGAATCGCCGCGGTGCTGGTCGCGCTGGCGATAGCGGCCGTCAACCGTTTCGGCTCAATTCTGTTTCTGGTGCTGGGCGGCATGATCAGTACGGCGCTGTTCTCCGCGCTGTTATCGCTGGTGAAATACGCAGCCGACCCCTATAACCAGCTGCCGGCTATCGTATTCTGGCTGATGGGAAGTCTGGCGAACACCGACCCCGATAATGTCTGGCCGCTGGCACCGGTTCTATTGGCGGCCATGCTGGGACTGATAGCACTGGGCAGATATCTCGATGCGATGAGCATGGGCGACGAAGAAGCGCAAAGTCTCGGAGTATCGGTACAAAAAATCAGAATGGCGGCCATAATTCTGGCTACGCTGATCGGCGCGATGACGGTCGCACTGGCCGGTTCCATCGGCTGGATCGGACTCATCGTGCCTCATATAGCACGGCTCGTCGTCGGAACGAACTGCCGCGTACTGCTTCCCGCCTCGGCGTGGATAGGCGCAATTTTTCTGTTGCTTGCCGATGACCTCGCCCGCGATTGGCTGGCGGTGGAGATGCCGATCGGCGTGCTCACCGAATTGCTCGGCATCGCTGTGTTTCTGCTCGTATTGCGCAATATACGCAAGGGATGGGTATGAACGGCGTTCTGGAAGCGCGCCATGTTGGCTTCGCCTATCGATCAAGGACGGTGCTGCAGGATATTTCTCTCGAACTCCGCAACGGTGAAACGATATCCCTGCTCGGACCCAACGGTAGCGGAAAAACCACGCTGTTGAAAATTCTGCTGGGCATAAAGCAGCCCGATTCAGGACAAGTCCTGCTGGACGGCAAACCTTTGCCGCAACTAAAGCCGCGCCAGGTAGCGACAAAACTGGCCTATGTTCCTCAAGACCATGCCATGGCGTTTCCGTTTAGCGTGTCGGATGTGGTGCTGATGGGACGGCTGCCTCATCTAGGGCTATTCGGCGCATACCGGAAAGAAGATCGCGCGCACGCGGAGCAAGCGCTGCAGAAAATGGGAATCGCGCATTTGTCGGCAAGGCCTTATAACGAAATTTCGGGAGGGGAACGCCAACTCGCTCTGATTGCGCGCGCGCTGGCGCAGGGCGCAAAAACGCTGATCATGGACGAGCCGGTCAGTGGCCTGGATTTCGGAAATCAGCTATTGTTACTATCGCGGCTCAAGGCTTTGAGCGAAGAAGGCTATGCCGTTCTGCACAGCACCCATTATCCCGATCATGCTCAACTGGTTTCCACGCGAGTGCTGATGCTCAAAAACGGATGCCTGATTGCCGACGGCAGGCCGCGGGATTTGATCGATGAAAAACAGATTCGCGGCTTGTACGATATCGGGCCGGAGGCGGCGCACTTGCTGAAGTACAGGATTTGGTAACTACACCCGCTTGAACTTCCCCCGGAAAATAGTCTTCCAAGGGTGACGTAAAATTCACGTTACTTTTGGAGAAAGAAGATGAAGCTATCGAAACGGGAATACACAACCGAGCTCAAGGAACTGGCGGTCAAGCGTGTTAAGGCGGGCCAATCGGCTGGAGCGGTAGCCAGGGACCTGGGACTGATCGAGCAGACGCTGCGCAACCGGGTCAAGGCCGCCGAAGCCGGGAAGCTGGTCGGAGCTGGTATCAACAAGGCAGTTACCACTGAGCAGATGGAACTCTCCAGGCTACGTGCCGAGAACGTACGGCTGAAGCAGGAGAATGAAATTCCAAAAAAAGCGACGGCGTACTTTGCGAGAGAAACACGGTGAAGTACGCCTGGATTGATGCGCAACGCAAGGATTATGGGCTGGATACGATGTGCCGGTATTCGATGTTGGCGTGAGTGGCTATCGCTCATGGAAGCATGGCGGCAAACCGAATCGCAAGCGATTGACCGATGCGCTGATTCAGGCGCTGATCCAGGCTATCCATGCGGAGTTCAAGGGAGTTTATGGCAGCCCGAGGATGGTGCGAGAGTTGCGTGGCCGTGGATTTCCCGCATCCAGGTGCGGCGAACTTACTGAATCGGAACTTCACGCCTTCGGGGCCGAACTTGGCTTGGACATCCGACATTACTTACCCATGGACGGATGAGGGCTGGCTGTATCTGGCAATCGTACTCAACCTGTTCAACCGTGAAATGGTCGGCTGGTCGCTGAAGCCGCGCATGACGGCAGATATCGTAACGGATGCACTGACCATGGCGTGGTTCCGCCGGAAGCCGGCATCCGGGTTGATGCACCATGCAGATCGTGGAAGTCAGTACGCCAGCCAGGCCTTCCAAAGCAAGCTGAAGGAATGGCATGGTATGTTCGATGAGTCGCAAGGGAAATTGCCGGGACAATGCGCAGGCCGAAAGCTGGTTCAACAGCTTCAGGAACGAACGGGTGCATGGGCTGCGTTACGAAACACGGGATGAGATGACATTGATGACATTCGAATACATTGAAGTGCTCTACAACCGGAAACGCCAGCATTCTACGTTGGGTTACAGGTCACCGGTCCAGTTTCCGGATGCTTGGCTCATTGATCAGCAGCAGGAGAAACTGTTAGCATGATATCGACCTCCTGGTAGACGAAAAACCGAGGGAAGCTCACAGAAATTGGAAAAGATGAGCTCTTTTGAAAAATTTGACCATGTGCTGCGCGGCTTGCAGCGCCCTTTTCACCCATGTTCACAGGATAACAGGAACGCGCACACTGTTCAAAATCTAGCGTATTAGCACAACCCTAACTCTCAGAACGGCTTAATGGGATAGGAAACAGGTTTTCCACAGGCTTGTACGCCTGTTTTGTGGAAAACCCAGCGCGGCGCAAATCCTCCGCGCCACTTAAACTGACTCCACAAGAAGCGTGCCCACCGCACTGGAAAAAATCCGGCCAATGCGGCGGACGAATCAAAGAGAACCGCAACTTTAAGCGGCCGCTTCCAGCAAGGGTGGCGCCCCTGTGTCCCTAGTAACCACCTGCGCCACTTCATCCAAAGACAAAACCGCCCCACCGATGTTCAACACAACGACAAACTTGCCATCGACCTTCGCCATACCGGCAATGTAATCGGCATTGATACTTGAACCAAAGCGGGGAGCGGGTTCTATTTCGTCAGCCGGAATATCCAGCACCGCGCTGACCGCATCGACCAGCACTCCGACAACACGGGTTTCATCCGCGTGCGCGACTTCGACTATCACGATGCAGCTGCGGCGCGTTATCGTGCTCTTTTCCTTACCGAAGCAGGCATTAAGATCGACCACCGGCACCGCAGCACCGCGCAGGTCGATGACGCCGCGGATGAATAAAGGCATACGCGGCAGTTCGGTTAATTGTCCGTACTCGATGATTTCCTCGATGTTAAGGATACCGATGGCAAAAACATCTCCTTTCAGTGTAAATGTCAGGTATTGCTGGCGACCCTGTGTGCTATCCGCACTGGTTTTGACGATTGTGTTCATATTTCCATTCTCCACTTTAAAGAGCGGCCGGCGGCTAAAACCGCACAAACTCGCCTTCTTCGATAGCCTCATGCGCGGCGACCCGCGCCTTGACCTTATTAGCCCTACTTTTTATCCTGGGCGTAACACTTCCCTTTGCAAGGTTTTTTGCAGGCGCGCCATTGCCATTATTCACGGTAAAGAAACTGATCAGCGCCTGCAGCTGTTCGGCCTGCGCGCTCATTTCTTCGGCGGTAGCCGCCAGTTCTTCGGAAGCGCTGGCGCTGTGCTGGGTGAGCTGATTAAGCTGGTTCACCGCCGAGTTGATTTGATCGATGCCTACGGTCTGCTCATTGGAGGCCGCAGTGATTTCCTGCACCAGATCAGAGGTTTTGGTAATGCTCGGCAGCATTTCATTCAGCAGATGTCCGGCCTTTTCCGCCATATCCACGCTGCTGACAGCCAGCTCGCCTATCTCCTGTGAAGCCACCTGGCTGCGCTCCGCCAGCTTGCGCACTTCGGAAGCCACCACGGCAAAGCCCTTGCCGTGCTCGCCGGCTCGCGCCGCCTCTATCGCCGCATTGAGCGCCAGCAGGTTGGTCTGATAGGCGATCTCGTCAATGATGTTGATCTTGCCGGCAATGCTCTTCATCGCCGCAACGGTGAGCGTGACCGCCTCCCCGCCTTCTCCGGCCTCCTGGGCGGCCTTGGCGGCCATGCCGTCGGTCGCTTTGGCGTTTTCGGCGTTTTGCGCCACCGATGCGCTCATTTGTTCCATCGCGCTGCTGGTTTGCTCGACGCTGGCCGCCTGTTCGCTCGCGCCTTGCGCCAGGCTCTGCGCGGTGCCGCTGACTTCCTCGGATGCCTGCACCAGTGAGTTGCTTGCATCGCCTATTTGCGTGACCGTAACGCTTAAATTATCTATCATGCCTTTCAGCGCGGCCATGGCGCTGGTGGTATCGCCGTCGCGCAATTGAATGGCCACGGTCAAATCACCGGACGCGATTTGATTGACGGCTGCTTGCATCTGTGCAGGCTCACCGCCCAATTGACCGAAAATAGAGCGCGTCAGCACCCATGTGATCCCTATACTGACCAGCAATGCGACGATGCCGAATAGACCCATCCAGTTACGCGCCGACAGATAATTTTGCTCTGCGCCGTCCGTCAACGCGCGCATCTGCTCCGCTTCATACTGGCTCATTTCCGTCAAGGCAGCGACGAAGGCGTTATTGACCGGTGCAAAGGTTTTCAACAAAAACTCGATACCCCGGTCGCGCTGGGTCTTGTCGCGCGCCGACGAAAAAACACGCTCGTAAAGCGGCGTCATTTCAGCGCGGCGGTCACTGACGGCCTTGAACAGGCGGCGAGCCTCATCCGAGTTCAGCAAACTTCCCAGTTTTTCCATATCCTTGGCATTAAGATCTCTATTTTCCTCCACTTTCTTTATCGCTTTTTCAAACCCGACAGGATCTGTGGTCAGGAACAGATTGCGTAACTGTCGTCCGTTGTCGAATGTGCGTATCGAAACGATATCCAGAGCCGCCACCTGCGGAAAAGCTTCCTGCGTAATAACGCGAGTGGTGTTGTTCATGGCCGACAGATTATAGAACCCTACGCCCAAAACCAGTGCTGTAAACAGTAAAACCGTTCCGAACGACAGCAATAACTTTGTTATCAGGTTTGTATTTTTCATCATATCCCCCCCGGGTAGTGTGATAGCGCTGGCTAAAAACCAGAACAGATACACTCATAAAATAAATAACAGTGCGCAGCTTAATAAGAAAATTAAATATCAATCAACCTAATGAGGTACTGATTTATTCGAGCATGCTCTAGCTAGACCGTTAAATACAAAAGACCTGCATACCGGGTTTTCCGGAAATAACGATGAAGATCGCGCATCCACAATAAACAACCACTGCGCCTTAAAAGGTTTCAATATTTTTATTGGATGTTGCACCAACCAATGAAATTCGGCTATTTCTTATAATAATAAGAGAAACACAAAATAACAATTGGACTTCCGCCTAAAAAAATCAGGATACTGCCTAAATAAAATAAGCAAATCCTTACAAGGATATGAGCAAATAATGATTGAAATAATATCGTTTGCAAGGGAGAATAACTTCCGACGTCCTTAGTCAAGATATGTCTGGCGGAGACCTGCCAAGCCCCCCATTGGCCGGTAGATCAGCATTGATTGGGACTCATCCAGGGTCAAACGGCATTAAATTTTCGATGCCGTTTGACGCTTTTACTGCGGCTGGATTTGATTCGCTGCACAAGTCCTCGAAAACCTCCCGTCCACTTAACATGGAATTCATACGGCTATCCAGCGGTACAGGGCCAATGCGCGCCTTCTCCCGCCCCGTTGGTAATCGCCCCAATAGATGCGCTGCTTTCGCCCAAAGGCCCGCCCCAGTTTTCTTGGTTGGCGATGATCTGACCACAACCCCTACCCTGATGGAGGCCCAGGCCGCGCAGACTTCCGGCCGCCGCGCGGCAGGATAATACCCTTAGACAGCACTTCGGTCTTGCGCGTGTAGCCGTGGATTTCTCGCTGCGAGCGTCTTCAACGCGCTCGGCGGCGCGATAGGCCGCTGCGTCCCGGAATTGGGCGCGACCGCTTTGCCGCCGAGGTGGTAGATGACCATGGTTTTTGCTTTTTGTTGTTTCCCGCGCAACAGGCGCACTGGGTTGGCAGCATAGCGGATAACTCCTGAGTGCGTCCTTGCTTTATATGTGGTGAGTAGGCGCAAGAGGTGCGGGCTTGTAAGCAGTGCGGCTCGGCGGCAGAATGACAGGCGGGTTTTAACAGCAGCTGGGGAGGGAAACGATGGCGGCTCTCGAGGACAGGATCAGGCAGGCGGAAGAGCGCTTGGAACAGCTTAAGGCGCAGAAACAGAAGCTGGAGCCACGCAAACGCAAAAAGCTGCGCAAGAACGGGTACATGGCGCAAGATTTTATTCGGGGCTTATATTGCTGGAAGCCATGCGCAACGTTGAGAACCTCAACCGGCGCATGCTGCTGGATAAGCTCAATGGCCATTTGACGCGTAACGATGATGGGTCACTGTTTGGATTATCGCCGAAGACAGCCCTATAGCAACCGGCAGAAATAGCACAAGCCGATACAAAATCCATTTGTAAATAAAACAAGTGTTTCGGCATGCTTCCCGCTCCTGCACAGCAAGCAGCCACCGCTTTCTGCATACGTGAAACAGCAAATTTTATGAAAAGATTCATTATGAATAATACCACGAAATACGTTTTGGAATACAGCATAGCGATCTACGAAACAGTGAGAGAGGCAATTGTCTCCTGGATGCAAACAATTCGTGATATATGGCCCATGCTATTGTTATTGATTTCAGGTATTGCCCTGGTAATTTGGCTGGCAAAACCAGCGCCACCCAACCATGTATACTTGGCGACGGGTCTACCTAACGGCGGATTTTCATCAATAGGAAAGGAATACGTGGAGTTCTTTCGAAAGAACGGCATAACCCTTGAATTAATAGCTTCTAATGACGGAAAGCAGAACCTTGAATTTTTGAAAAACAAGCATGACAAAGTGCAGTCAGCCTTTATGCATAGCGGTATCGCTACCTCAAGTGAAAGCGCAGGATTACTATCGCTAGGCAGTGTAAATTACGAACCCTTATGGTTTTTTTATAGGGGTCCGGATACGCCCGATGCGGAACAGAGAATAGGCGTATTAGTTGGCGGTAAGATTTCCATTGGGCAAGAAGGAAGCGGTACTCGCATACAAGCGCAACGCATTTTAGAACTAAACGGTTATCAGCCAACAGCATCCAATATACTGTCACTCTCACCAAATGAAGCCGCCGCCGCGCTCAAACGCGGAGACATCGATGGGATGTTTGTAATCAACAGCATTGATTCACCGTTGATCCAGGCGTTGCTGCATGACCCCACACTGCGGTTAATTAGCTTTACGCGTGCCAATGCCTATGCGCGGCAAATGAATTACATTAGTGTGCTGGAAGTACCAATGGGTGGTTTCGACCTGTCCCGCAATTTTCCACAGCGCGATACCAAACTGCTCGCGACTACACCTAGCTTGGTAGTGGAGGCCGATCTGCATCCGGCAATCCAGCGTCTGTTCCTGCAAGCTGTCAGAGCAATCAATGGACGCGGCGATTACTTCTCCAAGGTAAATGAATTTCCAGTTTACAGAGATGCAAGTATTCCGGAAAGTCCAGTGTCGATACGCTATCATAAATCAGGATTGCCTTTCTTGAACAATTATCTGTCGTTCTGGATCGCTGAATTCATTGACCGCCTGGTAATCATGATAGTACCTTTCGTCGCTTTTGCTTATCCGATTATCAGCAAACTACCTGGTTACAGGATCAAGCGGATGCGAACCAGACTGGGAAAAAACTACAAGAAACTGAAGCTACTTGAGATTGAAATTGTAAACAACTACAACCGCGAAGCACATGAAGAATATCAACAATGCCTGAACGATATTGAACAGAATATTTTAGAAACACAAACACCCTCATCTTTATCAGAATTTTATTTATTGATGCTTATGCATGTTGACTTCGTACGTAGCAGGCTGGCAAAAAAGCACTCTTGATTAGCACCGAATTCCATTGAGCAGTTCAAAATTGATGGATGGAGGTGCGGTATTGTTAGACATATGAAATCGCTCCCCATCCGCACACAGCCGCTCACCAAAAATCACGATAAAACATTATCCATACTCCTCAACCCGTAACAGCTGAACCCATGGCCGCACATATCCGCTATCACATCAAGCTGACGCGCTCCGGCGCCACCACACGCACCACCATCAGTTTGGATAAAATCGTATCCGATCTGTTAAGCGTGGCGCTGGGTCGGCTCCCCGGCAGCAAGGAAGCGCATAACGCCGTGCGCCTGTATTAACGCTCCGTATTCTTAGAGCCAACGGGTAAAGTCTTTGCTCTCGACGATGGAGAGCGGTTTTTCCGGCGGTTGCAATGGCGTCCCCAGATAGAGAAAACCGACGATCTGGTCTTCTTCTTCCAGTCCCAGGGCCGTGTGTAAACCGCGATCGAACATTGGCCAGCCCGAGCGCCAAATGCCGCCAAACCCTTGCGCCACTGCCGCCAATTGCATGGACATCACCGCGCACCCGGCTGTCAATTGCTGCTCAAAGCGACTAACCAGAGCATTGGGACGATGACGCGCCGCCACCACTATGACCAGAGGGGCGCGGTGAGGCATACGGTACGCGCGATTGACGATTTCCGTGGATTTGCCGGATTGTTTGGCAGCCTCTTCCAGTAGTGCGCCCAAACGGTCAAGGCCGTCTCCCGCAGCCAAAATAAACTCATAGGGGCGTAATTGCCGAAAGTCAGGAACCCGAAATGCGGCCTTCAGTACGGCTTCCAAAGCTTCGCCTTCAGGGGCGGGAGCGGTTAAGGCCGAACAGGAACGACGTTCCAGCAGTAAGGTGATCGCATCCACGGAGTTACTCCAACGTCCAGTTCAAAGCGGTTTCAATCCGGCGCCCCATACGCAGTTGATGGCGTAGATCCATGAGTCCTTGATCAATATGCTCAAGGATACTCAGATTGGCTTTTTCCGCCTCGCTGGTAGTAATGAAGTCGGCTACGGCGCCATTGCGTATGACAATGCGCCTGCTGCCCATCAGCGCAAGAATCGGGTCGTGGGTTGAAATCAATACGATTTTTTCCTTGGCAATCAGCAAATCCAGAGACTTCTTGCGGTCGATGCCCGCATTCTCGATCTCGTCTATCAGCACCACCGGAGAAGCCGACAGCAAGGCGGTATCGGCAATCATCAGCGCACGGGTCTGGCCACCGCTTAACTGCGTCAGAGAAACATCGGCTGTGAAACGTTCTCCCGCCAATTCATTGGCGCAGGCAATGACATCCGCCACCACCGTTTCCGGGTTTTTCACCCTGCGGCAATCGGCGTGCATGAACAGAAACTCGCCCACCGATAGATCGACGACAAAATTCATGTTCTGGGATAATTGCGCAATCAGCCTGCGATGGGAGGTAAACCGCGAGCCCGGTTCAGGAGGCGCATCATTAACCAAAACACGGCGTCCCGATGGGGTATCTCCCTGCGCCAGACATTCTATGTCGGCCAGCAGCCGGCTTTTGCCCGACCCGGTGGGGCCGACTATGCACAGCACATCCCCGGTCTTCAGCATTAGATTCAGATTTTCCGGCTGACCGCTTTTGTCGTGTCCACCCAGGATGGTCAGCGACCGAACCCGTTGCTCCGTCTCTCCGGTTTGAACCTGCGCAGCCAGAATTTCCAGGTGTTCCAACACCCGCTCCCGATCCATACCCAGATCCGACAGCCTGTTTTCATCCAGACTATCGAGCCAGGAATCCAGTCTACGGCTTGGCCTGGCATCGGTGGATGCGATAAATTGGGCAATACCGGGATGCCCCTCGGATAATTCCGCCAGCGTCATGGACAGTAAACGGTTCCTCATGCCGGTTTGTCGCCCAAGGCCATCTTGCGTACATTGCCTCGTTGATGATCCTGTCCGATGATGGTTTCGCCGATACAATAAGGGCATACCGCCGAAGGCATGGGAAAACGCAGGCGGCTGCCTTCCAACTCATGGATAACGGGAGCTTGATCCAGGTGATATCCCAATTCAGCGGCGCCCTGGCCGGTGATGCCGTTGAAAAACAGTATCACGGCGCGCGGATTGGCTTGGCGGACATTGAAAGAAAAAACCTCGCGTTCGGCCTGGCTGACGATATCGCCCTTGGTGATCACCACCACGTCGGCCAATTTCAGCATCGGCCCGATCTTGCGCGGCGTGTGAACGCCCGACAGATTATCGATCACGCAAACGGCCAGAACACCCTGAATATGCGGTGAGCAGCGGTTGCACAACCCGGCGCTTTCGGCGATCAAGAAATCAAGCGCTGCCCGGCGCCCCCAGCTAACGCAGTCGTCGATGTTGCTGACAAAGAAATGGTCGGGACAGACGCTGCCCGCCAGCCCCACTTTGACCGGCAAACCCGCCCGCTGATAAACCTCGTCATCCGAGGTATTCAATGAGTCAAATTTGACGATGCCGACGCGGCGTTCTGAGCCTGCCAAAATCCTGGCCGTTTTGACCACCACGGATGTCTTGCCCACCGATGGCGGTCCGGCAACGGTAATCAGGCGCATAATCGCATTCCTTTAGTTTGTCTTTTGTCCATGGCGTCCAGGAACGTGCGGCTGACAGCCTGGATCAATTTGGCTGTCGCAGGGTGGCGTACGAAGTCCCACCCCAGCCAGTTCAGTTTGGAGCCGGCGGGAACACTGGGCGGCAAACCAGTACATAGCGACGGGTAACGGTTCTGATTGAGGATACCCCCCAATTCTGCGCCGTAGAAGTGTCTGACCAGAACATCCAACGATAGTCGGTGCGATGACTTGACCGTCAGCCAGAGGGGATAGGCCAAGGCTCCCTCTTCCGGCCAGACCACCTCGGTCTGTCCACGCCTTGGACACATGTCAGCCTGCGCCCAGGGCAGGACATAGATCCCGCCCGGCGAGGACGCAGTACCCGCCAGCCGCGGCATCTGAGCGGAATGAAGCAGGGAAGGCACATTGGCCACGATTCTGGACATTCCATTCAAACCGAACTCTTTGGACATCGCCAGCAGAAAGAATTTATTGAATTGCGAGTAGCGGCTATCCCCCTCGCGTTTCCAGCCGCTGAAGACGACCTGATTGCGATAGACAGGCTCCATCAAGTCGGCCCAGCGGCACGGAGTAGGCAATCCGCCCAAACGCCGATGATCGATCAGCATCACGAACGGCGCAACGGCAAACACCCCAATCCACCCTGCAGGATCAATCAATCCGCTATCGCTAAAAACGGTGGCGGCGCCTTCAGGCTGCGCTCCGCTAAATGCCCCCTTCATCAGATAACGCTCCTGGAAGCGTCGATTGAATGCACTGCCGTGATCGGCGGACACCAGCATATTGGGGTAGTCGGCAAGGGAATGAATGAAGCGTAATTTATCAAACGGACTAACGCCCCCCTGCCCCAGGGGAATGTGCCATTTAAACGCCTTGCCGTTCGCGCTTTCGGTTTGCGCCACCACGCCGGCAATGCCGTCGCACACTTGATGGCGCAAGGGTACGGGAACATTGGCCAGCAAATCCCACGGACAGCCGGTAAACACTCCATTTGCTGCGGAAAACCCCCTCATCACCAGGGGGTTGCTGATCATGGCGCCCATCGACAAATCTCCCGAATAGTGGATTGACGGCGAAGACTGTATTCAATCACATGGCCAAGCACATCCAATTGGTTAAGCCCCCACCGGGATGCAGCCAAACAAATAGCGCCGCTACGGCCAATATGGCAACAAATGTTGAACTCCAGAAAGACGCGGCGGCCTGTATGCGGATCAAAGCGATAATCCAGGCGGAAATAATCCATGGGGCCTGCCATGGTCCATAACGCCGCCACATCGGAACGAAGGCCGGCTTCTGCGGGTCCGGCGTCGAACATCTCGTAACCCATCGGGTCATTGCGTTTCAAATCCTCGGTGATAATCCCGCCCTCCTGATTCGATCCAGGATTGACCACCCCCAGAATGATCGGTTGCTCTCCTCCCAGGACGGGAACGGTGATATCGATACCGGGAGCGTAGGACTCGATCAGCACCGACATGCCGCGTTCCAGCAGGCCATGGGCGACGCGGGCGGCTCCAGCCCAGTCATCCTGAATCGAGTCGGCGCTGATTCCTTCGGACGCGGCGCCAAAACGGTTTTTGATGAAATAAGGGCCTGCAAATGCGGCCGGGCTTGCCAATGCGCTTGCCGAATCATAGCCGGCACCCTCGGCCACCGGCAGTCCCATGGCCCTGGCCGCCAGCTTGGAAAACCATTTATCCTCGGCAAGCGCGCGGGTATTCGGCCGGGAGCCGACGCACGGCATGCGCAGGAACTCGCAGGTGGACGCCAAAAAGATTTCGGGATTATTGATGGGGATGCGGTTGTACAGGGAAAACACCAAATCCACATTGCCCGGCGCCTTATAGACGGCCAGGCAATCGCTGGCGGTAACAACGCGGTATCCCAATTCGTTCAGCCCTTCCCAAACCCGGTGATAATAGGCGGGATATCCCCCGTCACCGGGATAGGACCGACACTCATATATCGGTTCGCTCGGCGCATGGCGGGCAATGAACAGGATGCGCGTCGAGGGGGCCGCGGACGGACGCAGCAATAAATCGGGAACAGGTAGTGAACTCATCGCGGAACGCGCTCCTATGTGAAAACCGGCAATAAACCGTCATATTTTCGGCAAATGCCGCGCCAACTCAGCCTCACGCTGAAATTCAGGGGATGCCCTTGTAAGACATCCCCGGATGTGCGAATGGGGGATATGATGCACAGCCCGATACGAATAAACAAAGTCGGTTATGACAGCAGAACATTGTACAGGCGCGAGGACCACTAGGATCAACCGTGATCGAGATCAAGAAGCCGGGTGCGGATTTGCGCTCCACCGGCGTTGATGAGAGTCACCAATCCCCATAAAACGATAATAAGTGCGAGCGCTTCGCGGTATTCGAAAAGGTGAAAGGCCGTCATGATTTCCAGGCCTATGCCGCCTGCGCCGACAAGACCCAGTACGGTGGCTGCGCGTACATTGTGCTCCCACCGATAGAAAGTTATATCCAGCAATCTCGGCAGGATTTGCGGCAGCACGGCGAAGCGTGCGATACCCAGCCACGATACGCCCTGGCTGCGCAATGCATTGCCCGGCGCGGGGTCGACATGCTCCAGTATTTCGGCATAAAGCTTTCCCAGCATGCCGGTCGAGTGACAGGCGAGCGCAAGTACGCCGGGCAGTGGACCGAAACCGACTGCCGCGACGAACATGACGCCCCAGATGACTCCCGGCACCGAGCGCAGCATATTGAGAAACAGGCGCACGACTCCGCCCAGCCATGCTGGTCCGGTGTTGCGCGCCGCCGCCAGCGCCAGCGGCAGCGCGGCGAAGCAGGCGAGCGCAGTGCCGGACACGCTCATCGCCAGAGTGTCGAGCAATGGCCGTCCCCAGTGTTTCCAGCGGGCGAATTCCGGTGGCAACGAGTCTCCAAGCAGCGTCACGATAGTCGCCAGCGCGTCGCGGTAACGTTCCGGATCGAAGACGCCCGCGAAGCCGAAAGCGCAAACGAAGACGGCCATGGCGCAGACAAAGCGCAGGCCGCGTTTCAGTTCCTCGCGGCCATGCGCTGCAAGAACGGCATCCAAACCGGAACGATGCGGAAACGAAACGATTTGATCGCTCATGGCGCAGGAACCGCGTTGGGGTTTTGCTTGCGTATCGCCTCGATCCAGCTGCGTACCCGGTCGACATCGGAGTCGACGGCGGGAATAAAGGCTACCGCGCGAAACACCTTGAGCGCTTCCGGATCGTTCACGCCGACAAAAGCTTTTCTCACTTCTTCGCGGAAGGCGGGATCGAGTCCTGCGCGGAAAGTCCACATATACTCCGGGATCGGCGGCGACTCGGCAAGTATCCTCACGGCATCAGGGTCTATTTTTCCTTCGTTGAGCAAGCGCCGGTAAATCGGCAGGCTGAGGCCGCCCGCAGCCACCTTATGATGGGCCACAGCCAGTGCGACAGCGTCGTGCGCACCGAGTACACGGAGCGTATAGTCACGTTCCGCCGCGAGTCCGGCTTCGAGCAACTGGTAGCGCGGCACCCAGGTGCCGGAAGTTGAGGCCGGGTCGCCCATTGCCACTTCCTTCCCTTTCAGATCGGTCAGGGTTTTCGCCGGACTGTCCTTGGGTACGATGATGACCGCCTGAAAGGTCGGGCCGACATCTGCATGGGTCGGACGGGCGAAAGGCTCGAGCCGGGCGCGGCGGCTTTGCAGGATATAGGTCACCGGCCCGAGGTAAGCGATATCGATACGGCCGAAGCGCAATGCCTCGCCGGTGGCCGCGTAGTTGGCACCAACCATCAATTCAACCGGAATGCCGAGCCGTTTTTCCAGATACGCCCTGAGAGGCTCGTTCAAGCGCATCACCGTGGGCGCCGATTCGCCCGGCAGCAGCCCGATCTTCAAACGTTCGGGATGCTCCTGGGCTCCGATAGCGGAAAATGACGCCAACAAAACGCCTAGCAGCAAGACCAAGCACGGAAAGATACGATTAACGGTTGTATACATGGTTTCACCATCGGGTACAAAAGTTGGAAGAACAGGATGTTTCCTGCCGGGCAGGAACTTCAAAAACGAGGGAGCGCGCGGACGAATCGAATTTCGCCGCAGGACCGTCGAAAACCACATGCCCCGCAGCCAAACCGATGACCCTATCCGCCAGCGCCAGCGCGGTCTCAATCTGGTGAAGCACCAGAACGACGGTAACGCCGTAGTGGACCGCAGCATGGCGCAAGCTCACCCCCAGATGATGGACGAGTGCGGGGTCCAGGGAGGAAAAGGGCTCGTCGCCGAGCAGCAGCCGCGGCTGACGCACCAGAGCGCGCGCAATCCCGACGCGCTGACGCTCGCCGCCGCTGAGATATGAAGTTCTGGTCGCGGCGTGATGCAGCAGTCCCACCTCGATCAACGCCTCGGCCGCACGCCGCCGCATGGGTAACGGCCATGGCAACGGAGAGAGCGGATGGCGTGCATCCGCAAGCCCCAGCAGCACGTTGTCCATGGCCGACAGCCGGTCTATCAGCGCATGATCCTGAAATACGGTGGCTATGCGGCGGCGATGTTCGCGCCAGGCTCCGCCATGATCGAGAGGTCCGATGCCGGTCACCGCAAGCGCGCCGGACGACAGCGGAATCAACCCGTTAATTGCGCCGAGCAGCGTGGTCTTTCCGGCGCCGGACCGTCCTACAATGGCGGTTACCGATCCTGAGGGAATGCTGAGGGTGATGTCGCGCAGCACTTCGCTATCGCCGCGATTCAATGTCACGCCTTTGAACCGAATCATTTCCGCACCTGAGAAGCGAAGGCCGATTTTCGGCTCAGGGCCGGAAAAAAGAAACGTCATGAGCCCTCCCCTTCCAATAATTGCCGAAATCCACAGATTTTTTACTTGTTTGTCGAGCTGCCGGAGGCATGATTGATGCCCGCTATTCGGCTGGCTTTGTCGACCCCCGTTAGGAGTGGGCTTTATTCCGCTACTGAATGGCTACATTAATGCAAAAGCAGGTTACGTGCCATTAACTAAAAAGCCTCGTTCGGACATGAAAACTCTGCGATGCACCGGCTGTACCCACACGCGGTCAGTCAGCACTGCAGTTAAAGTTCAATCCGTACTTTCTCGACAGAAGCTCATGCATATCCATTCCTTTCGTACTGTTAGGTACGCTTCTCCATTTGTTATTACGATCCGGAACGAGCAGCGAAGGCGCCGGAAGCGGATGGCGACCGCGTTGCCGCAGGCGGAAAACTGCATCTCATCCATGGTATGGGGTTTGCTTGATTTTTATATATTCCCCGTGAGCGATGTCCAATTCTTGTCGCCACAATATCCGGCCCCATTCGAATTCATTCATCAGGAAGCTATCGCCAATGAACGCACCGCAAAAAATCGCGCTTATTAACTCCACTCTCCAAGAACTTCGTCCCGGCTTGCAGCGTGACGGCGGCGACATCGAACTGGTGGACGTCGTCGGCGATATCGTCAAGGTCAGGCTAAGCGGCGCCTGCACCACCTGCACGCTGGCCGGCCAGACCCTGGGCGGTGTACGAAGAAAACTGATGGCGGCATTGCGCGAACCGGTGCGCGTCGTACCGGCGCCTATAGACTAATCGGCCAGGCAGGCAGCGTTCCGTACTACTCAGACTTGCCATATGAGCCATTTTTTTGAGTAATCACCGCCATCGTTATATCATTATAAATATCGCGCTTATTTAACGAGGTAGCGAAAATGGTTCTCGAAACAAACGTCGTAGCGAAAATAAATTCCGACGATCCGCTGCAACTGAAAATTAAACCCCAGCAAGTCCCGGTATCAGGGATTCCGCATCTGTGCGAATGCGATCTTGGCGAGTGCCGGACCAATGTGTTGCCGCTTATGTACGAAATGAGCCGTATCGTCACCGAAAGCGAAGATCTTGCCGGCACACTGGCCATCCTGCTGCAGGTGATGAAACGGCACATGAAAGTCATACGCGGAATGGTGACTTTGCATCAACACGACTACGGAAAAATCTTCATACATAAAAGCTTCGGATTGACCGACGAAGAGGAAGCGAGAGGCATCTATTTCCTCGGAGAAGGCATTACCGGCAAAGTCGTTGAAACCGGCAAACCGATCATTGTTCCGCGCATCAGCGACGAACCGGACTTTCTGAATCGCACCGGCAGCCGCAACGCCGACATCGACCGCAAACTGTCGTTCCTGTGCGTCCCGATCCTGCGCGGAGGGAGAGTGCTCGGAACCATCAGCGCGGAACGCATATACGACAACGCCCGGCTGCTGCGGCTCGACGTGGAGGTATTGTCGATACTCGCGTCCACAACGGCGCAGGCGGTCGAGCTTTATCTGCTGGAAAACGTTCATCAGGTTGCTCTGGAAAACGAAAATCTGCGACTGCGCAACGCCCTCAAGGAGAAATTCAAGCCATCCAACATCATCGGCAACTCGAAACCGATGCAGGAGGTCTACAACCTGATCGAGAAAATAAGCAAGTCGAAAGCAACCGTATTGATACTCGGGGAAAGCGGGGTCGGCAAAGAGGTGGTCGCCAGCGCAATTCACTACAACAGTCCCAGCGCTTCAGGGCCGTTCGTAAAATTCAATTGCGCCGCTCTCCCGGAAAGCGTGATCGAAAGCGAGTTGTTCGGACACGAAAAAGGCTCGTTCACCGGAGCGGCGGGCCTGCGCAAGGGACGCTTCGAAGAAGCCGACGGCGGAACCATTTTCCTGGACGAAGCAGGTGAGCTCTCTCTGCCCATGCAGGCAAAACTGTTGCGCGTCCTGCAGGAAAAAACCTTCGAACGCGTGGGCAGTAATACACCCCGCAAGGTCGACATACGCATCCTTGCGGCAACCAACAAGGATCTGGCCGGCATGGTTGCAAACGGGAGCTTCCGCGAAGACCTTTACTACCGGCTGAACGTGTTCCCGATCACCATTCCACCGCTACGGGACAGAGGCAACGACATCGTAGTCCTTGCGGATCATTTCGTAGAATATTACTCGAAGGAAATGGACATTGAAATTAAAAGGATATCGACGCCGGCCTTGAACATGCTGCTGTGTTACCACTGGCCCGGCAACGTGCGGGAGCTCGAACACGTCATCGAAAGGGCGGTCATCCTCGCCGAGGACGGAGTAATCCATGGTTATCACTTGCCGCCCTCCCTGCAGACGCCGGTGATATCGGAAGTTTCCTGCGAAGGCGGCTTGGACGCCAAACTGAATACGGTCGAATACGAAATGATCGTCGAAGCGCTGAAACTGCATCACGGCAACACCACCGAAGCGGCTGCGCACCTGGGATTGACTCGGCGTATTCTTGGACTGCGCATGAACAAATACCAGCTTAATTACAAGGAATACCGGTAACTACTCAGTATGGCTGCTGAAGAGGAAGTTAGGTGGTCCAGGCGAGACCTTCTGCGCCCACGGATGGACTTGCAGCGTGGATAATATTACCGACACGCTTCCGCGTGCCTCGACTGGCTTGCCCCACAACACGCCATGTGCGCCTGTTCCCGTGTCGAGCGCGTAGCTGCCGGGGGCAACGCCAGCTTGCTATATATTTTATAAGTCATATTGCACATCAATGTACGAACGCATGGAAATAGTACGCCAAAGCACGCTGTTTTACGCAATCCTTCAATCGTGAACGCATATCTGCAGCTCCGAAAGCCCGCTTTATCAAAACCCATCAGCAAATTCATCCCGCTACGCACATCTGGCCCGCAATTTGTATTAGAGAACGGTAAGACGCACCGGATTAGTCGGTGTCGGAATAATGTTCCATAACTCGTATAGCAAGCCGCAAATACCATGCAGCCGTCTCATACATCTACCTCCGTTCGCTCCGCTACGGCAAGCGGTCAAACCGAGTGCAAAATCTGCACGATCCGCCTCGAACGGCTGTGCTACCGGCGCGCCTGGTGGTTCTGCGCATTCAGGGAAGCGCTGGCCGGCGGAATCCGTCTGTTCGCGCTGGCTTACCGCGTGTACTGGGAAAGCCTGCGGCCGCGTTCGCATCAATGCTTCCGTTGCCTGCGTTTCCGTAAAAACGCATTGCAATGCCATTCGCCGTTATTCCGCACGCTCGACAGTTATTTAAATCCTTTTTTCAACCGCGTGCGTGACTCGCTTCTTACACCAGAGGAGTTGGAACAGGCCAGGTCGTTTGCCTTGCGCGCGGCTTCGCCTGATTTCGACGAATAAGCTATAACCTAATAAACAACCACCGTTCCGCGCCGGAGTTTGGCGACGGAACAAGCAGGAGATTCCGTATGAATCAGAACGAAATCCAGGCGCTGCTCGACGAACCGGCGTGCAGTCACAACAAGGGAGCCAAAACCGGTTGCGCAAAGGCCAGGCCGGGGGCTGCGCAAGGCGGCTGCGCCTTTGACGGCGCGCAAATCGCGCTGCTGCCGATAGCGGACGCCGTGCATATCGTGCACGGCCCGATCGGCTGCGCCGGCAGCTCCTGGGACGCCAGGGGCACTCGCTCTTCCGGCCCGGCGCTGTACCGCATCGGCATGACCACCGACCTCTCCGATGTCGACGTCATCATGGGCGGCGGCGAGAAGCGCTTGTTTCATGCGGTCAAACAGGCGATCGAAACCTACCGGCCCGCAGCGGTGTTCATCTATAACACCTGCGTTACCGCACTGCAGGGCGACGACATCGCAGCACTGGGAAAAGCCGCCGCCCAGCGCTGGGGAGTGCCGGTGGTGCCGGTCGATTGCGCCGGATTTTACGGCAGCAAAAGCCTCGGCAACCGCATAGCCGGCGAAACCCTGTACAAGCATGTGATCGGGACGCGGGAACCCGACCCGGTGCCTGTCTCCGCGCGGCGTCCCGGCATTGAAACTCACGACGTGAACCTGATCGGCGAATACAACATCGCCGGAGAATTCTGGCACGTCGCGCCGCTGTTCGACGAACTGGGACTGCGCATCCTGTGCACGCTGTCCGGAGACTCGCGCTTTCAGGATGTGCAGACCATGCACCGCGCCGAAGTCAACATGGTGGTGTGCTCGAAGGCAATGCTCAATGTCGCCAGGAAGCTGCAGGACGATTTCGGCACGCCGTTCTTCGAAGGCAGTTTTTACGGTATCGCCGACACATCCAGGGCTTTGCGCGATTTCGCCGGACGGCTGAACGACCCCGGCTTGAGCGAGCGCACCGAACGCCTGATCTCGCGCGAGGAGGCCAAAGCCGACGCGGCGCTGAAGCCCTGGCGCGCACGCCTGCGCGGCAAGCGGGCATTGATCTTTTCCGGCGGCGTCAAGTCCTGGTCGGTGGTTTCGGCGCTGCAGGATCTGGGCATGACGGTGGTTGCCACCGGCACCGAGAAATCGACCGAGGAAGACCGTGCGCGCATCCGCGAACTGATGGGCACGGATGCGCGCATGATCGACGACAACGATCAAGCCACGCTGATGGCGACCTGCAAGGAATACGAAGCGGACATATTGATTGCCGGCGGACGCTATCTTTATCCGGCCCTGAAAACCTGCATTCCATTCCTGGACATCAATCACGAACGCGATTTCGGCTACGCCGGTTATGCGGGTATGCAGGAGCTGGCCAGGCAACTGGCGGCATCCATCGACAGTCCGGTCTGGCCGCAAGTGCGCAAAACGCCATCGTGGTCGCGGCAGCACATTGCTGCAAGCATAGCCGCATAACGGGAGCGCGCAATGGCAAAAATTATTCTTCCGAATAAACCCCTGGCGGTGAATCCGCTCAAGGTCAGCCAACCCATGGGCGCTTCCCTGGCTTTTCTCGGGCTGGCGCGGGCGATGCCTCTGGAGCATGGAGCGCTGGGCTGCACCGCGTTCAGCAAGGTTTTTTTTTCCCGTCACTTCCGCGAGCCGATTCCGTTGCAGACCACAGCGATGGACCCGATGGTAACCGTCATGGGCGCCGACGACAACGTCGTCGAAGCACTGCGCACGGTAGCGGAAAAGCACCGTCCGGACATCATCGGACTCTTGACCACGGGTCTGGCCGAAACTCAGGGCGCGGATATCGCGAGAACCGTCAAACTGTTTCGTAGCCGGCACCCGGAATATGACGGCATGAATGTGGTGCCTGTGAGTACGCCCGATACGCTGGGCAGCCTGGAAACCGGTTTCGCGTCGGCGGTGGAAGCCATCATCAACGAGCTGGTTCCCGCCGTTCCGGCGCGCCGCCGCCGCGTCGAGCAGGTTAACGTACTGGTATCGTCAATGCTGACTTCGGGCGACATCGAAGCAGTCAGTGAATGGATCGAGGCTTTCGGGCTACATCCGGTGATACTGCCGGATATAGGAGATTCCATGGATAACGGCCTGAGCGCTGCCGGGTTTTCCACGCTGACTTATGGCGGTACGCCACGATCGGAAATCGCCCACATGGGCGAATCGGTAGCCACCCTGGTCATCGGCCCATCGCTCCGGCGCGCCGCCGATCTGTTGAAGGCCCGCACCGGCATTGCCGACTACCGCTTCGCCGGACTGATGGGGCTGGATGAATGCGATGCCTTCACTCAGGCACTGAGCAATATTTCGTGCCGCGCGGTGCCGCGGCGCATCGAGCGCAAGCGCGCCCAGCTGCTGGATGCAATGATCGATTGCCATTTTCAGTTCAGTACCGCGCGCATAGCCGTGGCGGCGGATGCGGATTTACTCGGCATGCTGACCCGCTTCCTGGTTGGCGAAGGTGCGGAGGTGGTCGCCGCGGTGGCTTCGGCCAGAGCCGATTCTCTGGCAGCACTGCCGCTGGAAAGCGTGATCGTCGGCGATCTGGAGGATTTGGAAAATGCAGCCAGGAATGGCCGGACCGATCTTGTCATAGCCAACTCTCACGGCGCGGAAACCGCCGCCAGACTGGGCGTGCCGTTAATGCGCGCGGGTTTTCCGCAATACGACTGCATCGGTGGCTACACGCGCACCTGGATCGGTTATCGCGGAACCCGCCAGATCCTGTTCGATATTGCCAACCTGCTGTCGAACCGCCAGGAAATCGCGCCCTATCGGTCCATGTACCGGCAGGAAAACAACGCGAACCGGCAAACGGCGGCGGATAACAGAACCCACTAACCGGAGGAAAATATGATCAAAATCGCTTTTGCATCGAAAGATCAGGCCCATGTCAATCTGCACTTCGGAGCCGCCGAGAGCTTCATCATTTACGAAGTTGCTCCCGGACGCGCGGAACTGGTCGCCGTTGGGGAGTTCATTCCCGTTGAAATGAAAGGCGACCTCAAAAACATGGGCTTGGAGGAAGAGCCCGAAGCATCCCAAGAGCCGCCTCAAGACAACTGGATAGCCGCTCATGGAGAGGAGCTGGTTAAGCCTAAAGAAGATAAAGTGGCGGTCAAACTGGAGTTCCTCGCCGGCTGCGCGGGAGTCTATGCCGCATCAATCGGCTCATCGTCCATCCGCCGCCTGATGAACGCCGGCATTCAGCCGATCATTGTAGAAAACGGCCGCGCGATCGAAGACTTGCTGAACGATATCAGTCTGGCGCTGGGCAAGGGCGGAACGGCCTGGATCGATCGCGCGCTGGCGAAGGCCAGGGCCGGCGACCGTTTCGAAGCGATGGCGCGCCAGGCATAAAGGATAGAAATATGAGCTATAAACTAGCCGTTTCGAGCCTCGCCCTACCGGTTCACGATACCTTGCGTCTGCTGCCGCAGGTGGGAGAAATGGGCGTGCGCGGTCTGGAAGTGTCACCGGAACAGGTGTGGCGCGGCAATGAGCGCAAGCCGGCTGCGAACGAGGTGACATCTTACCGCCGCGAAGTGGAAACCGCAGGACTGACGATTATAGGATTGCACGGGCTGTTGTCCGATCGGCCCGGACTCGGCGTGTTCGCCGGCCCCGAAGCCTTGCAGCGGACAGTGGAATATCTGACCGGTCTGTCATCGGTTTGCAGAGACCTGGGCGGACGAACGCTGGTCATCGGCGGCAGTCGGTGGCGCGGCGATCTTTCCATAAAGCAGGCCTGGAACGATTACCTTGCTTTTTTCGAACGCTTGCTGCCGCGTATCGAAGATCACGGCACGGTATTGTGCATCGAACCGTTGGGACCCGGCGACGCCGATTTTTGCAGCACGGCGGCGGAATGCCGCATGCTGACCGGCTATATCGATCACCCTGCGCTCGGCTTGCAGTTGAACGCCAAGGCCCAGGTAGAAAACAATGACGCCGGACATGCGCCTTTTTCCGCTGCGCGCGGACGCCTGGAGCACTTTCACGCCAATGAGCCGGGATTTGCAGCGCTGGGCTCGTCTGGCCGGGTGGATCATGCCGACTTCCGCCGTCATTTGAGCGCGATCACCTATCGCGAATGGGTGTGCCTTGCCCAAAAGGTATCCGCCAATCCATTACAAGGTTTGCTTTCCGGCATCCGCCACCTGAAGCAATGCTATCTACGCGAGGGTAACCAGGGTCGTCAGCGGTTAATACCGGTTCGAGCCACGGGGTAAGTCAGCAGTTTTACATGACGAAAGGGAGTTAGCCCCGCAAGTCTGCGGCATATCTTATCGTCCCCCTTCCGATCGTTTACCGATATAGAGTACCGAGCGTGTTAGCTACATCATAGAGGTAAGGTTCTTGTCACCGGATTCCGGCAATCCCCGAATCAAGTCCGTGGCAGGCTCTGCCGGAATGACGTTGTTTTCCTGGCTTAGCGCTCTATATGAAGTAACCAATCGTTTTAGCGCGTTACATCGCGTTCGGTCAGGAATAATGAGAACCAACCTCCCGGTAACAAATGTGGAATACCCGTTGAAAGAAACGTCGTTTATCGTTTCCAAAACGGACCTGAAAGGCATAATTATTTATGTTAATGCCGAATTTATCGAAACCAGCGGCTTTACCGAACAGGAGCTGATCGGACAGCCGCACAATCTGGTACGCCACCCGGATATGCCGGAAGAAGCGTTTGCCGACATGTGGGCTACCTTGCAATCCGGCAAACCGTGGTCCGGCGTCGTCAAAAACCGTTGCAAGAACGGCGATTTTTATTGGGTGCTTACCCATGTCACGCCGATTATCGATGACGGGGTGGCCGTGGGGTATTTATCGGTGCGGCATAAACCCTCGCAGGAACAAATCGATACTCATACAGCCGTGTATCGGGCGTTCAAAGAGGGACGGCAGGGTCATTTACGCATTCATGAAGGCAAGGCGGTCAAGCCTCGCCTGCTCGAAAATTTCCGCTGGATTAAACGAATATCCATAAAGGCACGCGTTGTTTTACTTGTGGCGATCGGCGCGGCATTACCGGCTATGATCGGGGCGATCGGATTCTACAATGTCTATCCGGCAAACTTCCGCCCGGAACTTATCGTTGCAACGCTTTCGATTTGCATCGGATTGCTGGTCGCCGTCGGACGTTCATTGATCCTCGACACGGCCAATAATATTTCCTTCGCCAGCAGGATACTGGGCGAGATGGCTCAGGGGCATTATTGGAGCACGATAGAAGTCGATGGTTACAACGAAATCGGCCGGCTGTTGTATGCCGTGAAATCCACGCAGATCCGTCTTGGCTTCGAAGTCGCCGACGCGCGCCGTATCGCTACAGAAGCGACGCGCGTGGTAACGGCTTTGGACACCGTCGGAACCTGCGTCATGATTGCGGACAACAAAGGCGGCATCATCTACCTGAATCGCGCCATCGAAAATATGTTCGCGGTCGCCGAAAGCGATATTCGTAAAGACCTGCCGCATTTCGACCGAACCCGGCTGATCGGTGCAAGCATAAACAACTTTCACCGTCACCCCGGACAACAGATCGAGTTACTTAAAACATTCACAGCCCCGCATCGCGCGGAAATGACGATAGGCGGGCGTACCTTCGCGCTTTGCGCCAGTCCGGTTATCAATGCGCGAGAGGAACGCCTCGGAGCCGTAGTCGAATGGAGAGATCGCACCCAGGAAATCGCCACCGAACAGGAAATCGGCGCGATAGTCGAAGCGGCGGCAAGAGGCGATTTCAGCCGGCGCATGGCGTTGACCGGGAAAACCGGGTTTTTCAGGCAATTGGGCGAAGGCATGAACCGGCTGATCGAAACCAGCGCGAACAGCCTCAACGAGATAGTGCATGCGCTCGAAGCCTTGGCGCTAGGGGACTTGACCGGAACCATCCATAACGAATACCAGGGGACGTTCGGGCAGCTCAAGGACGACTTCAACGCTACCGTCGCGCAGCTTACCGGCGTCACCGTGCGCATCAAGGAGGCGACCGCGGCCATCAATGATGCCGCACTGGAAATCTCCCGGGGTAATAACGACTTATCCGGACGCACGCGCGCTCAGGCTTCCAGTCTGGAGCAAACCACCGCCAGCATGGCGCAGATGACTTTGACGGTGCAGCGTAATGCCGAAAACGCCCGTCAAGCCAACCAGTTGGCGGCAGGAGCATCGACTATCGCGCTACAGGGCGGCGATGTCATGGGCCGGGTAGTCAGCACCATGTCGTCGATCAGCGAAAGCTCGAAAAAGATCGCCGATATTATCGGGGTGATCGAAGGCATTGCGTTTCAGACCAATATTCTCGCGCTGAATGCGGCGGTCGAAGCGGCGCGCGCCGGAGAACAGGGTCGCGGCTTCGCCGTGGTCGCCGGCGAGGTCCGCAATCTGGCGCAGCGTAGCGCGGAGGCGGCCAAGGAGATCAAAACCCTGATCATCGCATCGGTCGAGCAAATCAATACCGGAGCCGGCCAGGTGAATCAGGCCGGACAAACCATCAGCGATGTGGTGCGTTCGGTGCAGCGCGTTACCGACATCATGTCCGAAATCAGCGCCGCATCGGCGGAGCAACGGCTGGATATAGAGCAAATTAATCAGGCCATCAATACGATGGATTATATGACGCAACAAAATGTTGCGCTGGTTGAGCAGGCCGCAGCGGCTGCGGAATCAATGGAGATGCAAACCCGCGAATTGTCCGGCTTGGTCAGAACATTCAGAACGGCGAGTTGAAAGCCTCGCCATAAGCCCTCATGCCGGTATGGCGGCTCATTTCAATCGTTTATAAAACTGTTAAACTGATGCGATGGCTGTCAGCTGCGACGGGTTATGAAACGATTATGGACCTCCGGCAAAATTATTAACATGCGCACATAGAAGCCGGTGGATGCGCTGATATAATCGAAACTCACCGACGGCGTAAAGGCAATGAGTTGCCGAGTGATTCTTGCGAAACAAACGATTTAATCCGTATTCCCCTTATGGAAAACCGGTCCTACCATGAAAGCGGCACGATACGCCAACCTGTTTCTACTGAGTGCCGCACTGCTTGCCTGCGCTCCCACCCCATTAATCCCAGGCGCCGAGTCCGTTCATGCTTTGGATGTTTCGCCGGATACGAGCAAAGCTCCTTGTACCTTGTTGGGCAAGGAGGTGGTTGGCACTCAAGGCAATGTTTTTGGCGGCGACTATACAAGTATTGAGAACCTGAATGAGCTGAAGAATGCCGCTTATAAGCTTGGAGCCAATGCGATTTATATACAACAGCGGCGGGATATAAACAGAGCCGGCGGCACTGTAAATGCGACAATAACGGTCAGCGCCTATAAATGCAAATAATGGGCCGCTCAGCGAAAACCGGCATACACCGCGAGCTGATGAATAGAGACTGAGCAGGTTTCCGAACAGAAAACCGAACCTGAGCAACCAAAACATAGGTTTTATACATACCGGCCTTATGGTTGTTAAGCGGCAAACTGACCGATATCAGTTTATTAATTTCCAAGTTCGATCATTGTTGCAGAGGTCACGCCTTTATATTTGCTGCCATCGCGCAATGTAACGGTTACAACTGCCGGATTCATATCGCCTTCCAACTGCATTTCGGCGCCTCGGGGCGCCAAATAGCATCCGTAATACTCCTCTATTTGAACCGGCGCGGGAAACGTATTGACAGGTTTTTTATTTTCCTGATCAGCAGTTTTATCCTGCGGCATGTTTTCCCCTGATTTTTGAAAGAGCTCGATGATCTGCGCGACCAGAACCTGATTTTTGCATATCACAGCGCCGGGTATTGATTTGACGCTGGCTTTTGCTCTAACAGTCACCGGTTGAATTTTTGCCAAGCCAATCTTTCCGTTATTGTCACCGTGTTCAATCGCTTTTTTATACAAAAGAACGGCGTCATTCTTATTCTCGCCAATAACCTCGCCGGAAGAATACATATCGGCCAACTTAATCATTGCGACGGTACTGCCCTTTTCAGCGGCTTTTTCGTACCATTTTTCCGCTTCGAAGTAGTCCGTTCTGACGCCGTATCCGTTTATGTTGTATCTATCCGAATAATACATATCGCCAACGGCAATCAGCGCTCCAATATCACCTTGCTCAGCGGCCTTTCTGTACCAATAAAGATAGCCCATATCGTCATGATTGTTAAGAGCGTTGTCTCCCATCGTCTTTTGCGCATTGACATTTCCCTGTAACGCCAGGGACTTTAAGCTCTCGCTGCCATTATCGGTGGACTTAGCAGTGTAAGAGCATCCCGCAACAACCAGATTTAACAGAATTAATATTTTCATCATAAGAGGATATCAAGCTCCGAACGCGACGACAATTGAAGAGAGAAGCGCTGCGTCGCCTTGGCGGTTGCCTGGCAATTCAGCATGAATATCAAAGAGCCTTCCATGGCATAAATTCTTTCCAAACCTGCGCTTGGACCTGTATGCAATGGCATCCAAGCGCTCCTGAAATAAATCGCCTTTCAACCGATGAAACGAAAACACGGACCGTAATTCCCGCAGCCCGGATTATTCGCGCTGATCGGTTGTTTCATCAAAGCTACACCGATGTCCTTCATTTCGCGCATTTGCATGACCGAATCCGCAAGATTGCGCTGACTCCCGCGGGTTAATGCCGCATCCAGACTTTTCAACATGGCGCTATAACATCGATCGAAGGCATGGATCGACTCCCAGACCGGGGCGGGTAGGTCTTGCCGAAGATAGCCGCCTGACGGTATATCCGCCATTGGATAGACAGACGGAAAGGCCACGACATCGCCATGGAAACCCCATGCTTCGCCGGGCTTCTGAACAAGCCGTCTCCCGTGGTGCAGTTCCGCAAAGCGGTAATAGTGAGCAAGTCCATTGCCCTTGGCATTCATTGGCGACGATGGGGTTCCAGATCCCTGATGTATGATTTCGTTGATGGCTGAATCGACATCGTCAAGGGAATGCATCGTAAATAACCCCAGCGAACCCTCAATCTGGCCGGTGCTTGCAAACCTGGGCCTCAAACGCTTGAATACTTGCCAGATTTGCGAGTAGAACGCCCCAATAGTGGATGATTGCTCGCTGTAAGCCGTGTCGGAAACAACAGGCGCTTCCGGATTCTCGATCGCCATGAAAACATCCAGGGTGGATGGGGTGAGCCTTCTCAACGCAGCCGTCATGCCGGGATGAATCCCGCCAGGCAACGCACCCGGATACACCGGCACCGAGCCTGGCGAACAGATATCCGGTCTGCCGCCGATGGCGCTGAGCATGTTGCAGGCAAGACCCATGTGCAGCATTTCCTCTTGAACGATGTCGAGCAGGGTATTTCTGGCCGGGTCTGCGGCATCCGTAATCGACCATGCCGCGCACAGGTATAGCGGGATCGTGGCAAATTCCAGTTGAATGGCGGTTTGTAGCGCATTCCTTAACCATGCGATGTCCTGACCATGATCGTTATGTATCGCGCCCGGTGTTGCAGCCGCGCCACTTACAGGCGCAAATAGAGATTGGCCCACGCCCGCCAAACCCATTTTAAGTATGTTTCTTCTGCTAACCATGCATTCACTATCCAGTCAGATAACGAATGCGCCAGACCGGATTCCGGCACTGGCGATTTGCATGACCATGCTGCCGGTCGCATCTGAAATATCCGAATTGCGTACAGCTTGGATCGTAATTGCTACCCGGATTGAATCGAAACGAGTACTTATTCATCATGAGAACAAATCCTGCCCTATGAACTCGCCGGGTTTTACGCCATGAGGACAGGCAAACAGCCCGCTTCCGGTATGGGTGGTGAATTGGTTGAGCATGTCGATCTGCGCCATTTTGGTAAATAACTTGATAAAACCCGTTCTTGGATCGCGCTGGTAGCACTGAAACAGTAATCCGGCATCAAAGGTGACAAGTTGACGCCAGGGCGGCCAGCGTTCATTGATATGCATAATCCCGTTATCGTATGAGAAAGCTCGTCTTAAAATCTCCGTGCCGCCATTGTTTTCCGGAGCGGAAAGAGCGGCATGAGAATATTCGTTGATTACCGGTTTGCCGTTTTTCCCGGTCCGCTTTAATTCAAGATCGTCGAATTCCTTGTTCTTGCCTATCGGCGCGCCAGAGACTTTATGCCGCCCAACGGTCTCTTCCTGGAAAGACAGCTTCATTTCATCCCAGTGCTCCAGAGAAATCCGAATGGGCCGAATCACCATGTAGCTTCCGCCGCGCATCCATTGCGGGCCTTCTTCGCCTACCCAAATATGCTTATCCATTGCTTTGGCGTCTTTGGTGGATACATTGAGCGTTCCATCCTTGAAGCCCATTTGATTCCTTGGAGTTTCATTTGCCTTGAAATCACCGTTGAAGCCCGTCTGCGCCCAGCGCATCACGGCAACGCCGTTGGCCAGCCTGGCCAGACGTCTGACCGCATATTCGACAACCTGAGGATCATTGGCGCAAGCCTGAACGGACAAATCTCCTCCGGTGCGTTCAGGTATCAACTGGTCGCCGGTAAAACCTGGTAAATCAACGAGCGCTTCAGGGCGTTTTTTTGCAATACCAAAACGATCAACGCCCTCCTTTTCGAAAAGCGTGGCTCCAAAACCAAATGTCAGCGTCAATCCGGATGTAGAAAGTCCAACTGCGGCCCCTGAAGATTTACCGGGCTGATTCGGATCGGCTTTAGGATCAAACCGCTCCGGGCCGGCCGTCATTTCCGCTGAGGCGAGCGTCCAGGCATTCAGCAGTTCGATCAACTCTTCCCGCTTCGAACTCACCACATCAAAAGCGATAAAGTAGGTGTGTTTTTGAGGCGGCGTTGAAATGCCGCCTTGATGATCGCCCCAGTAAGGTTCAACAGCACGGCCGGGTTTCAGTTCAGCCGAAAGCGCATGTTGCGACAGAAATACAACGAGCATCGCAACGATGGCGCATTTCAGAACAAGAAAAGGATGTTTTCCGGTTTGCTTACGGTTCATGGCGTGGCGATCCAAAGTGCATTAATGTCATCCGCTACGAAATAAAATCCTTTTTTATCGGGAGCCCAGGCAAGCCCGAATAAATTGCCGTTTCCGGGCGGTGATTGCGCCTGATTGGCATTCGCCCAATAAGCGTACAATTGCTTACCTGCGACAGGGTCCACCTCGACCACCTGGCCATTTTTACCATTATTAACAATAAGATGACCTTGATCAGTCATGATCATCGCCAGCGGCCAGGCGAGCAGGCCGTCTTTAGTAACCGGACGGCCCTTGCCGGCGCTATCGGTTCTTGTGCTTGCGTTGGAAATAGCAGTGATCTCGTTATCCAGCCCATCGGTGACGTAAAGCGTATCGTCAGGCCCCAGAGCAAGTCCGGTCGGACCAAAGAGGAAATTGGATATGTCCGCGCGTTGTGAAAAACCGTTGCCGATGACGGTCTCCCGCTCTATGACGGGCGGCTGTCCTTTCGGAATGGTTAATTCCAGACGCAATACTGTTGATTGGTTGACGATAACCGGATATTGGGTTTGCGGGTCGATAACTTCGAAGGAAGGAACGCCAAAACCGGCCATACTGATAAAAAGCGTTGCCTTGTCGCCTTTATCGATTGTGGCCATATTTCCCCATGGTCCGTTAATGTTGGGACCGGCCCATGTTGCAACATGCTTTCCATGAGCGTCAAAAACCAGAAGACAGCCATCGCCTTTGGTACGGGTGCTTCCATCGGTGCTGGGCAGGCTGCCGACAATTATCCAGCCAGCCTTCAGCATGGTCATCGCCGTCGTCAGCCCAACGCCGCCCGGACATTCCTTCAATTTTTGGGACACTTTGGCAAAAAGTTTGCTTTCTTTTGTGCCGGGACGATAGCGAATAATACTCGTGCCTTTTCCCTGAAGGTTGGCGACATCATTAAAGTTGTCGACCAATACATCATCCTTTTCAATCGCCCCGATGGATACCGGAGCGACAACCACAGCATAGGGGTTGCCGTCGCCGGTTTCAACGCTGGTCGGAGTCAAAAACTGGTTTCGGTTGATTGTTTCAAGGAAGCCTTCGGACTCGGCAAATGCCGGTGTCGATAATGCCGAAATTAATGCAACTCCCAGCGTAACCATGAAAATGGGCCGAGAAAGAAGCGCGTGCGGAAAATCATTTGTCATTGATGGCTGCTCCGTAACAAGTTTAGAAAAATATATTGGTTCTTATACCCAGCACCAATTCATTCTGGACACGGGAAGTTGGGCTGCTGGGCAAAGGCACTCCGGCTCCGGGGTTAAAAACATACTGCAGATCGGGTTGAATCTGTATCCATTGTTTCAACTGATATTGGTAAGTCAACTCGATAAATGACTCGCTGCTCTGAACCGGCGTTGCGTTGCCGCTATATTGAATGGCGTCCCGTTCCGATTGAGCGACGCTGCTGCTTACCACGGCAAGTCCATACCCTAACCCAACGGTATCGAATGGCCGGTTGCGAAAAGGGCTATGCATCAGCAACCCGGCATTAACACTGACACTGATCAGGTTTCTATCACCAAGCGGCGTACCCATTACTCGTGCAAAAACAGATAAGTTACGATCCGGATATTGATCGTGCCGCCAAATCAATTTATCCGCAACGGCGTACAAGGCATAATTTCCCTGATGTTGCAAAGGGGCTCCGCTGCTATAGGGGTTAGCCAGAGACAGTCCGTCCTGATCAACCCGCATGTCCGCAAAGTCGTTGGTGTTGTACCAGCCGCCAATCTTGTAAGTCCAGCCCAGCGCATTGGCTTCGTCAGGTTTCACCATGCTTCCCACAGCGGGATAAGAATATTGCAATTCGGCAATAAAAAGTCCGCCACCGTCAAGCGGGAAGCTCGTTCCGTGCCGATTTTGACTTTGAGGGTCGGTCCCATTGTCGTTTTTAACCGGGTTGCCGTTGAAAACGCCGGCCAGGATGGTCAGTTCGTTGATCGGGCGCGCTTTGAAGCGGATACCCAGGGACGACAACGGATAAGCCGGCCCGCCCGAAGGCATGTCGGCCGAAGGCAGCATCGGCCAGCCGAACATGGTATTTACGAAATAGAGGGCATTGCTGCTGACGATCCATTCCTGATCGAGACTTTGTTGTCCAATCCTGATGCTGAGACGATTCTGATCGAGTAATTTCTGATCGTACCAAAGCTCCCAGAGCCTGACCGACGGGTTTCCGACTATGCCGCTGGCCGTTTGCAGGGTTTCGAGGTTGGCGACGCTGAGATTGCCCCCCCAAAGATTGAGAAAACTGACATTGGCCAGGCCGCCGTAAAAGTTAAACGCGCGCTGCGTGTCCAATTGGCCGATAACCTGGGTTAAACCGTCGAACCTGTATCCTGTCTGCGTACCGCCGGTCACGTTGCCGAAATTTTCAACCGTTTCAATAATGGCCAAAGAGATGCCATAAGAGCTTAACTTTGTTCTCAATCCCCACATGTCACCCAATAGAACACTACTTCTGTTTATGCCGCTCAGAAACCCGAAAACCCCCTCGGATTTTGCGAATTCTTCATCGGCCATGTCGGAAATATGGCTTGGTGGTGGAATTGCATGTACTTGCCCGCTCGATAGCAGAACCGAGCATAAGCCAAACAAAACGATCTTGAGCAGTTTTACAGGATGATACATAAGACCGTCCATAATGAGATTCAATATACGATCAAATGATAATGATTCTCACATAGAAATACAAGCATATTCTGCAAACCTGACTCCCTGTCCCGTCGTACCCAGGGATATCACATACAAGCCAATGACTTACTATCCCCATGGTCAAGTAACGTGAAGCGTATCCACTACAGGCCAAAACCCGCGACGCCGGAATCAAACAGGCTAAATACTTATCCGTTCTAGAACAAATTAAAGCCGACAGGGAGCGCGCCGTAACGCGGCTGGCGCCGAGCGAGCTGTCTGCAGCGCGCAAGTGTCGCTCCGCCAGCACTTGGAAGAAACGAGAAACGTCTCCGGCAGCAAAAAACCACGCAGGAACAGGCGCAGCAGCGCCAGGAAAGGGCAGCGGATCACGCCCTCAAAGTGTTCAAGGAGGAACAAGCCGTCAGTTGCGAAAAAGCCTACGGCTACAACGACAGCGGCCTGTACAGGCACAGGCAAGCGATACTGGAGGATGTGAAGCAAACAATAATAAAGGTACGAACGGCTTACTTAGGTTCTGCTGACGTTAAACGGAAAAGAGGAATGCCTATATCAATGAGTTGTGATAGGTTATAAAACAAGGTGATTAGCACTAATGCTCACAAGCCATTGATTACTCGTGCAGGGCGGAAATCAGCTTGTCCTTATAATTCCAGGACTTCCATTGGTCGAATCCATACTTTCGTGCATTTCAGTGCTAATCACCTAAAACAATACATCGACATTCCTGCTGGGTTTACCCGAATCCGGACGCCACGGATGGATCAGAGCAACGTCCCTGTCGACCGGACCGGGTGCCGTCATTCCATGACGGCATGACACTAGCTCGCGATCAAGTGTCCGCGGCATGTCAACAGACCCTCGACATTTCAACACGTTCCGCCCAATGTACTGCGCGCGGAATGGATAAGTTTTTATCCAAGCAGCGATTGGACGGATCCTGCCGTTTTGTCCAATGTTCCTGTTGGCTGTGACGGCGAATACTGCTTTATTGAGGCAAATAGGCAAGAACAAGCTGCAGCGAACGAGTCTGTTTATTATCAGTTCGCTGGAAAGGTTGAAAGAAAGATGCAGGCCGGGCGGCGCCACCGAACCTGAATATCACCCGTCAAGGAGGCGGGGATGTCCCGCATCTTCGAGTTTGCCGGTTCGGTAGGACTCGTGTTCAAACCATATGAAGGATGCACCAGCATCGCAAAACTGCCGCCAAGCTTTCGCCGGTGCATGAACGGCGTCGCCGGTTGAGTTTATTCAAGCGGGACGAACGCCTGTATGTACGATCGTCCCGACATGCTCACCGCGCAACGCAGCAGTGAGCCGGCCAGGCACGAGCCCATTCACAACCTGAACACGCTCGATGTGACGCGCGGTCGCCATGACTTCAAGGAGTGCCGGGTCGAGCGGCAGCGTGCCTCTATGATTGGCGGCGAGGTCGGCGGCGCTCGTTTCTCGAAGCAACTGCGCCCGCTCTCCGCCGGGAGCCCTGGGGTCTGCGGTGTAAACCCCGTCCACGTCCTCAATGATCGTGAGGCCTGCCGCGCCAAGTGCGTCGGCGAGCAGGAAAGCGCCCGTGTCGGCACGGTGAATCGGGATGCGCGAACCAGGAAACTCGTGGTGATGGTAAGGGGGGAAGGCGCTCCCCACGACCGCGCGGGCTGCGGAAAGGTGGATCGCGAGCTGGGTCGCGATAGTAGGGTGCTCTATGTAGGAGACCCCTTCCGGCGCCAGCAACGAAGCCAGAATATGGCCGTTCTGGCCGGCTTCGCTTGCGGCAAGCGGGGCAAGCGAGCCGACCGGCAGACCGAGATCAAGGCCGACGCTATAGAGATGGCGGGCGCGAATGCCTGCGCCGGTCAGAATCAGCAGACGGTGCTCTGGCAGCAGTTTGCGGAGTTCGTCTACGATCGGGAGAATTGCGTCGGCGCCGCGGTCCATGATGGAGCGTCCGCCGATCTTGACGACCTGCAGCCAGGGAAGGAGCCGTATCGGTCGCACGCCCGCGACTGGACGGGTGAGGTCACCGTCCAGAAGCGTCTGGCGCGCGAGCGGCGAGGCGACGTGTTTGATCGTGTTGGTAGTGTCAGCCATGGCAGTGGTTCTCAGCTTGCAGTGATGATGGTGCCGACATGCTCGCCGGCGAGCGCGCGGGTCAGGTTGCCCGGAACGAGGCCGTTTACAACCTGAACCTGGCGGATATGGAGCGCTGATTTGAGCAGATCGAGCATCGGGAACTCGAGGATGGAGTCGTGCAGTTTCTTCGCGATCATCTCATCGACCGAAATTTTCGGAATAAATGTGGCGTTTTTCGAGGTTTTCGGATTTTCGGTGTAGAGTCCGTCCTCGTCCTTTACGAAGATCATCGCCTTGCAGCCGAACTGCTCGGCGAGGAGGAAGCAGCCCGCGTCGGTTCGGTAGGGTGGGATGACGCCCTCGGCAGGAGGGCGCATCCAAAGATTGTAGGGCGGCATGCCGCTGAAGATGACGGCGTTCACTTCGGCAAGGTAGAGCGGAACCGCCGAAAGCCCGGCGCCGTCGACCGCAGAAATACCGTGCTTGGCAAGGAGTTGCCCCAGCATGGCGGCGTTCTGGTCGGCAACCGAGGCACCGAGCTGCGAAAGCACGCCTGCCGGCAGATTGAGTCCTGCTGCGATCGAGTAGAGGTGGCGGGCCCGGGTGCCTGCGCCGGTGCCGATGAGCAGCTTGTGCGCCTTGCGGGCGGCGACGATCTCGTCCACCAGCGGGTACACTGCCGCGCGGCCGCGGTCGATGACGCTCTGTCCGCCGATCTTGATCACCGTTGCGTCGGGCAGAATTCGGAAATCCGGCGCCGCCGTTGCCGCTGCCTGAAGCTGTGCGTCGGTCAGCGATCGCTGCATAAGGAGCTCTTCGAGCTCGGTTGTTGTGTCGGTCATGTGGGATCCCTTTTGTTGTTGCGATTCACTGTAGGCGCTACTCGGCGGTGCCGCAAGCGCTTCAGACAACGCCTTGATGAAACAGGGTGGCTTTCGAGAGGCTGTGCGGTGATTGCCTGGCGTACCTGTCAAACACCTCGTAGGTCCAATATAGCTCATAGTTTATATGGATTCAATCGCAAGTAGTTTGTGAGTGCCGTGGAAACTGATATAGTAAGTTATACATATCGCGGGCGGTCGCCAGGACGACAAACCCGGCTCCCCTTTGGTCTGGAACTGGACCCAGTTCCGCCGATTTACTTCAATATTAAGGTACTTATGATCCGCTCCCTGTTGCTCTTACTCGTTCTCCTTTCAACATCCTCCATGGCTATTTCCGAGGAGGTGCAAGTGGCCGTGGCCGCCAATTTCGCTGTTCCCCTGCAGAAGATTGCAGCCGATTTCGAGAAGGACACAGGCCACAAAGCGATTATTTCATCCGGGGCGACGGGTAAATTTTATGCGCAGATTAAAAGTGGCGCCCCTTTCGATGTTTTGCTGTCGGCGGACGATACGACAACGGCCAAATTAGAGGGCGAAAGCATGACAGTAGCCGGCAGCCGTTTTGTTTATGCCATCGGCAAACTCGCATTATGGAGCGCCAAGCCCGGTGTTGTCGATGATGATGGACGGATTCTGAGTACCGGCCGTTTTTCCCATTTAGCAGTAGCCAACCCTAAAACCGCGCCCTATGGGGCTGCCGCAATCGAAACCATGAAGAACCTCGGTGTTCTTGAGAAACTTTCGCCCAGGTTGGTGCAGGGCGAAAACATCGCTCAAACCCAGCAATTCATCTCTACGGGCAATGCCGAACTCGGTTTCGTCGCCTTGTCCCAAATTCAGGATAACGGCAAGCTCGCGAACGGCTCGGTTTGGATTGTTCCCGCCGGCCTCTACTCCCCGATACGACAGGAAGCGGCGGTTCTGGCCAAGGGCAAAGGGAAAGCCGCCGTATCTGCCTTGATGGATTATTTGAAGAGCGACAAAGCCAAGGCCGTTATTAAGGGTTTTGGCTACGACTTGCAAGGATAAGAAACTTGGCAGCGCTGAACATTGCCGACTTGTCGGCCATCAAGCTGACGTTGGAGCTGGCCTCCCTTACCACGATTTTGCTGCTCCTGATCGGAACCCCCATCGCCTGGTGGCTGGCCCGTACGCGTTCACCGTTCAAGGGACTGATTGGCGCGGTCGTGGCGCTGCCTCTGGTACTGCCGCCGACTGTGCTCGGTTTCTATATGCTGGTTGTAATGGGGCCGCAAGGCCCGATTGGCTACCTGACTCAAATGCTGGGCATCGGGATTTTACCTTTCACCTTTCCCGGCCTTTTGGTGGCCTCGGTCATCTATACGATGCCGTTTGTAGTGCAACCTGTTCAAAACGCTTTCGAAGCCATGGGCGAACGTCCCGTGGAAGCGGCAGCCACATTGCGCGCCGGGCCGTGGGATACGTTCTTTTCCGTGATTTTGCCGTTGGCAAAGCCCGGTTTCCTTACTGCAGCCGTTCTCGGTTTCGCCCATACAGTCGGTGAATTTGGCATTGTTTTGATGATCGGCGGCAATATTCCGGATAAAACCCGGGTCGTGTCCGTTCAGATTTACGACCATGTGGAGGCAATGGAGTATACCCAGGCGCATTGGCTCTCCGGCGGTATGGTTTTTTTTGCTTTCCTGGTTTTGTTTGCGCTCTATACCTTCAACAATTCCGCTAAAGGGCGAGGAAGATAAGCTGATGAGCACGGGTAACATTCAAGCTTCCTTCTCCGTACTCCGCGAGGGTTTCCGTCTGGGAGTCGATTTGCAAGTGCCGGGACAAGGGGTGACAGCCCTCTTCGGCCATTCAGGTTCGGGAAAGACGACAGTGCTGCGTTGTATTGCCGGTTTGGAGCGGGTGCCGGACGGTTTTCTTTCCGTTAACGGCGAGATCTGGCAAGACGATTGCAAAAGCATTTTCCTACCCACCCACCGCCGGCCTTTGGGTTACGTTTTTCAAGAGGCCAGCTTGTTTGCACACTTATCGGTCCGTAAGAATCTTGAATTCGGGTTAAAACGGGTACCGCAAACATCTCAAAAAGTTGCGTTCGATCAGGCTTTGGAGCTATTGGGCATTGAATCCCTGCTGGAGCGGAAACCGGCAAGCCTGTCCGGCGGCGAGCGGCAACGGGTCGGAATTGCCCGCGCGCTGTTAACCAGTCCCAGGCTGCTGCTGCTTGACGAACCGTTGGCGGCGCTGGACAAAAAGCGGAAGGACGAAATTATTCCTTATCTCGAACGTTTGCAAAATGAGTTATCCATCCCGCTCATTTATGTCAGTCACTCCATGAACGAAATCGCCCAATTGGCCGACTTTCTCGTATTGTTGGATCATGGTAGCGTTATAGCCAGCGGCCCGCTGCAGGAAACGCTTGCAAGACTCGACCTGCATGGCAGCTTCGCTGACGATGCGGGCGTCGTCCTGAAAACCGTTGTCGCGGCCCATGAAGACGCCGACGCTTTGACTCGACTCGATTTTACCGGAGGCTCAATCTACGTGGCCGAGCGTCCCGAGCCGTTGGGACGTTCTGTTCGTTGCCGCGTGCATGCACGGGATGTCAGTCTGACCTTGGAAAAACCGGTTGCGACAAGCATCCTGAATCTGGTTTCCGCCACCGTAGTCGGTGTAGGAGAAACCGACAACCCCGCTCATGTCCTGATTCACCTTAATACATGCGGATCAGCGCTGCTGGCCCGCATTACCCGCCGGTCGCTTAAGTCTCTGGGTATTGCCGAAGGCATGACTGTCTGGGCGCAAATCAAGGCCGTTGCTTTATTGAACTAACTCGGCCGGCGGCGCCAGTATATGCCCCATGAGCCAACCGGATGCGCTTTCGGTGTCTATGGCTTCAGTCAAGCCACTCTCTGCTTTTGCAGATCGGCCAGCACCGTGACCAGGTGCGGCAGCAACCCCGGGCCAAGGCGGCCGGGCTTCCAGGCGACGAGCGTATCCCCTGTCCTCAATGATCCAAGGCTACGGGTCAGTTCCGACCGCTTGCTCAATGCGCCGATAGCTGTGTCGGTAAAGATATATTCGCAACCCGCCATTCTGAGGGCGGCAATGAGTTCTCGCTCCGAGCGGGAGAAACTCGCGATCAATACCGCAAAACCAATACGCGCAGCATCTGACGCGATAAATCCATATAGTCGGCTCATGCAGCACGCGGCGGAACGTTTACATGGGCAAACGTACTTTTTAGAACGATTAAGAGAGATCGTTTTCTGGCAGTAGCCAGATTTCATGACTGAACTCCATGTGACGCTTCCATTGCCATGATTGGCTTTAACCATAAGCTTGCCGCGCGCCGGCAGCCGTATTAAACGCAGCGGACGCATGCCCGAAGCGCTTCACCCTCCCGAGTTCTCCCGAATACCGCAGCGAATTTAAAACTGGCATGGAGCATGCGTTGTAAGAATTGCTGTAACTATTCAGTAAGTGCCGTTGAGCCATGTTCGAAGCAGTCGGAAGAGAGGCAAGCCATTCGAGACATGCTGCAAGTCCGTCCCGGAGAGCTATCTGCGCCCATTCGTGGGCGCAGAAGGCCTCGCCTTGACTCACCTCACTTCCCGCTCCAGCGGGTTTGCTGAATCGTTACGCGTTGCTGTTAACTGTCATTACTCTCGGTTTTGCCGAAATCAAAACCGAACCACTAGAGGAGTCAACACCATGCCCATGGTCTTATTAACTTGCGACAAGGATATTCCGGAGCGCCAGAAGCACATTTATCTGAAAGCGCCGAACGAGGATACCCGCGAATATCTCCCGGTAGCCAACGCCGCGACCATACCGGGAACCCTGTCCGAACGCGGATGCGCGTTCTGCGGCGCCAAACTGGTAATCGGCGGCGTGCTCAAGGACACCATACAAATGATACACGGCCCGCTGGGCTGCGCTTACGACACCTGGCACACCAAGCGCTACCCGACCGATAACGGCCACTTCAACATGAAATACGTCTGGTCCACCGATATGAAGGAAAGCCACGTCGTATTCGGCGGCGAAAAGCGTCTGGAACAGAGTATGAACGAAGCCTTCGACGAAATGCCGGACATCAAACGCATGATCGTCTACACCACCTGCCCTACTGCGCTGATCGGCGACGATATCAAGGCGGTGGCAAAAAAGGTGATGAAAGATAGGCCCGACGTCGATGTTTTCACCGTGGAATGCCCCGGCTTCTCCGGCGTCTCGCAGTCCAAGGGACACCATGTACTCAACATCGGCTGGATCAACGAAAAAGTAGCGACGCTGGAACCGGAGATCACCAGCGATTACACGATGAATTTCATCGGCGACTTTAACATTCAGGGCGATACCCAGCTGCTGCAAACCTATTGGGACCGGCTCGGCATCCAGGTCATTGCGCACTTTACCGGCAACGGCACCTACGATGCGCTGCGCGGCATGCACCGCGCGCAACTGAACGTGGTGAACTGCGCGCGCTCGTCCGGCTATATCGCCAACGAACTCAAGAAGCGCTATGGCATACCACGTCTGGACATCGACTCCTGGGGTTTCAGCTACATGGCCGAAGGCATACGTAAAATCTGCGCGTTCTTCGGCATAGAAGAAAAAGGCGAAGAGCTGATCGCCGAAGAGTACGCCAAATGGAAATCAAAACTGGATTGGTACAAGGAACGCCTGTCGGGAACCAGGATGGCGATCTGGACCGGTGGCCCGCGCCTGTGGCACTGGACCAAATCCGTCGAAGACGACCTCGGCATCCAGGTGGTGGCGATGTCTTCCAAGTTCGGCCACGAGGAGGATTTCGAGAAGGTTATCGCTCGCGGACGCGAAGGCACGTACTACATCGACGACGGCAATGAACTGGAATTCTTCGAGATCATCGAGCTGGTCAAGCCGGACGTCATTTTCACCGGCCCCCGCGTCGGCGAACTGGTAAAGAAGCTGCACATACCCTACGTCAACGGGCACGGCTACCACAACGGCCCCTATATGGGATTCGAAGGTTTCGTCAATCTGGCTCGCGATACCTATAACGCGGTCTATAACCCATTGCGCCATCTGGCCGGCGTCGATATCCGCAACAAGTCACTGGAAACGCCGACGATCCGGCGGGAGGCGGCATGATACTGGAAGACAAAATCGAAGATCTGTTCGGCTATGTGCAGGAACGCTGTTTATGGCAGTTTTTCTCGCGCACCTGGGACCGCCAGGAAAACATCGACGGCGTACTCAACCAGGTAGCTGCCCTGCTCGCCGACAATGAACCGGAACGGGACACGCCAATGAAAAAGCTCCACTACGCCGATGCGAAAATCATGGTCAGCGACTTGAAGGAGCGTTACCCATGGCTCAGAGGCATAGACGAAATCGAGAGCCGCGTGCTGCTCGACGGCCTGAAGGCGCGGCTGATAGATACCGCCATAACCCGTTCCACCAACCGGGAACTCAGCCATCACTTGTATTAATCAAGCGTACAGCGGGCGGGCCATTCCGTCCGTTCCGCAAAGGAGAAACTCATGAGCACATGCGAATGTGAAGCGGTCGAACACAAACCGGCCGAAGTAAAACTGGTCCCGAAAAACCGGGGCGGCATCATCAACCCGATGTACGATTGCCAACCCGCCGGGGCGCAATATGCCGGCATCGGCGTCAAGGACTGCATACCGCTGGTACATGGCGGGCAAGGCTGCACCATGTTCGTCCGTCTGTTGTTCGCCCAGCATTTCAAGGAAAACTTCGACATCGCTTCCACCTCCCTGCACGAGGAATCAGCCGTGTTCGGCGGCGTCAAGCGCGTGGAGGAAGGCGTGATGGTACTGGCCAAGCGCTATCCCAACCTGCGCGTAATTCCGATCATCACCACCTGTTCCACAGAAGTGATCGGCGACGACATCGAAGGCACCATCAAGAACTGCACCCGCGCGCTGAAGGCCGAATTTCCGGACCGCACCGTTCATCTGGCGCCGGTGCACACCCCCAGTTTCAAAGGCAGCCACGTCACCGGCTATGCCGAATGCGTGAAATCGATGGTGAAAACCATCGCTCAAAAGGGCGAGCCGACCGGCAAGTTCAACCTGTTTCCAGGCTGGGTCAATCCGGGAGACATCACGCTGCTGAAGTACTATCTGAAGGAAATGGGCGCGGACGCGACGCTGTTCATGGATACCGAGGAATTCGATTCGCCGATGATGCCGGACAAGACCATCACCACACACGGACGCACCACGGTGGAAGAACTTCGCGACAGCGCCAACGCCACCGCGAGCCTGTGTCTGGCCCGTTATGAAGGCGCAACCACCGGCGAATTCCTGCAAAAGGAATTCGAAGTCCCCTATCACCTGGTGAACACCCCTTACGGCATCAAGAACACCGACGACATGCTGCGCAAAATCAGCGAGATTTCCGGCAAGGATATTCCCGCATCGCTGGTCAAGGAGCGCGGTATCGCGCTGGATGCGCTGGCCGATCTCGCCCATATGTTCTTCGCCAACAAGAAGGTCGCGATTTTCGGTCATCCCGACCTGGTGTTGGGACTGGCTCAGTTCTGCCTGGAAGTGGAGCTGGAACCGGTGCTGTTGCTGATCGGCGACGACCAGGGCAGCAAGTATAAAAAAGATCCTCGCATCACCGAACTGAAGAACACCGCCCATTTCGACATGGAGATCATTCACAACGCCGACCTGTGGGACCTGGAAAAGAAGATCACCAAGGGCGAAGTCAAACTCGACCTGATCATGGGCCATTCCAAGGGGCGCTACATCGCGATCGATGCCAATATTCCAATGGTTCGCGTAGGTTTCCCTACCTTTGACAGGGCCGGCCTGTACCGGAAGCCCACCATCGGCTACAAGGGCGCCATGGAATTGGCGGAGATGATCGCCAATGCGATGTTCGCGCATATGGAATACACCAAAGACCGGGAATGGATATTGAATACCTGGTAAATCGCTAAAAGATCCTGATGGGTATGCGCTTATTACCCACCTATGCTACGGCATACCGGCACGCGCTGCCGGTATGCCCGCTTAATTTATCAGCACCGGGAGCTTACCCTCCCGTACATGCAATAGAGGGACGAGAATGAATTTTCTCGACGAAATAGTGGCCGGCTATTCGACCCGCTTCGGGCAGCGCCACCACCTGCCCGAATACCGGCAGATCGAACTTTACAGCAAAAAGAAAAAGCTGGCCTTCGCCGACGAACCCTTACAGCGAATATGGCCGGGAAACGCGTTGTCCACGGAAGCGGCGTTCATGTTGCTGGAAACGCAGCTGATTTCACGAGACCCGTCGCTGGAGGATCAGCTCAGCTGGCAGAGATACCTTGCGTTGCCGCGCGGCACCGTGACCGAGAAACTGGTAGCCGAAGTTTACCGGCTGTTGCGTATCCATCACATCGCCGGCGTGTTTCCCGAAGGCCATATGGAACTGGACGACGGCCTGCTCCACATCAGCTGCACTTACCGGCGTTGCGCTCTGGCGCTGGTTCTTACTCCCGTGGGGCTGGAATTGCTTGAGTCCTTCGTCTTCTACTATCTGGACTCTTTTAATCAACCCTACAGCGAAAGTTATGTCGAGGCGATGCTGACCCAGTATTACTTCGATATCGTCGGCGAAGTCAAACGCTTCAGCGACGAGGATCGCATCCTTTACCAATTCAGACAGGCGATGCCGATGAATCGCCATTTCCGTTTCGACAGCGACCATCCGCGTTATCGGGTCGCGGAAAACAATCTGGCCATCGAGATCGGCGGCTTCCACTCCGATCCGGCGCGCTACCCGATCGACTTTTATCTGATCTTCGAGGATAGCCTGCATATCATCCCGGTCGAAGCTTTGCGCCGTGAGAGCCTGCCGCTGGACTCGTTGCCGCGCTGGCGTGCACGTACTGCCGGCGGCCTGCTGCTTCCGGATCGCTTTCGTCAGCGCTTCGGGCGCGAAACCGTGGTTGTCGGTCTACCGATGAGTTGAGGCCGACACCCGGAACTACCCCATCAAACATCCCTCAGGACATGGCGAAAAATAACTTCCCGAATTGCACCCCGTTCGCCCTGAGCCTGTCGAAGGGCCGTTCATGGTTCAACATGCTCGCCACAAACGGGAAAGTTATTTTTGACCATATCCTTAAATTGTCAGGAGCTCTATCATGCCCGAATCAGGACATCTGAAAATCGCCATCGCCACCAACGACCTGCTGCAGGTCGACGCCAATTTCGCCAGCGCGCGCCAGTTGGTGATCTACGACGTCAGTGTGGATTCATCCGAATTTCTCGACTGCGTTCAATTCAAACCCGGCGCCAAAACCGTCGGCGCCGGTAAGAAAGGTCCCGGCGGCGGCAAGGGCTGTTCCATGGGCGACCCCGGCGGCGGAGTGAGCCAGGAACACATGAACGAGCGCGTCGAAGCCGTCAAGGGCTGCGCGATCCTGTTCAGCAAGGGCTTGAGCGACCTGCACGCGGTCAGCGTGAAGAATCTCGATGTCTTTCCGGTAAAAATGGAAAACAGCCGTGAAATCCCGGAAGTCATCGAATATGTCCAGCGCATGATCGCCCGCCCTCCGCTATGGATGAGGCGGGCGATGGGATATATTCCGGTCGAACAAGAGGCCTGAGCGCAAAAAACAAAACGGGAGAGCTTGAAATGCCCATGAGAATCATTGCCTCCGAATGCACCGCATGCGGAGAATGCGCCGCCCTCTGCCCCAGCGACGCCATCGTCGAAAAACGCGGCTACTACAGCATCAATGCCGCCGCCTGCACCGAATGCGACGGCATAGCCGAGCTGCCTCAATGTCTGGAGGGGTGTCCGGTGGGAGAGGATTGCATCGTCTATACCTGAAGCAATAAGGGGTACCATGCAAATCGCGTAGCGAACACCTAATCCCCTCCCCCGCCGGACGCGGTGCAAGCGTTTGCATGATAAGGGCGATGCTTGCGCCATGAACGGTTCGGTCAACAATTACTTCCTGTCCCCGGCTATGCCGGAACGGATGCGCTGCGCTTTCCCGCCCTACGAAGGGTGGAAAAGCGCAGCGCATCCGCCGGAAAACCTGGATACATCAGATTCGGGAAGTTATTTTTAGCCATATCCCAAGCTTCTTCAGGTACATGCTGCAAAAGTGGGCGCCCACCTATAAAATGGGCATATCTGCCGGAGGGAAGCCAGATGGGAAGGCTGTTCCGCCATTCCTGATTTTATTTCCAGGAAACATCAGTTCAGCCCCTCCTTACAGCATGTAAGTCCTGAGCGACTTACTTACTGAGTAAGCGATTCTCAGCTTTCCTTCCTGAATTTAACCGCTTCTTCCGAACCGCCTGTTGCATTGCCCTTGCTATAGGAGTGCGCTCCTACACCGGCCAGCTGACCACCCTGAACCACCAGATACTCGTCGCGGATAGGAAGTCCATCGAAGTAGCACTCCAGAATTTCGCGGGTACCCGCAGCATAGCGCGTCTGTGCCGACAAGCTGGTTCCGGAGATATGCGGCGTCATGCCATGATTCGGCATGGTCCGCCATGGATGGTCGTTCGGCGCCGGCTGCGGGAACCAGACATCGCCGGCATAACCGGCCAGTTGGCCGTTTTCCAGCGCATTGACAATGGCATCGCGATCGCAAAGCTTGCCGCGCGCCGTGTTGATCAGATAGGCGCCGCGTTTAAAGTCCTTCAGTGTCTGCTCGTTTATCATGTGCTCGGTTTCCGGGTGTAGCGGACAATTCAAGGTAACAACATCGCACACATTGGTCAGGCTTTTCAGGCTGGCGTGATAGGTTAGATTCAACTCCTGCTCGACCGCTTCCGGTAAACGGTGCCGGTCCAGATAGTGCAGCTTAACGTCGAAAGGCTTAAGCAGGCGCAGAACGCGCAGGCCAATCCGGCCGGCGGCTACCGTGCCGACATTCATCGCTTCCAGATCGTAAGAACGCGCCACGCAGTCGGCTATGTTCCAGCCGCCTTTTATCACCCAATTATAGGATGGGATGTAATTGCGAACCAATGCCAGCGTCATCATGACAACGTGCTCGGCAACGCTATTGCTGTTGCAGTAGGTCACCTCGGCTACAGTGATGCCGCGATCCATCGCTGCCTGTAAATCGGTGTGATCGGAACCGATGCCGGCAGTCACAATCATTTTCAGGTTTTTGGCCTTGGCGATGCGATCGGCAGTCATGTAAGCCGGCCAGAAGGGCTGGGAAATGACGATTTCAGCATCGTGCAATTCGCGATCAAGAACGCTGTCGGCCCCGTCTTTGCTGGAGGTTACGACCAGTTGATGACCATTTGACTCCAGATATTTACGCAGCCCGAGTTCGCCTGAAACGCTGCCCAGCAGCGCTCCCGGCTTGAAATCGATACTCTTGGGACTAGGCAGCGTCTGTCCGTCCGGGTAACGCGCCGGTTGAGGAAGATCGTCGCGCGCGTAGGATGTTGGATAGCCGTCAACGGGATCGTCATAAAGTACACAAACGATTTTTGCCATGTTTCTTTACCTTTTATATGTGTGATATGAATTGATTTCACTGGATCACCATCAGTGCCAGTAGCGGTCGCGGCCATCGGGCCGGGCATTGCAATTCTTAAGGGAAAGCGGGAAACAGGCCAATTGTTTGGGCTAATCCGTCAATTCATGGCGTTTATCAAGGTATCGAAACGCGCCTGTAAATCGAGCGAAAGCGCAATATTCCAGGCCGCCTCCTGTACCGGAGGCGTGTTGTCCTGCTTGCGTGATATCAGTCCGATCGGGCGCGACAGTTCCGGTTTCAGCGGAATGACGGTGACTTCCTGACGCATCTCGAACAGACTCAACAGACTGTGAGGAACCACGCTGTACAGCCCGGCGCAGCGGACATGGCTATAAAGGGCGAACACCGAGTCGGTTTCAAGCGCCACATTGGGGTACACACCGGCATCGCGAAATGCGGCGTCTATGACGCGGCGGTTCTGCATATTCGGAGTCAGCAGGCATAGCGGCAGATTCGCCGCATCAGCCCAGCTCAAATGCCCGGAGGTTACCCGGAACGATGCATCGCGCGCCAACAGCACGTGGCGCTCTCTATACAGGGGTAATACCCGGAAACCTTTGAGGCGGGGGTCTTCAAGGTAAGTCAATCCCAGATCAAGCTCATACCCATCGAGTTGCTGGATCAGATCCTCCATGGAAAGCGAAACCAGTTTGATCCGGACACCGGGAAATTTCGCCAGGCAAGGCTCGGTTAAAAGGGGCGCCACTGCCAGCGTAGTAGGAATGGCTCCCAGGCGTAGCGAACCGACCAGCTGTTGATTGCACAACGCCGCTTCCTGGCGCATACCTTCCCAGTCCTGCGCCAGAATACGCGCCCATTGCAATAAACGCTCGCCTTCCGGCGTAAACCCCTGAAAGCGCTGGTCACGCTGCACGATGGTTACTTTCAGTTCCTCTTCCAGATGTTGCAGCGCTGTAGACAACGCAGGCTGGGTAACGTTGCATGCTTCAGCCGCACGTCCGAAGTGTCCGGTTTTGGCGAGCGCAAGCAGGTAATGGATTTGACGGATGAACATCGGGCGACACGTCTTTATGAGGGGCATTCAAGAGAACGAAACAGCCGGCTCCCAAGTCGGGGCAGGTGAGCGGGCACTTGCGGGCTAACTATATATCTATATAAATATATCGTTTTGAATATACACGCCTCACACTATAGATTCAAGTTGCCCAACGCCCGATACATCGGCTTTATATTGAGCAACTGAACATTGTTCTTCACTGGGTAAAACCCAGCGAAGTTTCCCTAAAGCGGCGTAATTCCGTGCTCCCTGTAGATCTCGTCCTGGGCTGTGCGGAACTCCTCCATTGTGAATTGGTAACCATTGCACCCGATGAACTCCCAACTGGCGGTTTCGTCTTCTGCGAACTGGTTGACTTCATGACGGAAAACCTCATCTGTGCGCATGCGGTTGATATAAGCAACAGCGGATTCGACGGACATGGATTATGATCTCTGTAGTTCGGGCACGGGAGCGGCAAGCGCCTTTTCAAGTTCCTGGACGGCCAGTTCAACTGGTGCATAGCGCTCATCCTCCTCGCCTTCTGGCGGAGCGGGCGTTCTTTCCAGCCAGGACCTGGCCTGAGTGAGAATATGTTCGGCTTCCGCCTCGGCCTGGACCAACAGCGTAGCGCTGCCCAATTTGCGCGCACCGTGCAATCGCCCAATGGCATTTTTGATACCTCGTGTTTTCATCGTTGCTATCCCCTTCCAGGTAATTGTGATTCTCTATTTGCAGATGCTGTGCCAACGCTCATATCAGTGCCATTCTTGCTTTATCCCCCGGACGCAAATATCAAAGCGGCGCGATATGGACATACTGATACACCTCCTCAACCGGCTCAGAACCTGTTCTGACTAGAGCCGTAAGGAAGCGCTCTTGTCGAACAACGAAAGGAATTGCTTTATTCCGCGTTGCCATAAAGACATGACAGTGTTCAGGGACGAACAATTTTCGTACAAAAGTACTTTTTCAGTAACGGCCCCAGCCCGCGGCAGTGATGCGCTGCCTAAGAGCTGGGCGAGGCCGGCGAGACCGATTGCAGCCTGGCTGGAGTCACGGCGCAACTGATTGATCGACACGCTTACCCCGGCACCAGAGCCGATTGCTGAAAAGTTACCGAAATTAAAAATGAACCGCCGCAGAGAGGTTGATTAACCACTTTTCCGAGGTTTGCACGCCATAGGTATACGTGTAAAACGGCGCGCCTCCTTCCAGCGCGATGCGCATCCCTCCTCTTGAAAGGCCAACCATTGATAACGGCATTCTTCCACTGATGCCGATCAGCCCATTAACCACCTGCCCACCGTAGTTGTTGGGGTTGACGCCTGTCGACATGCCAAAAATTTGCGGGTCGGCGCCCGAGATTGCCAGTTGCGTGCTGCCGGTTACACGAAACGTGAGGTTGATATTGTGGGTAACCGCGTAACCCAGCCAGCCGGTACCCTCGTTGAAGTTCCCCATGCGCCAGCCCTGGCTGTTGTAGCTTTGCATCGGAAAACGCGCCCGGTACATCACGCCCCAGGAAAGGTTTTCGAAGTTGCCGGTATACACCAGGCCGGGAAGCGCATCGTAGGTACCGTCGCCGAGTTGCATGCCGTACATCAAACGCATGTTCATCATGGTGTTATTAATTGACAGCATCTGCCCGGTTTCGGTAATCGAGCCGGTCGGAATGCTGACGCCGGCGATAACATGGACTTCATGCCCCTCGCCTTCAAACAGCTTGACCAGCACGCTCGCTGCGGTATCGCCCCAGCCTCCCGTAGTCAGCTCGGTCGAACCCAGCTGAGTGGAACCCGCCATGCCTTTGAAAGTGGTCATGCTCATGTTTTTGAACATATAGCTTCCCATCAACATCAGATTAATATCTTTGGTGAGGCCATACATGCCGCCAAGCATCTGCGCATTGACCGACATTTGCGTGGGAACTATGCGCACGGTCTGCGCGGAATTGGGGTAGCCCGGCACGGTGGTTGCCACCTGAGTCGGATTCATACTGGCGGTGCCGGACTGATCGCCCGACATGTTCATCCACATCGGCATGTAATTGAACATGAAGCGCCCTTCCTGGGCCATGTAAACCCCCATGAGCCCGGCCGGCGGCTGGGTCAGATGAACTTCGCCTGATCCGGATGCGTCAACCGCATCGCCAAAAATCCCCCCGGACGGCTGCGATGTCTGCATATTGCCGGATGAAGGTGAAGCCAGGGTTGAAGATGACACGCCCGTATCGTGAGCCGCTACCGACATGCCGATTGAAAATAATGTCGCCGCCATTGCCGATTGCGGCCAGCATTGCCCGATTTTTTTAGTATCCATTGTTTACACCCTATTTTATTTAGGGTTATGATGCTATCATTCAACATATCTTATTTGATATATCGATAAAGTAAACAATTCATTTCATGAAGAATGCGACAGCCCTGCTTACGCAGAAGCCGATTACGTCAAGTTAAGATTTTCCATGTCCGTCTTGAGTTCTTCGGTTACGCTCGAAACGAACGGAACCGAAAGGGCTACCATGACAGTCAGGTGATTTCCTTGAAAGATATTACGCAGTTCGTCATGCCGGCATGGATTGCCGCTATCCGGCCGACCAGGAACCCTGCGCTGAACCCATTCCTTCGGTTGCGCTCAGGGCACGCCATGGAGTCTGGGTTCTCCGCGCGGGCCTTCCCCCGGATCAAGCAAGCCCGAGACAGGCTCTGCCGGAACGACGGGCTGAAATAATGCGGCGAGAAGGGGTATGTTCTATCCTGGAAATCACCTTAAATAAAAGGTATTGGCTGCATGAAGGTTTATGCAGCGGCGATGGAAGAGATCAGATCCACAGCGTGGGTTTATGACGCTATCGAATCAGCACTGTGAATCCATATTGCGTAAAAATATCCTTTGCAGCTTTCTCCGTCACATATTTCATAAATTTGACTGCGTCTTCCGAAGATGTGCCATCTCTGAAAGGATACTCGTGGCGCACCAGGGCAAACGGATACACGATTTTTGCGTGGGTTTCGGCGGGAAAGGCGGCGACTATGTCCACTTTACCGCTTTGTTTGGCATCGGTTTCATAGACGATGCCTGCGGCGCATTCGCCACGCTCAACCAGATTGAGCGCGGAACGTACATCCTCTGTGCCAACGATACGGGCATGCATGGACTCCCACCACCCGAGATTGGTCAACGCTTCCTTTGCATAGATGCCAACAGGCACCGATTCGGTTTCCCCTGTGCAAAGCTTGCCGGAGAATGAAGATGCGAAGTTGAAGTCCTTAGACATTCGGACCTGGAATCCCTTTCCGCGCGGCGCGATCACAACCATTGTGTTCCCGAGCAGATTCTTGCGCGAAGCATTATCTATTACCTCTTTCTTGCCCAGATGATCCATCCATTTCAAATCGGCAGAAACAAAAACGTCTGCGGGCGCGCCTTGCTCAATCTGCTTGGCCAATGAGCCTGACGAGGCGAACGAAAATCTGACCGGGATTCCATATTGCGTCTGGAAGGACTTGCCTATATCGGTCAGTGCGTTGGTAAGGCTGGCGGCGGCAAAAACCATGACATCGGCCATTGCCCGTCCGCTTGCGGCGAACGTCAATAATCCGATCAGAAATAAGGCGGGAAGGCGTTTCTTTAACATTCGATGATCTCCAAAATTTAGCGTTCGATGATTGCAGGTTATTCGTTATGTCAATCATGATATATAATGCACGCTATTTCGACACATGAAAAGCGGCGCTGATATTTGGATGCCTGACAAATCTTCGCCACAAGCCTCCCGTATCCTGCATAGGCTCGGACTTACGTGAGTTGTAAGCGATTATTACACTTTCGTGAAATAACCTGTTTTCCGTCGGGTTTGTTGCGCTTATATGCAAACGCAATTATATTTATTAAAACATAACGATAACCTGACACCAAAGGATCATCATGAAACCAAGAGGATGCTTTTCACTCGTTCCGCTGATATTACTTGTTTTTTCCGGCAGCGGATTTGCAGACCCTTCCGGACAGAACAGCGGAGCCGTAACAAACGAGCAAAGCGCCGTCCTGACCGCAACCGCTGACGATACTTCGCCTGCCGCGCCGCAAAGGCCGAAAAAAACTGCGTCTGCCAGCGCCGCGGCCTCGCAAAACGGTACAGCGCTATCCTCCGAGCTGGCCGGTCAGGGCATCAGCCCGGCCAAAACGCCGGCGAAAGATAAGCAGGGATCCATTCCTGAGGAATACTACGACTACAGACCGCGGCAGTCGCTCGGAGCGATGGAAAGTCAACGCAAGGATGAACTGACCGGCAAGGCGAAATGGGACGATCATCAGGAGTGGAGCCTGCACAAGCAACTGGGGCTGCCGTCATGGATATCGCTGACGCTGGAAGAACGTGTCCGCTATGAAAATTATGGCACGCCCTGGCAAGCGAAAACCACGGTCGGCCAGTATGCCGTGCCGATACAGTCGGTGCTGTGGGCGGAAGCGAGACTCACCGAATCGTTCCGCGTCGGCGCTGAATTCTGGGACGCGCGCTCATACGGCCCCAGCAATCCGAATAAGCTGACCAATGCAACCGTCAACGCAGGCAACTTCGCGCAGATTTACGCGGCTTATATAGGAAGAAATATTTTTCAATCCGACCTGGATACCGAAATCAAGGCCGGTCAAATGACCATGGATATCGGCAGCCGCCGTTTGATTGCGCGCGCGGCGTTTCGCAACGTCCAGTACCAGTTTGTCGGCGTGCAGACCCGTTTGCGCCCCGGCGACGGCGACTGGGAGTTGCTGAGCTTCGCCAACGTGCCGGAACAGATATTGCCTTCCAACACGCCGCAGCTGCTGCACAACGATCTGGTCTGGAACCGCCCACAGAACGATTCCTATTTTACCGGCTCTCTTTTGACTAAAAACCTGCCCTGGCAGACCAAGGCCGAACTGTATCTGTATTATCTGCACGAAGGCCCGATGAATACCTATAATCGCAGCCTGTACAGCCCCGGCATGCGCGTGTTCCGCAACGCGCGCAAGGGCGAACCCGATTTCGAAATCGAAACCATCGGTCAGGCGGGTACCGCGCGTATTTCGGCTACCGCGCCAACGCTGGATGTCGGATCGATCATGCAGCATGTTCAGGGCGGCTATACCTTCAATATGCCCTGGGATCCACGCTTGCTGCTGCAATGGGATTACGCGTCGTCGCACTTCGACTCCCTGTACGCGCCTACGGTATTCGAATACGGCCCGACCGGTATTCTAAGTCTGTTTGCCCGTAACAATATCGATTCGCCCGGATACCGTTTTTTTCTGGTCCCTCACCGCGACTTCACTTTTTATGTGGCCAACCGCTTCTGGTGGCTGGCTGATACCAAATCGACCATGGGATGGTCGCCGGCAAGCCTGGTCGATCCCTCGGGTAAAGCAGGCAGTTACATAGGCCAGACCTGGGAGTTGAACGGACGCTGGGATGCCCATGACAACATTGCTTTTCAGGTCGGCTGGCAGGTATTGGAGAAAGGCAGCTTTGCCCTGAAAGCGCCAAACGCTCCAAAAAACCAAAACAATGTCAATTACTACTATGTGCAAACGGAAATCCGTTTCTAATATTTAACTGCTTGAATAAGGAACAGCCTGAGTGTCGTGATTATTGCACCGGAAGAGCAATCACTCAGGCCGTTCATCCTGGCAGGTTTATGGCCGGTATCCCATCTGCAGTTCGATTTTTATTCAGCCACGCCTATCCCAGGCGGCCATATCCCCGCGATTCAATTTACCGCGCGCATTCACTGCCTTCTTTATTCTATAAAACAACCCTTCACCTGCCAGACTTAAGCCTTAAGGATTTTAGACCCGGTATCTGAAACGAGACTTACCGGCTACCCTGCGAGTAAGTCTTTTTTACCTTTTGCCGTTTGCATGGCGGGTATAATGTAATACCATGCCTTATCCGCAATCATTACGTCTACGGATAAGACACTTCAGACCGCTTACCTTCCCGGCGTATCCTTCGTAACCAAGTCTCCGCGCAGTCGCATAACTTCAACCCCGTGAAAGTCTTTAAACAGAAGCGCTGTTTTGTTTTTACTCTGGCGGGTTCACTGGTTTTGTTTTTGGGAAGCGGTTTTGCCGACACGGTTGAGCCCAACGCCGAAAGCGTGGCGAACTTTCAATATATCGCTAACGAGGCAAAAACTCCCGCAAACAGGTGTAACTCCGGCAAGCCGGCAGATATCGGCTGTGCCGGTAAGTCAATCAAGCAGAACCCGAAAGAACCGGCAACACAGGAACACCAGTACCGGCCACGCCAGACGCTGGGCGCGGTGGCGAGTCTGCGCAAGGACGAGCTGACCGGCATGGCGCACTGGGATGACGCTCAGGACTGGAGTCTGCAAAAAATGCTCAGGCTGCCTTCCTGGATTTCGCTGACGCTCGAAGAGCGAGTGCGTTATGAAAACTATAATACGCCCTGGATCAAGGGCGACATGACCGGCCAGTACCAGGTACCTATACAGTCGGTACTATGGGCGGAAGCGCGGTTTACCGAAACCTTCCGCGCCGGTGTGGAATTCTGGGATGCCCGCCAGTATGGCCCGAGCAATCCGGACAGGCTATCCAGCGCGATGTCCAATGCGGGCAATTTTGCTCAGATTTACGCAGCCTGGATAGGTCGCGATATTTTCCAGTCCGGTCTGGATAGCGAAATAAAAGGCGGCCGGATGACCATGGATGTCGCCAGCCGTCGCCTGATCGCACGCTTTCGCTTCGGCAACACCGTTTACCAGTTCGCCGGTTTGCAAGCACGCCTGCACGATGACAAGAACGGCTGGGAACTGCTGGCTTTTGCCAATGTCCCCGAACAGCTTTTGCCTACCGGCGCCGGCCAGTTGCTGCACAATGATCTCGTATGGAATCGTCCGCAAACCGACGCTTATTTTACCGGCGCGTTGCTGACAAAAAAATTTCCCGCGCAAATCAGCGCTGAGCTTTATCTGTATTATTTGCACGAAGGCCGGAACGATACTTATTCGTCCTTGAACCGTAGCCTGTATACGCCCGGTTTTCGTGTGAAACGTCACCCAGGAAAAGGTGAAGTGGACTTCGAAATCGAATCCATCGGCCAGGCAGGCAGCGCGCGTATTTCAGCCACTGCGCCAGTGCTGGATATTGGCTCGGTTTATCAGCATGTCGAGTCAGGCTATACGTTCGATATGCCGTGGAGCCCGCGCCTGGTAGCTCAATGGGACTACGCTTCGTCTCATTTCGACCCCTTGTTCGGAACGCCCATCTTCGATTACGGCCCTACCGGCATATTGACGCTGTTCAACCGCACTAATATCAATACGCCCGGCTACCGTTTATTTCTGACTCCGCATCGCGATTTCTCTCTGGTCGCTGCCAACAGATACTGGTGGCTGGCCGATAACAAGTCATCGACAGGATGGTCGCAGGCTAATCTGGTCGACACGACCGGCAGTTCGGGCAGTTACGTGGGCCAAACCTGGGAATTAAACGGGCGCTGGGATGCCTTCGACAATCTTGCATTTCAAGTCGGCTGGCAAATATTGATGAAAGGCGGGTTCGCCAAAGAAGCGCCCGGCGCCCCAGCCAATCAAAATCACGTCAATTACTATTTTGTGCAGACGGAACTTCGTTTTTAACCGTTCATGGCGCAAGTGTAGCCCCTTAACATGCAAAAAAACGCTTGCCCCATGAAGGGTTTCTCTCACACCCAGCCTCTCCCGGAGGGAGAGGCTGGGTGGTATTCGCTACGCGATTTGCACGGTAAGCGTTCTCGCTTACAGAAAACCTTAACGCATCAGTCCTTTAACAAGGTCCGCAAACTCGGTTTGCTGGAACGGACCCAATTGGGTATGGGCGATATGACCATCGGGGGCGAAAATAACGGTGTAAGGCAGAACGCCATATTCATTACCCAGCGCGGCGGCCAGGCCAACCCCATTTTCATCTCCCATTAATACCGGGTAATTTAACGGTTTTTCAGCCAGGTACTGCGCGACATTGCCGGCATCGTCCAGTGCGATGCCGATAACCTGCAGCCCTTGACTGCCCAGAGCGGCCTGAGCCTCGGTGAAAAGCGGAATCTCTTCAAGACAGGGGGTACACCAGGGCGCCCAGAAATTTACCGCCAGCCATTTCCCCTGCCATTCGCTCAAACGATGAGCGCTACCCATATGATCCGAAAAGGACAGCGTAGTGTCCAGCCTCTCGGCTTTTGGAGACGATGCGAGCCTTGCGTGTCCGCCCAAAATACCGGCCGCAAATGCAGCCGCCATCACAAGAGATAGAACCAGCCAACGTTTCAAGAGTTATCCTCGCTATTTTGCATGCGTTCCCTTATGGGAAAGAAAGGGGTGAAAGCGGGTTCATAAGGTTGGAGTTGCCAGCAGTTACGCCGATGAGCAACAAAACGCCCCAGATCAGCAATGACAGCATCAATGCTTTTTTTAGCCGTTTACCTGCGTCTGCGGCAGCCGGCAAGCCATCCAACGCCCCGAAGTAAACCGCTGTTATTATCAGCAGTATGGCTGCGGGCAACATCAAGGCGGAATGCATGGACGAGGAAAGCGGAGCAACCGCAGATGTTGTAGCCGATGGCCGGTTTTGTGCCGGGTTTGCAGCATCTCCGGCGATATAGACAGGCAAATCCAGAACCTCGTTTTTTTCCATGGGCGGATAGCAGACACCGCGCTCGGCGCACCCCTGGAAACGGGCATGCAGCTTTACGCTAACCGCGGCGTTTGCGTTGCGCTGCAGCGGCAGATCGAAGCTGACCTCATGATAATAGACTTCTACCGGGCCGTTGTCTTCCTGTTTTTGTTTTCCAGCGGGCATATGCGGCGTTTGCAGTTCGACGCCGGGGCTATCGATCAAGGAAAACATGAAACGTTCGCGGTAGAGATAATATCCTTCGGCTATCTGCCAGCTCACGCGCAGCGTGCGGCTATCCTTGATTTCAGCTATAAAATGAAAAGCCTGATCCGCGGGCAGCAAATCGTCCTGCTGAAAAAGTCCGGCCGCTTTCTGTGCGCCGGACTGCAGGATCGATAAAGGATCGGCGGCATACGAACAGCCGGTGAAAAACAGCAGTAACAATGTCAGCCGGCGCAAGCGTCTGTACCTATGCATGAAGCTACCCACTGTAAATAATCGGGAAGACCCCGTTCTATCGGTATCGCGACAATTTCAGGCACCTCGTATGGATGGCGCTCGCGCAAACTGCGCTCCAGCTCCGCATAGTTCGCCTGCCCGGTTTTGATCAGCAGCAGACTTTCGGTCTCGTCGCAGATTTTATCGTTCCAACGGTAAATCGATCGCACTTCCGGGAGTATATTGACGCAAGCCGCCAGTTGCGATTCGATCACAAACCGGGCCAGTTCCGCGGCCTTTTCCTGAGGACAGGTACAGCACACCACAATAATTGTTGCTTTTTCAGGCTTTTCTTCGCTCATAACCGCTAACCGCCGCTAGCGTTCATATGCCGGAAAATAACAGGTTGTCCGGTCAGTTCGAATAAATGGCGTTCCGGTTTGATTTTCATTGCGCCAACAATGGCGCCCTTGAGTTTTTCCATGTTGCCCGGATGAGAACGCACCACGCGCTTGAGATCGACCGAATGTTCGTTACCCAGGCAGAGCAATAAACGGCCCTCGGACGTCAATCTGACGCGATTGCAGTCGCCGCAGAAGTTATGGCTGTGCGGAGAGATGAAACCGATGCGCGTGACTGTGCCGGCAATACGGAAATAGCGCGCAGGGCCGCCGCTGGACTCGGTGACCGGCAGCAGCATGAAGCGCCGGTTCAGGTCGCGACGAATTTCGTCGCTGGAATAATACGACTGACTGCGATCATGATCGATTATGTTACCCAGAGGCATTTCCTCAATAAAGCTGATGTCGATTTTTTTTTCGACCGCAAAAGCGGCCAGCTCGGTCGCATCTTCGTGATTACGGTTTTTAAGCACCACGGCATTCAGCTTGACGCGCTCAAAACCGGCGGCGATGGCGGCATCAATGCCATTCAGGACACGCGGCAAATCTCCGGTTCGGGTTATTTCCCTGAAACGCCGCGGATCGAGGGTATCGAGACTGATATTGATACGCTTGACCCCGGCCGCACGTAATTCCACCGCGCTTTCCGACAATTGCGAACCGTTGGTGGTCATTACCAGTTCGTTCAGGCCGGGAAGCAGCCCGACTTGCCTCATAAAAGGGAGCGCGCCGCGCCGTATCAATGGTTCGCCACCGGTAATCCTGATCTTGCTCACGCCCAACTCGACGAATGCCTGCGCGATCCATAGCATTTCTTCCAGCGTCAACAGTTGCGCGCGCGGCAGGAAGGTCATATTTTCGCTCATGCAGTAGACACAGCGAAAATCGCAGCGATCCGTAATCGAAATACGCAGGTAGTTGATACTGCGTCCAAACCGGTCGATCAGGCTTGGTACGCTGGTGTTGGAATCTGGCCGCATGGCTATATCTACAAATACAACGAGGAGTTGTGCAAACTATGAAGGAAGTGCGGCATCATCCGACTTTTCAGCACGTTTGTCTATCGGATAATCCATGAATGAAGACGCAAATTAGCCGTTGAACCTGCAAGCCCGTTTCACAGCGACTGCCCGGAGATATTTAAGCGCGTTACCCAGGGCTACAGTTGACTGACCAAAGCAGGCAAGTGAGAGCTGAGACGAAATGATGGAAGCCTATGCATTGTAATCCGATTTATTAAAATGGGGAGGCGTCGCGACTTTTGCCGCGACCGCCTTATCCGCAGCTCCAAAGCAAACGGTTACTTTCAACGATTTCTCAGCCTGCCGTTATAATCCCGGCACGCCGGTGTTTTGTATATGCAGCGCATTGTTTTCTTCCTCATAGCGAGGAAGTCGGCCTTCGCCTTGCCATAACCGCCATGCCAGCGCCGCGGTCAATACGCGTATCGGGTAATCTCTGGGCAGGTTTTGCAGATAAGGCTGTATGCTTATAAAATCGTGAGCGCCGTATTGCCCCATGATGGAAAGCAATCCGCCATTTTTTGGACCTATATTATAAGCCAACAGCCCCAGAAACAAATCGTCATGCATTTCTTCGAGATAAATGCGGAAAGTCGCCGCGGCGGCATAAGCGTTATGCCTGTCGTTCAGCCAGTCCGGCGCTTGCAGCAGCAAGCATTTCTTGACGCTGTCGACGGCGCTTTTCGGCGGTTGGGTAATTTGAAACAATCCGCGTCCGCCATCCTTGCTGTCGCGCGGTATAAACGAGGACTCCGTAGCCGCGATACCGACCATAATTTCCTCATTAACCTGATACTGTGCAGCAGCTTCACGTATCACAGGCAGGAAAATCGCCGCCCGTTTCATTATCAGTTGCAGTTGCGGCAGATCGGAGCGGCGGTAAGCGGCAAAGACCTGGTGCGTCAGGCTAACGCGCTCGGCTTCGCGCGGACCGCCTGTCAGTATGCGCAGATGCCTGACTTCCTGTAAAAACTCATCGCGCGAGGCGAGATAACCCGAAGTGGCGGCCAGCGCGACGGCAAAGCTGACGGGCAGCAGCCTGTTTATACTTACAAGGCGGCGGTGCAGCATGATCCACAGCCATCCGCAGCATCCGCCGCTGACGGCCAGCGCCAGCACCACGGAGGCAAAAGGCAGCAAGCTGGCCCACAAGCCGGTTCCGTGTAACTTCGCAGCGGCCAACCCAAGCGCCGCGATAACAGCCAAAAGAGCGACGAGAATTAATGCCGTGCTTTCAACGGCGAGCAGGGGCCATGCCCGCCATACTTGCCCTTTCCCCGGATTGGCCCTGCGTTTCGACTTGCGAGGACGTCGTTTTGGCGAAGGCGAAGCTTTTTGATTCACAGAAGCTGAAAGCCGTCGGCTACATAGCGTCAGCGCTTCGTATTGTTCTGAGATTTGATGGCATCAGCCAGCTGGTATACCAGCATGGCATAAAGCGGGCTGTGGTTGTAGCGGGTGATGGTATGGAAATTATTGAATGTGACCCAGTACTCAGATCCTGATTCGCCTTCCAGGCTCAGCAGATGGGCACGGGTATTTCCTGACAGACGCGCATCTATGTCAACTCCTGCACGACTCAATTGTTCCAGCGTATGCGCCGGCCTCAGGCTCTTGTCGAGTAAGCGGGCATAACCGGTACCGCTGGTTGTGGCGGAAAATGCAACAGGCTCGCCGGCGCTCCATCCGTTTTGCGCGAAGTAATGCGCGACACTGCCGATCGCGTCGGCCGGACTCTTCCAGATATCGCGATGGGTGTCGCCATCCAGATCGACGGCGTACCGCCGGTAACTGCTGGGCATGAACTGGGGTATGCCCATCGCGCCGGCGTAGGAGCCGATGGGTTCGATCGGGTTAACGCCTTCGTCCCGGCAAAGCAGCAAATAGCTCTGTAATTCCTTGCGGAAAAATTCTGCGCGACGCGGGTACTCGAACGACAGGGTAGCCAGCGCATCCATGACGCGGTAGTTGCCCATCTTCTGACCGTAACGGGTTTCGACGCCGATGATCGCGACAATAATTTCCGGCGCGACGCCATAGCGCATTTCCGCTTTTTCCAGATCCTGCGCATATTTTTCCCGGAATGCGACGCCTTCCTGTACCCGCTCATCGGTCAGCAACAGCTTTCTGTATGCATACCAGGGCTTGGATTCCGCAGGTTTGGAAATCAATTCGAGAACCTTGTCCTGTATGACAACCTGGTTGAATAGCTGGTTCAGATCGGATTCATCGAAGTTAAAGCGATTGGCCATGCTCTGGATAAACGCGCGCACATCGGGCCGTTCGGCAATGCCTTCACCCGCATACACTCCGGGCGATAAGCAAGCGACGACCAGTAACAGAAGCAAATGGAAAAAACCGGCTATTTTCATGTGCATAATCAGCTATAACGTTTACGGTGGGTGTGTATGGACATCAGCATGCCGAATCCGGCCATCAGGGTGACCATGGAAGTGCCGCCATAACTGATCAGCGGCAAAGGAACGCCAACAACCGGCAGGATGCCGATCACCATGCCTATATTAACGAATATATAGACGAAAAAAACCAGAGTCAAAGAGCCGCTCAACAGGCGGTTATAGCGTTCACGGGCCTCAACGACAATATACAGGCAACGCGCAAGAATAAACAGGTAGATGGCAAGCAGCACGAAACAGCCCAGCAAGCCGAATTCCTCGGCAAAAACGGCAAAAATAAAATCGGTGGATCGCTCCGGCAGAAACTCGAGGTGCGATTGCGTCCCCGCAAGCCAGCCCTTGCCATAGATGCCGCCCGAACCTATCGCGATTTTTGATTGGATGATGTGATAGCCGCGCCCCAGCGGATCCGACTCGGGATTCAGAAAAGTCAATATGCGGTCGCGTTGATATGCATGCAGGAAATGCCAGGCAACCGGCAGAACGGAAGCTCCCATGAGCAACAGGGTCAGAATGTAAACCCGGCTGATACCCGCCAGAAAAAGCACCGCCGCGCCTGCAGTGCCGACCAGCAGCGCGGTTCCCAGATCCGGTTGCTTGGCGATCATTGCCGAAGGAATCAATATCAGCAGTCCGGCCACCGCGATATCGAATGCCTGAGGGATGCGCGATTGTTGCGCCATGAACCAGGCTATCATCATCGGCATGCCGAGTTTGGTCATTTCCGACGGTTGAAAGCGTATCACGCCCAGATCCAGCCAGCGCTGGGCGCCGAGCGATACTTTGCCCGCCAGCATCACCGCTGTCAGCAATATCAGACAGGCCATATACAGGAAAGGACTGTAAAGCTGGAAGTAGCGTGGCGGTATCTGAGCAATGGTCATCATGACGAGGGTGGCAAGTCCGAGTCGGCCGGCCTGTCTGAGGACAACCTCTATTTTTTGTCCGCCGGAGCTGTAAAGAATGACAAACGACAGCAGCGCCAGCAGCAGCAACCCGGTCAGCAACGGCACATCGAGATGCAGGTTTCGCAACAGATTCCTGGGAGAAATCGGTGTCAGCCGTATGCTGGTATGAAACAGGGAAGTTTGCGGCATTACTGCTTTGCTCCATGCAGATAGGCGTCGAAGACCAGCCTTGCTATGGGTGCGGCTACCGAACCGCCGTGCCCGCCGTTTTCCGCGATAACGGCAATAGCTATCTGAGGATTGTCCGCCGGCGCAAAGGCGACAAACCAGGCATGATCCTTCAGCTTTTCCGTCACATGCATGGATTTGTAGTTCTGGTTTTGCTGTACGGTAAAGACCTGGGCGGTGCCGGTTTTGCCCGCTATCTGGTAATCGAGTCCGTGAGCAATACTCTTGGCGGTGCCGCGTGAGCTGTGTATGACATCGATCATCGCACTAACTACCGTGCGCCAGTTGGCCTCGCTGATCGGAATGATTTCCTGGCGGGGCAAGGGAAAAGGGGGATCGTAGACCAGCGGTGTCTTGATACCGGCTACAACGCGCGGGGTAATTACTTTCCCCTTGTTCGCCAGAATAGCGACGGCACGCGCGATTTGCAGCGGCGTCGCCTGAAAATAACCCTGCCCTATACCGGTAATAACGGTTTCGCCTGCGAACCAGGGTTGTTTCCTTTTTTTACGCTTCCATTCCTGCGAGGGCAGCAACGCGGCTTTTTCGCTATCGAGGTCGATGCCTGATTTCTGTCCAAAGCCGAAGCGCGTCAAATAGTTGTGGATGCGGTCTATACCCATCTGTAAAGCCAGACTATAAAAATACACGTCGCACGATTGTGTAATGGCCAGTTTCATATCGACAGAGCCGTGTCCCTGCTTATTCCAGTCGCGATATTTATGTTCGGAGTTCGGCAACCTGAAGAATCCGGGGCAGTGAACGCGTTGGCTGGCAGTCATCTGCCCGCTGTCCAGCGCGGTGAGCGCCATGAACGGTTTGATCGTCGACCCGGGAGGGTAAATGCCGCGGGAGGCGCGATTGTATAGCGGGCGATCAGGAGAAAGTTGCAGATTTTCAAAATCGGCTCGCTTAATGCCCTGTACAAACAAATTGGGATCGAAACTGGGTTTACTGACCATCGCCAGCACCTGCCCCGTCGACGGTTCGATTGCAACCACCGAGCCGTTATACTCTCCGAGCGCATCGTAGGCTATCTTCTGCAGACGTATGTCCAACGACAACTGTAGATCGGCTCCCGCCACAGAATCACGGCGGCCGATGACGTTGATGGAGCGGCCCTGAACATTGGTTTCCATTTCTTCGTAACCGGTCTTGCCGTGCAGCACCGACTCGTAGGTTTTTTCGACGCCGCTTTTACCGATATGATAGGTGCCGCTATAGACCGAAGCATCCAGCTCCTGCATGTCTGCTTCGCTGATCCGTCCGACATAGCCTATTGCGTGCGCCGTCAACCCGCTATAAGGGTAAACGCGTAAAGAGCGCGTGCGTATGCTGACGCCTGGGTAGTGCGGCAACCGAACCGAGATGCGCGCAATTTCTTCGTCCGTCAACTGCTCGCGCAACGGTATGCTTTCGAAGGGTTTGTGCCGGGTACGCGTTGAGTTGAAGCGTTGTATCTCATCGTCGCCGAGATTCAGCAAGGTCTGTAGGTCGGCCAGGGTTTTCTTGATGTCGGAAATTTGTTCCGGTATCAACTCCAGGCTTCGCGTCGGAAAGTTGCTCGCGAGCACTTCACCGTTTCGATCCACAATGATGCCTCTTTGCGGAGGCAGGGCCGCCACTTTCACCCTGTTGTCATTGGACAGGGTGCTGTAATAGCCGTGTCCGACGACTTGCAGGTAAACCAGCCGTATCACCAGTCCGAGGATGGCCAGTCCCATGACAAATACACTAACGGCGATCCGGTTCAGAAAGATGCGGTTTTCCCGCAACCTATCGGTTAGAGAAAGATCTTTGTCCATCTATGTCGCTGGCGGATCCTGTTCACGCAACATTGAAGCTGCGGCGCACATGTCTCAAAACCATAAAAACCATGGGCCACAGCAACGCGCCGGTAAAAGGCGCGGCCCAGTATAACCAGTCTATGCTGTCAACCTGCCTGATTTTTTGTGTCCAGAAAATCAGCAGCTGATCTATCAGCAGCAACAGCAATATAATCAACGATTGCTGCAACAGCGTATGATTTCTAAGCTGACGATGCAGCCGGATGCAGAGATAGGCGACTATGGTGTAGGTCAGCGCATGCTGACCCAGCAACCGCCCCGTCAATACGTCCATGAACAGCCCCGTTACCCAGGCGAAACCTATGCCTACTCGCGACGGCGCCGCCATGTTCCAGTAGAGAACGAACATCAACACCCAATCAGGATTGATAGCCGCCAGGATAGGCGACTCCGCGGCAATACGCAGCATCATTGCCAAACCGATGCTTGCGACAATGACCCCGAGCGCGTAGGGGTTAACGTGTTTCATGAGGTGGCGCGGTTCCGGTCATATTCTGTGGTGCCGACGGGAGCTGGGCGGATGCAGCGGGCTCTGACTGGGACCATACTATTAAAAATTCGCGGGTTTGATCCAGTTCGGCGACCGGTATCGCGACCAGTCTGCCCGGAGGCGCATCCGTGGAAGATGCGTCTGCGACGGTAGCGACCGGATATCCCTCCGGAAATACGCCTCCAATTCCTGATGTGATCAGCAAATCACCGGGTTTGACATCCGCGTTGGGTTCCAGATAGGGCAACGCAAGCCAGCCCGCCCTCCCCGTGCCTTGAGCTATGGTGCGTACGCCGCTGCGATTCACCTGTACCGGTATGGCATGGCTGGAATCGGTAATCAACACTACGTCGGCAGTAAAGGGCGTTACCCGCAGCACTTGTCCTGCCACGCCTTTTGCATTGATCACGGCCTGCCCGGGATAAACCCCGTAACGGGATCCCCGATTGACTACGATGACCTGCTCGTGCGGCGAAACCCTGACATGCAGCAGCTCGGCTATCAGGTATTGCTCACCCAGCTTGACGGATGAGTCGATCAGCGCGCGCAGGCGCAGTGTTTCCTGTTCGAGCGCGTCCAGTTTCAGCAACCGCGCCTTCAGCAGCGTATCTTCTTCTCGCAAGCGCTCATTTTCCCTGGCCATGGTACGGTATGAGACAAATGTCTCTTTAAGCGTGTCAAGCGTCTTGCTCGGCATGGAAACAAGTTGCTGCAGAGGATAGAGCGTTACAGCCAATACCGAGCGTGCGGTAGTCAACACAGGATGTTGCCCAAAGATCAATAAGGCAAGGGATCCCGCGACATAAAGTAGCAATCGAAGGTTGAGTGATGGCCCTTGTACGAATAATGGTGGCGGCTTTATGGCGTTGCCCCCCGTGTTAAAAAATAAGCTCCGGCAAAGGTCATTATTCCATCACAAAAGGTGTGATGCCCTTATCGTCGAGCATATCCAGCACCTTGCCGCCGCCGCGCGCAACGCAGGTCAGCGGGTCTTCCGCTACCAGCACGGGTAAACCGGTTTCTTCCGCGATCAGGCGATCCAGGTTTTTCAGCAACGCGCCGCCGCCGGTCAGCATGATGCCGCGCTCGGCGACGTCGCCGCCCAATTCCGGCGGCGTATGCTCCAGCGCAACCTTGATCGCGCCGACGATGCCGGCCAGCGGTTCCTGCATGGCCTCCAGCACTTCATTGCTGTTCAATACGATGCTTCTCGGTATGCCTTCGGCCAGATTGCGTCCCTTGATTTCAATTTCCTTCAGTTCGCTGCCGGGGTAAGCAGTGCCTATTTCATGTTTGATACGCTCTGCCGTCGCTTCTCCTATCAAAGTGCCGTAGTTGCGGCGCACATAGGTCATGATAGCGTCGTCCAGCCTGTCGCCGCCGATACGCACCGACGCCGAGTAAACGATGCCGTTCAGCGAAATCACGGCGACCTCCGATGTGCCTCCGCCAATATCGACCACCATGGAGCCGCAGGCTTCATCAACCGGCAAATCGGCGCCTACCGCCGCGGCCATCGGCTCGTCGATCAGAAACACTTCGCGCGCGCCGGCCCCTGCCGCCGACTCCTTGATCGCGCGCCGTTCCACCTGCGTCGATCCGCACGGCACGCATATCAACACCCGGGGGCTGGGTCTGAGCAGCTTGCTGCGGTGTATCTTGTGAATAAAATACTGCAGCATTTTTTCGGTGACGGTAAAGTCGGCTATGACCCCGTCCTTGAGCGGACGAATTGCGGTGATGTTGCCCGGGGTGCGCCCCAGCATCGATTTGGCCGCTACGCCTACCGCCACTACCGATTTGGCGCCGCGCCCGCGATCCTCTCTTACCGCTACGACGGATGGTTCGTTCAACACGATGCCCTGGCCGCGGATATAGATCAGCGTATTGGCCGTACCCAAGTCTATGGATAGATCATTCGAAAAATAACCGCGCAACTGTTTAAACATGATGGTATTCACATCTCGTTAAAAAGCGTCTAATTTAGCAAGGAGTGGGGGGTAGAGCAAGACATGAGGTATTATATAGATATAAACAGACTAGGAAAACGATAATGTCCTTTAGCAAAGAACAAGTGAATACTGTGGCGTGGCTGGCGCGTCTGGCCATTGATGACGACAAGGTCGAAGCTTATGCGCATGACCTTTCATCGATTTTCGGATTTGTGGAGCAAATGGACGGTATTGACACTGATAATGTCGCGCCCCTGGCGCATCCGCTGAATCAAATGCAAAGGCTGCGTCCGGACAGAGTCAGCGAACCGGACCGGCGCGATACTTTTCTGGCGCAGGCGCCTCTTACCGAAGCAGGACTTTATCTGGTCCCCAAGGTCATCGAATAAGCGCGCTTATCCGCCCCTTTTTAATGATACGAGATGTATGAATGCACACTAAAACCTTAGCCCAGCTTTCAAGCGGCCTGCATCGCCGGGAATTCAGCAGTCAGGAATTGACGCGCGCCTTTCTTGAGCGCATAGCCCGCTTCAACCCCGACATTAACGCTTATGTCACCGTTACAGAAGAACTGGCCCTGGCGCAGGCGCAACGCGCCGACCAGCGCATCGCCGCCGGACTATCCTCGACGCTGACCGGAGTTCCCATCGCGCAGAAAGATATTTTCTGCACCCAGGGAGTGCGCACCAGTTGCGGTTCCAGAATGCTGGACAACTTCATTTCGCCCTACGACGCCACGGTAGTGGATCGTTATAATCAGGCCGGCGCGGTCATGCTCGGCAAACTGAATATGGACGAGTTTGCAATGGGTTCTTCCAATGAAACCAGCTATTACGGCCCGGTTAAAAACCCCTGGGATACCGGCACGGTGCCGGGCGGCTCGTCGGGCGGTTCTGCTGCGGCGATCGCCGCCGGTCTCACCGCCGCCGCAACCGGCACCGATACCGGCGGTTCGATACGCCAGCCGGCGGCGTTTTGCGGCATCACCGGCTTGAAGCCGACTTACGGACGTGTTTCGCGCTACGGCATGATTGCGTTCGCATCCAGCCTGGATCAGGCGGGACCGATGGCGAAAACGGCGGAAGACTGCGCGTTGATGCTGCAAACGATGGCGGGATTCGACGATCGCGATTCCACCAGCGTCGACCAGCCGGTTCCCGACTACGCCGCAAGCCTGAACGATAACCTGGCCGGTCTTAAAATCGGCCTGCCCAGAGAATTCTTCGGGGAAGGGTTGGATGCCGATATTGCGCGCAGTATAGAAGCTGCAATAACCGAGTATCGCAAACTGGGGGCGACGGTACACGAGATATCCCTGCCGCACATGCACTTGTCCGTACCGGCCTACTACGTGGTTGCGCCCGCGGAATGTTCATCGAATCTGGCACGCTTCGACGGCGTCCGCTACGGCTACCGCTGCGACAACCCCAAGGATCTGAGCGATATGTACACGCGTTCGCGCGGCGAAGGGTTTGGCGCCGAGGTCAAGCGGCGCATACTGATCGGCACCTATGTGCTTTCGGCGGGTTATTACGACGCCTACTATCTGAAGGCTCAGAAAATACGCCGTCTGATCAGCGAGGATTTCAAGCAGGCTTTTGAGCAGGTCGACGTGATCATGGGACCGACCGCGCCTTCCGTCGCGTTCCGTTTCGGCGAAAAAGGCGGCGACCCGCTGGCGATGTATCTGTCCGACATCTATACCATCGCCGTCAATCTTGCCGGGCTGCCCGGCATGTCCATTCCGGTCGGTTTTTCCGGCGGGCTGCCGGTCGGCATGCAGATTTTAGGCAGTTATTTTTCCGAAGGCCGCCTGCTGAACGTAGCGCATCGCTACCAGCAGGAAACTGACTGGCACCAAAAAACGCCCGGCGCATTTGCGTAATCACGGTGCTTGAGAACACGATAAGGAATATTTATGGAATGGGAAACAGTTATCGGGCTGGAAGTACATGCTCAGCTCGCCACGCAATCCAAGATTTTTTCCGGCGCGCCGACCGCTTACGGGGCCGAACCCAACACCCAGGCTTGCGCCGTCGATCTGGCCTTGCCCGGCGTGCTGCCGGTATTGAACGCCGAGGCGGTGCGCATGGCGATCAGGTTCGGACTGGCCATCGGCGCGCACATTGCGCCGGTTTCGGTGTTCGCGCGCAAGAACTACTTTTATCCCGACCTGCCCAAGGGCTACCAGATCAGTCAGTACGATCTGCCGGTCGTCGGCAAGGGTAAGCTCAGCATACTGGTGGAAGGAGAAGAGCAGATCGTCGGCGTGACGCGAGCGCATCTGGAAGAGGACGCGGGCAAATCCCTGCATGAGGATTTCGACGGTTACAGCGGCATCGACCTCAACCGCGCCGGCACGCCGCTACTGGAAATCGTTTCCGAACCGGATATGCGTTCGGCGAAAGAGGCGGTAGCCTACCTGAAGAAACTGCATGCGCTGGTACGTTATCTCGGCATCTGCGACGGCAACATGCAGGAAGGCTCGTTCCGCTGCGACGCCAACGTGTCGGTGCGTCCCAAAGGTCAAAAGGAGTTCGGCACGCGCGCCGAAATCAAGAATCTGAACTCGTTCCGGTTTGTCGAAAAGGCGATCAATTTCGAAGTCGAGCGCCAGATCGAGCTGCTGCAAAGCGGCGGCACGATGGTGCAGGAAACGCGTCTTTACGATTCAGTCAAGGACGAAACCCGTTCGATGCGCAGCAAGGAAGAAGCCAACGATTACCGCTACTTCCCCGATCCCGATCTGCTGCCGCTGGAAATCCACGCCGATTTTATCGAACAGGTGCGCGGACAATTGCCGGAACTGCCCGATGAAAAGCGAGACCGTTTCAAAACGCAATACGGCTTGAACGATTACGATGCGCTGGTGCTGACCGCAACACGTGATCTGGCCGATTATTACGAAGCCGTGACGATCGAAGCCGGCTGCGACGCCAAACTGTGCGCCAACTGGGTGATGGGCGATTTGTCCGCCGCGCTCAACAAGGCCGGCCTGGAAATCGAGGACAGTCCGCTCAAAGCGGCGCGTTTGGCCGGCCTGGTAAAACTGATAGCCGACGACACCATCTCCGGCAAAATCGCCAAGCAGGTGTTCGAGGTGATCTGGGAAAGCGGCGAAACAGCCGATGTTGTGATAGAAAAGCAGGGCCTGCGCCAGATAACCGATAGCGGCGCCATTGAAGCCATAATCGATCAGATACTTATGGATAACCCGGAACAATTGACGCAATACCGCTCGGGCAAGGATAAACTGTTCGGTTTTTTTGTCGGTCAGGCCATGAAAGCGACGCAGGGAAAAGCCAATCCGCAGCAGTTGAATGATTTACTGAAAAGCAAACTGCAGGGTTGACGCCTTACATATCTAATTAATCGGCTTAGGCGGCCTGCGTGCTGAAGTAACGCGATCGCTCTCTTCGATTTTGCTCCGAAGAGCTGATTGCGGCACAAAACGGCATCAGGCAAATCCGTCTGCCGTCCGCTTAAAAAGCCGTCCATGTATAATGGAAAACGAAAAAAGTAAGGGTGATAAATGGTCGACAACCATTCAGCTAACGACATTGGGTCAAGGGGGTAAAGCCGTCGAGACACACCGGAAGCGTTTCGATCCATTAACTGCGCTGTAAATTCCATCCGTAGACTCGTTCTGCGGCCACCCTGGCCGCAGACTCTCTCGTCAAACCGCCCACCCCACAGCCCTCTCAAGCGACAAAAACCCGAAGCTGCTGAAGAGTTGCAAAAACCATAAAGCTCCAGTCAGCGGAACCTGCGCGTGGCGGTTATCCTTATGAAAAACATCAAATACCATAGGTTTACAAAAATCGTCGTATCGGCATGGACTCACATCGGGCTACCCTGCCCAACGCTCTACGGGTAAATGCAAATCCATTTCAAGCGGATTTGCGCCGGTATCCAGCCAAAAGGGACGCTACTCCAATACCCTCTCGGCTACGCCCTGGACAGACCATGGCGTCTGTATATTCCGGCTATCCCTTCGACCACCCTCAGGACAAGCCAGCCCTGCCGGAATCACATTGTTTTCTTACACTACCCATCACAGTCTATTGACATGACTTTTGTTTCAGGATTACACCAACAAAATCCAGGCGATCTATTTTGTAGGAGCGGGCTTTAGCCCGCCCCTACGGCGCATAAGCATCTACACAAAATCCCTCTCCTGCGGGACAAATACGTCAGGAACGTATTTGGTCGAGCGCGGCTCGCCCGCAGGGTTCCGGGCAGGATAGCCCGGAAACACTGGGTTAGGGAGAGGGGACTATAAACAATGACTTATTGACTTGTGTAGATACCCATGTCTACAGCGACAGGAAACGTAACTGAATAGCGACAAAAAACTTTGCGATAATAATTAAAGAGACGTTTGAGCAGATCAGTCCGGCATTGGAATGCGTGCGGAAAAGGACAAATCCGCGTACAGTATCAAATAAGCTACTGTAGAAGTGCGGAGTTACCCATTCAGAATAGCATGTAACCAACAATGGTAACCTTAACATGATGCAATTCGACTGGACGACATTTATCCTGGAGATTCTGAACTTCCTGGTGCTGATGTGGATACTGCGGCATTTCCTGTATCGCCCGGTACTCGCGTTGCTGGACGAACGCAGGCGGCGGATCGGCGAGGAACGTCTGGCAGCCGAACAAATGCGCAACGAAGCTGAAACCTTGCTCAAGCAATACCAGTCGCGTTTGGCCGAATGGGAGCTTGAACGCGAAAGCAGCCGCAGACATCTGGAAGAACAGCTCAATCAGGCGCGCACGGAAGGTTTGGCGAAACTCGAAAAATCTCTGGCGGATGAAGCAACCCGGCTACGCGCCCGCAATGACGCGCTAAACGCGGCCGGCAAGGCAATTGTCACCCGTGAGGCAGCCATCACCGCTTATTCACAAACCGCGGCGCTGCTGCAACGACTGGCGTCGCCGCAACTGACTCTGGCCATCGTTGGTTTATTCCTCGAAGATCTGGCCGCTCTACCCGCCGAAGAACACGATGCGTTACAAAGGGCCGCATCCTCGCTAAGCACCGATGCCGAAATCAGCAGTGCTCATGCGCTTGACGCAATGCAACGCGCCGCCGTATCCCAAGCGCTGGCGGCAACGGCGGGACGGAAGCTGAATATTGTTTTCAGGGAAAACCCGGCATTGATCGCAGGGCTATGCGCCGTAATCGGCGAATGCCGGCTGGATGCCAATATCGCCGCGGAACTGGCATTCTTCCGACGCTGCGCCGGCCATGTCTGATACGCAGCGTACAGCAAAAAACGGCGGCGCAGGCCGGAAGCCTTACCGTTTCGGCCTGCGGTTGTCCGAGCGGGGTTATGTCGCCGAAGTCGGTGACGGCATCGCCTGGGTACGCGGTCTACCCAGCGCGCGTCTGGACGAATTGATCGGTTTCGACGACGGCAGCACCGGACTGGTGTTTCAACTGGGCAAACACATGCTCGGCACGATACTGCTATCGCAGAATCAAGGCGTCAAAGCCGGAATGGCCGTGCAGCACATCGGGCGCAAACTGGAAATCGGCGTCGGCGCGGCGCTGCTGGGTCGGGTGATCGATCCGCTGGGCAACCTGCTGGACGGCGGGCCGCCGTTGACGGAACCCGAACAGTTCCAGCCGCTGGAAGCCGGCGCGCCGCCCATTATCGAACGCGATTTCGTCAAGGAACCGCTCTATACCGGCTGCAAGATCGTCGACACGCTGATCCCGATCGGCAAGGGGCAGCGCCAGCTGATCATCGGCGACGACGGCGTCGGTAAAAGCGCGCTGGCGCTGGACGCAGTACTTAACCAGCGCGGACGCAACGTGCTGTGCATCGTGGTGCTGATCGGACAAACGCGCTCGTCGGTCGCCGGAACGCTCGAAACCCTTCGTGCCGCGGGCGCGCTTGAATACACGGTCATGATGGTGGCGGAAGCCAATGCGACGCCGGGTTTCCGTTACCTCGCGCCGTTTGCCGGCTGCGCGATAGCGGAATACTGGATGCGCCAGGGGCGCGATACGCTGGTGGTATACGACGACCTTAGCCGCCATGCTCAATCCTATCGCGAGCTGTCGCTACTGCTGCAACGCCCGCCGGGACGCGAAGCCTATCCGGGCGATATATTTTATCTGCACTCCCGGCTGCTGGAGCGCTCCACGGCGCTGTCGCCGGAATACGGCAGCGGCAGCATGACCGCCCTGCCCATCATCGAAACGCGCCAAGGCGAACTGTCAGCCTACATTCCGACCAATTTGATTTCGATTACCGACGGTCAGATTTATTTCGAAAGCAAGCTGTTCGCTTCCGGCATCCTGCCCGCAATCGACATCGGCCGCTCTGTATCGCGTATCGGCGGCAAGGCGCAGCACCCCGCCATCAAGCAAGCCTCCGCGCACATTCGCCTCGACTACCTGCAGTTCCTGGAACTGGAGCTGTTTGCCCGTTTTGGCACGCGGCTGGAAGCCGGCGTCGAAGAAAAACTCCAGCGAGGACGCCTGCTGCGCGAACTGCTGAAGCAGGACAAACTGGAGCCTCTGTCCGAACAGGCCCATCTGGCGTGGCTGCTGGCCTATGGTGAAAAACTGCTCGACGGCTTTCAGCCGGAAACCGCCGTCGCAAAGCTGACTAAAATCATCAGCGAACTGCGGACGCACGACCTGGAGCTGGACACGCCCAAAGCGCGCTGGCTGGAATTGCTGCGTGACGGGCTTGCCGCCCCATGAGCCTGCGCCGCGAAATAGATGCGCGCCTTAACCTGTATGACGACTTGTCCGGCATACTCGGCGCCATGCGCAGTTTCGCGCTTGCCGAGCTGCATCGCGTCGGCAGAAACGAAGCCGCCCAGCAATTGGTGGTGCAAAGCTTATCCGCCGCGCTGGACGATCTGGCCGAAGCGCTGCCGGCGCCCTCGCAGCCTGCTTACGACATCTGGCTGCTGTTCGGTTCGGTACGCGGATTCTGCGGCAGCTTTAACGAAGACGTAATCCGCGCCTGGCGTAACGCGGACGGCGCGTCATGTCCGACGCTGCTGTTCGGCGAACGTCTGCATGGCCTCGTCGGCGGCGCCGCTTTGCTATGCATCGGCGGCGCCAACGGCGGGCTGGACGCCCCCGTGGCGATCGATCGTATCCTGGCGGGCATCAATGAACTGAGGCGCGGGCGTAGCGGCGAATCCGGGCTGATTGCCTGCATCCGCGACGATGATAAAATCAATATCCGGAGACTGCTGCCGCTGCCCGGCAACGGGCGCACAGCCGGCGGCTATCTGCCGCTTACCCACGAACCCGCTCCGCGTATTGCAGCCGGCGTCGCCGAACATTATCTATTTCACAATCTGCTGGCGTTATTATTACGCTCCATCCGGGTGGAAAACCATATGCGTCTGATGCAGATGGAAACGGCGTTACGCCATTTGGAGCAGGGAAGCGAAGAGCTGAAACGGCAGCGCAACCGCTTGAGGCAGGAGGAAATCGTCGAGGAAATCGAGCTGATGATCGGCATAAAGCGTAGTGCGGTTTAAGCATTTCACCGCTTCGGGTTCACCACGCCATCAACTCCAGCTTCGGATTTTATCCGGACCTTGCTGATGACAAAGCCCACCATAAGACAAACACCTATGCATAATTTAGCTTTTGTCTTGCTCGATAAATAGCAACAGTCCTGTTTTCAGGCCCGCATCGCATGCGTAGACTGAGTTTGGAATTCCCAGGGATGACCTAGTGAATAGGAGGCTTAAAATGAGCATTGCAAGCATATCAAACAACAGCAACTGGTGGTCTCAAGTTGGCAACCTCAGTCAAACCAGCGCGCTATCGGGCTCCACCGGCGTAAACAACGCGCACCAAACCGCACAGAAGCAAGGGGCGCAGGCGGCCGGTGGATTGCAGAATTCAATACTGAGCGCACTACAGTCGCTGACAGGCAGCAGTTCTACCTCGGCAACGGGCTCGGCCGAGAAGGCGTTGACCCCGGAGCAGCAGCAGGCTGTGGGTTCGTTCATGCAGAACCTGTTTCAAGCCCTGCAAGCGCAAAACGGCATCAGCAATTCCAGCACGAATGGCGTTGGCGCAACATCGGCGGTGACCGGGCAGCAAGGGAGAGGACATCACCATCATGGAGGGGGAGACGATATACAAAGCCTGATCAGCAAGCTTTCCTCATCTTCGAGTTCTTCGTCGAGCAGTGCTATCAGCAGTTCGTCAGCAAATAATTTGGCCGCATTGCAGTCCAGTTTTCAGTCCCTGACCAGCTCACTTGGCGTTACCGGCAGCAATGCGACCCTGAGCGATTTCCTGACATCGCTGTCCAATAATCTGGGCGGTAACGGCTCGCTTCAGGGCAATGCTGTAAGCACCTTTGCCTGAGGACGCACTGTTCTTTTCCCGTGTGCCTGCGTTTAAATGCCGGTACGCAGTCCGCCATGTATGAATTGCCGGCGTAACAACTGAACCGCTTGCTTAACGGCTGGTTTTGCGTTGACGCTTCCGCGTCAGGATATGAAGTCCTTCCTGGAATGGGAAATAGCTGGATCAGCCCGCTGGAAACTGTCCGAGAAGACAAATGCAAAAAATACGACGCAATATATAGCACTACTTTAATGACAATAAACGCTAAATATTATTGTCGAGTTCTCTGACTGGCTCCGGGAGTCCTCTTGGCTGGAAGGGTTGGCATAATCCGTAAGCAATCTCCGTTTGTCGGTATGAGGCATTTTCAGTGCTTTCTTCAACCTGCTGTCGCCAACTCCGTAGCGCGTTTCTCGATACGTTCAACCCGTTTGATTATTTGCCGGTCCAGCTCGAAGCGCAACTCCCAGGCTAGTGCCATATCAGGCGGCAGGGTTTCGATACCATGATGTTCATAGTAGCTTGTTCGCATCAGCTCATGCGTATCCGCAACCGCGCTCCAGGTCTCCGGCTGCGCGCCTTGCAGCGCCAGCGCCGCATTTTCCAGCGCGGTTGCCAGCTCAATGTCGAAAGCGCGGCTTTTTTCTCGCAACGCGTCGGGAAAACGGTTGAACTGAGGGCCACCCAGCAGCCGGTAACTCATCCGTACCAATAGCATTCCAGACAAATTGCCGGCATCTTCAATAATCGCGCTCACCGCCGTTCTTTCATCCATTTTGTCAGCCAATCCTGCATCCGGTTCCAATACTGCGTGACCGAGCAGGTCTTGCGCCGCCGCCAGTTCTTTTTCCGCAGACAAGCGCAACGGCAAAGTGCGCTTGAGCGGCAGGTTTTGTCCCTGCGGCCGGGCCGTTAGTTTTGCGAGCGTGCGTAAGGCCGATGCGCTGCGGTTGCGCGCCAGATTGATCGAACGTCGAGGCCACAGCGCATAGTCGAGTAAGCCCATCACTATGATGCCGAGAAAAATGCCGATGACTCGATCGCGCGGCAAATGCAGTCCGGTGACAGGACCGAAATCATGCAATACGAACAAGGCGAACGAGTAGCCAATCTGTTTGCCCATATAGGCAATACGCACGCTGCCCGCGGCTATCCAGGCGGCAACGGCCCACACCGGAGCGGTCGTCAATGCGAATCCGGCTATGGTTTCGATCTGGGACTGGAATAACAATATATAGAGGTAAGCGCTAAGCCCGCCCAGAGCCGCACCCGACACACGCAGCATTGCTTGCCGGTAATCGGCCCCGAGACTGGTTTGCGCAACGATCAGGCAAGTCAGTATTGCCGTATCGATTTCCGGCCAGTTCAGGCTTTCCACAATCAGCGTACAAAGTATCGCGCCCAGGGAAAATTTGATGCCGAATTGTACGCTGTCGACATGCATGGCCCAGAATGAATAGCCGAACCAGGCCGGAATTCCGGTGTCTTCATCGCCATTATCGGCGTCGGCGGATTCGCTTTCCGGCAATGCGGATGCATCATGCAAGGAATGCAGCAATCCAGCTACGCGCTGCAGCGAGCGCCACAATACCGTCAACAGCGAAGGGCTGGTTTGCAGCGTGGCGGCGGGAAGCGCTTCATCCGGCAGCAGCGCCCAAGCCTGAGCGGAAACATCGCGCCCCTCCGTCACACCTTGCCGCAGTATCGCACAGGCGCTTTGCAGCGCCAGATAGGTTTCCAGTTTTTGACGGCTCATCGGTTTATTGCGACGCTCCTCCGTCAACACCTGATCCAGCCAGACCGCAATGCGGTGCAATCCGTCAATTTCTACCAGCAAGGCAACGTAAATACCGCGCTGCCGATTCAGGGACGGATGTATCAGCTCTGCGTCCGTCAGTAGATTATGCACCTTACCAAATGTACCGGGCTTGCCATATGGCCGCTCATGCGCATTCAAGCTGCCGCCGGTCAGACGCGAAGCGAGTATCGCCTCCACCGAGGATAATTGCCCGGCAAGGCTGAGTGTAAGCAGCTTGAGCGGGTCCTGCGGTTTTACGGTCAGTTGCACCAGAGTCCAGATGCCGATGGCAAGCCCGCCCATGACCGGCAAAAACCATAAGGCGCGGTAAATATCGGCGTCGGGGGTGGTCGGGCTATACAGCACCGCAGCCCCATACCAAATGGCGATGCCGGTCGGCCAGGCGATCAAGCGCGCGTGAAACAGGGAGAGCGCAATAATCATCAAAGACAGCGGCAGAAACAGCCAAGGGGCATTGCCGGCGAAGGCCAGCGCAAATACGGATACGGCCACAGTGATGATTACATACCCAAACTGGCGCAGGCCGAATGCAAGCGATTCGCCGGCATTCGCATACGGGCTGTAACCCAGGGAGAGGGTGATCGCAATCGCCGCCAGCGGCGGCATATGCAGGGATTGGCTGACGATGGCAATCGTCAACACCACGAAGAACAGCCTCAAAGTCGCCAAACGCCGTCCGGGGAAGTATCTAAGCTCGGCCAGCAAAAACTGTGCGAGCGTGGTCCCGAACCAGAGATTGCTGCGTCCCCGGCTTTCGGTAGACGTGTGCACTGTGTTGGCGGGATTCACTACTACCTGCTGCCGTCGGCAGGGCGGTCACGCACGGTAACGAAGGCCGTCATGCCCATACGCAAAGGATAACCCGGGTCGCGCTCGCGTATTTCGATACGCACCGGGAAGCGGGAAGCAAGCATGACCCAATTCAGCGTGCGTTGAACCTCCGGCAACACCCCTTGTTGCCGAATATTGTCGGGGTAGTTGGCCCAGCCGATGCCGGTGACAACGCCCCGGTAGCGTTTTCCGGGATAGCCGACAAGGAATACCTCCGCCTCCTGACCCGGGTGGATAGAACGCAGATAGGTTTCCTTGAAATTAGCGATGACATACCATTGCCGGTCATCGACCAGCGCGAAGATTTCCGATCCCGCTTTGGCGTACTCGCCTTCTCGCAGGTTCAGATTGGAAACATAGGCATCGAACGGCGCCCGTACCGAACAGTACTCCAGATCGAGTTCGGCGGCGGCAACAGCGGCCCTGGCCGCTTCGATATGGGCATTGACGCTGCCGCTCTGAGCGATCAACGATACCGCACGGCTTTTTTCGCGACCCGCTACGCTGATTGCGCTACGGGCGGCGCGTTCTTTCGCGCGCGCATCGGCAACAGCAGCGCGTGCGGCAGCAAGCCGGGTTCTGGCTTCCTTGATCTGGTCCGCCGTTACATAGACTCTTTCCGCCAGCGGCTCGATACGTTCCAGGTAACTGCGTTGATACTCATAGGCGGCTTCGAGCCTGGCAATTTCCGCTCCCGCGGCATCATGTTCGTATCCGAGTCGTTCGACGACAGCTTCCGCTGCCGAGCTGGAAGCGCGCCGCGCCTCCACTTCTTTTTCCGCGAGCAGCAATTCCGCCTTGGCCTGATCCAGTCTGGCCTGATAGGGTCGCGGGTCGATCACATAAAGCAGATCGCCCTGCTTGACAGGCTGATTGTCTTCGACATGCAGTTCCACGATGCGTCCGCTCACTTCAGGAGCGATGCCGACAATGTTGGCGCGCACCATCGCGTCGTTGGTACGCGGAGACAGGTAGTTGATTCGCGAGACCAGCGCCCCGGTCAGCAGCGCTCCGAGCACGATCGAAAGTCCGATGACGCGCCCAAGCGCCCTGCGGCATTGCAAGCTGTCGAGCCGCGCATTAACCCAGCTTTTTGTCATGGCGAAAACTGTTTGCGTTCATGTCGAGTAAAATAATAGCCAGACGGCGAAGGTGCATAACGCCCATAGGCTCGGATAAACCAGCAGCGGCGGCCCGAGATGCGGCGCAAGCTTGACCCGCGCCAACTGCCCGGCCACCACGATGCTGATTGCCAGGCCAGCCAGTATGCAAATGATCCAGGCCGGCCAGAACGAACCCTGGATGCTGAGCATCGGATCGCAAGCCGTCAAAAAAACGGCGAAAATAACCGGCAAACCCGCACGCTGTAAGCTCCGATTGTATATCATGATCAGCTTCCGAATGAGTAACTATCCCACATTATACTGGCGTTCGAATAAAGTGTTTCCCGGGGGAAGAGTATTGCAACGCAGCAAGCCTGCCAACTTGCGAAGGTTGCCGCCCTATTTATATCGCGGCATACGATGTCCGGTTGTTTTCGTCATTATGACGTTGGCGGCCTGCACGCAGCCGGGCGGAGAGCGGATTGACGAACCGTATGCGGCGGCTCCCGCCGGCCCCGCCGTTTACTGGAGCGCACGCCAAAACAAGGACGAACAGCAGGCTCCAAAAGCGGAGCCCCCGCCGGGCGACAGCCTGGTCGACGGCAAGCTCGTTTACGATCTGCCCGCGCTGGTTGATCTGGCCCTGCATTCGCACCCGGACACCCGGGTCAGCTGGCAGGAGGCGCAAACCGCCGCCGCGCGGCTGGAAAGAAACCGTAGCGCCTGGTATCCGACCCTGACCGCTATGGCCTTCGGCCAGAATTTTAAGGACAGCCTCATGATCACTAGCGGGGCGATGATACGCAACGGGTACTCGTCTACCAGCGGCCTGAATCTTGCTTGGACGCTGTTCGATTTCGGGCGCAGGGAGGCAACAATCGAACAAGGCGCGCAGCGTCTGACCGCCGCCAATTTTTCCTTCAATCGCAAACACCAGGAAATCGCCTATCGGGTTGCAACCGGTTTTTTCGCCTATCAGGCCGTTCTTTCCCGGGTAACGGCGGCGCAGCAGACGCTGGAGGCGGCCGTCGCCGGCGCTGCGTCGGTGCAGGCCAGATTCGGCAAAGGCTTGGCGACGCGCCCCGAGTTGTTGCTGGCGCTGCAGGAACAGGCCCGAGCCGGCTATGATCTCCAGGATGCGCGCGGCTCGGTAGTTCAGGCCCAGGCCGATTTAACCGCGAGCCTGGGTATTTCGCCGTCACATGCCCTGCAACTGCTCGATTTGAGCAAAGTGCCGCTGCCGTCGCGGCTGGCGCAATCGGCGGAAGAAATCGTCGATCAGGCGCTTGAGCAGCATCCCGACCTGATGGCGCGTCTGGCCGAGCTGCGCGCGCGCGAAGCGGAAGTGAAAAGGGCCTGGGCCGAATTCTGGCCAAAATTGTCGATGAACGGCATGCTGGGCAATCAATACTGGGGAAATGTGCATGTGACCCCTCCCAGTCAGAATTATACGTCAAGCAACCTGGTGTATACGGCAATGCTCACCGTCGAATGGACATTGTTCGACGGCTTCGAGCGCAGCAATGCGCTGAATGAGGCCAAGTCGAGAAAGGAAGCCGCGCAAGCCCAGCTCGAATCCTTGCGCCTGGATATCATCCGCGATATATGGAAAGCTTACGCCGAAACCAAAACAGCGCTGCAAAAACGCGATTTTGCGTTGGCTTTGCTGAAAGCGGCGGAAGAATCCTACGCGGCCACCAGCGAGTCGTATAACCACGGCTTGTCCACGGTGATAGAAATGCTTACCGCGCAAAAGGATCTGGCGCGCGCGCGATATACCGAAATCGACAGCCGCGCCAACTTGCTGCGCGCCGCCGCTACCTTGGTTTATGCTTCCGGGGAGCAAAACCGGCGGGCAGAGTAGTGACTGCGTACTTGCCAGGAATGCGTGGCATATGGAAACAATTCAGCATTACTATGTACGATATTTTCTTCCCGGCGTCCACACAATTCAAGAGGTGTTCGAATCATGAACCGGTCCGATTCAAAAGATTGCGAAGAGAAGCCGGCAAACCGGCAGACACGTATGAACCTCTGGCAAATCCTGCGCAATAAAGTCTGGAAACGAGATGCGGAACCGGCTGCCAAACCGGGCAAAACTGAGAATACAATCGACGAAAGCTGTCAGCGTCAGGTCGAAAATGCCGAAGAATCAGTGTTTGAAAAAGCTGGATCACTGACCCAATCGCTGGCGAAATGTGCAGAACAGGCCGCGCATAAGGCCGGCGAAACTGCCAGACCGGTTTTTGAGGCTACGCAGACCGCAGCCCATAGTGCGGCCGAGATGGTCGATCCGGCCGGGGTAGGAGGTGCTGTTGCTGCAATGACAGCCGGCGAAATCATCGGCGGCGTCATAGGTGGCGCCATAGGAGCGGTCGCCGGCCCCGGAGGAGTGATTCTGGGCGCGGAAATGGGCGCTTTTGCCGGTACGTCGATCGGCGCCAAGCTCGGTTACGATGTAACGCACGAAGTGGTGCACCCGGAAGATGCAGACCCCGACGCCTCGTTCAATGAACGTGTACGAGGAGTCGCCAAGGCCTTGACCACGCGAACCGGCGACTCGATAGGCGGTGGCGCCGGGGCGGCAGGAGGCGGGATGATCGGCACTATTCTGGCCGGTCCCATGGGCGGAGGGATCGGAGCATTTGTCGGCGAAGCTATCGCCGGAGAACTGGGAGAAAAATCTGCTGTTGATCTTTACGCCACAGCCGAACGCAAGCTTGATGAAGCGCAACTGCAGCCACCCGCTCCGTTGGATGCAGACGCTGCAGAGCCCGAAGCGCCTCCAACAGCCGGATCAGCCGATATGAAAGACTGGCTGCAGAATGCGGCGCTCGGCACCGCCAGCGAAACCGGCGCGGAGGCTGTGTTAAGCACCGTCGGCGCCGTTGTGGGCGGAGAATTGGGCCGAAAACTGGGTAAACGCGCCGCACTGGTGGCGGCACGGCATGTCGACTGGGCTAAGGTATCATCGACAGTAGCCGGAGATCAACCAAAGCAGAAAGCTCGGAAAAAACCACGCCAGACATCCCGTGAAAAAAAAATCGAGTCCAAACCGGAGATTTAATGCATGCGCGTTGGATGTCATTCCCTATCATAATCGCACTTGCTGCTTGCGGGGATGCGTCACGCTTATTCATCGTACAACGGGCAGGCCTCGGGGGATAGGGCGGCTATGCGCAAGCGCAACCACCAATAAGTTCCGGTGTTCCCTATCACGCAGGGAGGTTTTTACCGCATCCCAAAGGTATGCCTGAACGCTATTTGTATTCCTGTGGAAAATTTACACGCATTGGAATCAACAATGCCCGCATCTATAATACCAGAAATGTAAAGCAGTTCAGTGCATAGCGGAGGTGGCGTGGCGCACAAAAAGTCGGAGATTAATTCTTTCTGCGCCTGGGAAGGTGAAACCCTGGTGCTTAATATTCTAGGCACGCCCGGCGCAAAACAGGACGCCATAGGCAAAGCCAAAGGCAATCAGCTTAAAGTCAGCGTCACAGCCGCGCCTGTGGCGGGCAAGGCAACAGATCATATGGTCCGCTTCCTGGCAAAAGAGTTCGGCGTGGCCAGTAACGACATTGAAGTTGTCTTCGGCCGATTCAATGTCAATAAACAACTACGCATTAAAGCGCCCAGAAAGCTGCCCTCGGTAATTGACAAGCATTTATCTCAAGAAACTTAAGCTTTCTTGCAACTATTCTGCAACCGGCTTTGATACTGACCAAAGCTGTCGCGAGCTCGCGTGAGAGTCCACCCGGGGAGGCGCGATTGCGACCATTCTGGCGGGCCGCGACCGCTCTCGCCAACCACTCCCGGCATGAACGGTTAAATACACAGCATCATTGGCGCCGGCGGCGCATACTCCGTCCGCAATGAGTTAGCCAGCAGAAGTCCGAGAGACTATGCAGCAACGCTTTCAACTTGTGCCGGATGTTGAAATTCGTTCAGAAACCCGGTTATTTCCACCGGGATGATTTCCAGCCCGATGCGCTCGCAGTATCTTTTTTCCTTATCGGTTGGGTTGGAATTAAGAACCCAGCCTCGCTGCTCTGCCGCTCCCCAAGTGATATCGCTCATTACCATGCGTTCGGAATCGCGATTGAGCGGCATGCCCATGAGCAGATATTGCAATCCCTGGCGATATTCCTTAAGAAAAGAGGGAATCGCAAAGCCGCCCATCAACTCGGTTATGTAATCCACATAGTCGGCATCTGAAGCGATAAAGCACGGCTTGGGTATGGGACTGCCCATGGGCTTGAACAATATCGGCAGATCGCTATCGGCTTCTTCCTGGGTAACCTCATGATACGCGCTGCCATCATATTGATGCACGGTGAAACGATAAGCGGTTCCGGCGACTCGTGCTATGCCGCGGATCAATAGGTGCGGCGTATTTTTGTAGCTGTCCTGCAGTTGGCTGTCGCGATTGATATCGATGACGTAATGCGGCGCCAGCTCCGCCAGCCAGTCGTGAAAACGAGCGCGCGTCCATTTCGTGTTGGCGTAGGTGCGTGTCAGAAATCCTTCGACAAAGCTGCGTCCACGTTTCAACTCCAGATTCATCGCCGCTCTCGGGAATTCATACATCAGCTTGGGCGCCATTGGTTTACCGTCGTTCATGGCAAGGATCAGACTGTTGCTGTCGGCCGGCATGGCGGTTCCGGTCAGGGCGCTGCGCGCGTCGGACACTGCTCCGGGGCCGATATACGGTACGATACGATTGGCTCGGAGGCCTTCAAAAATATGTTGGTATTGACTCATAGCTCACTCCTCGGGGCCAAAGCAGCCCGCATGATCGATGCAAACGTCGCACGAAGGCGCGCGGCAGACATAAACGCCCTCGGCTTCGCATAATTGTTTATAAATAAACTTTTTCCACTTCATGTCGCGCGTGTTTTTCGCGGCAAGCTCCGGAAAGTTGTAGCGTACCAGCCCTGACAGATCGCTTCTGTTCCAGAGGCCGAGATCCTGCCAAAGATGATCGCTGCCAAGGCAACCGGCTATCAGGATGCCGGCCATCCATGCAGTTTCCGCTCTGCCTGGATAAGCGCTGGACTGCATCATCAAGCGCTTGAGATCGTCGCGTTCCAGCATGCGGCTGAAATCGGGTTCTCGGCCCACCGTCGATATGCCTGACAGTAACGCCCGTCCGTACAAATGTTTTTGCAGGGCCTGAAATTCTTCTGGCAGCAGCCCCAGGTAATCGGGTAGCGCACCGCGGCCTGCATGCCAGCTCGATAATATACGCGCCACCCATTCCGCATTGGGAGATGCGGAGTGCGCGTGGCGAGCGAGCGATTGATAAATTTGCTCCGCTGTTTGCTTATGCGGCACGGCTACAGCAAACGGCGCCCCGGTTTGATATGCCTGCGCGCGCGGCTGTAAACTCGCGTTCTGTGCAGCCGCAGCTTTAATGCTGTGTTTTATAAAGCCTTGGACTTGCATGGCATTGTTTCTCGCTCGATATAAAAATTCAAAACATTAGCGCCGTTTTGGATAGTACGGTCCTTGCGGCGCTATTGCGGTCAAAACGCAGCTTTTAATATTCGACCAGAATATCTTCATCCCGGACGATCATCTGGCAGGCCAGACGCCAGTCGGAAGGCAGGTCGGTTAACGCGATTTCGTCAATTTCTTTCTGGGTCAATTTTCCTTGCGACTTTAAAACGGCAATTTCCTTGGCGGTCAGATGGCTGCCCATACGTTGATTTTTATCATCAATGCTGCTCACTTTGACCATGCAGGTGCCGCACTCTCCGTCCTGACAGTTGAACTGGATCGGAATCTTGTTCTCTATGGCCAGTTTTAACAGTGTTTGCGTATGACTGCCTGCTACGGCGTAAACGGTTTTATCCTTGTATTCCGGGCTGCTGAAAGTAATAAGCGCCATCGTTTCTATCCTCGCTATCGTATTGGGTTATCGGAAAGCAGATATTCTGTTTCACGCTTGTTTTTATGCTGGGCGAATCTTGACTTCACCGCCAAGCACCTGCGCCTGGCAGGCCAGACGGTTATGCTTACCGGCAAAGTTCTCGCGCAATATCTTGTCTTCCAGTACGGACGGTTCACTGAGATTATTCCATCCTTCGGTCACCTTCATCAGGCAGGTCCCGCAATCCCCTTCGCGGCAACCGAAGGTGATGCCGGCGCCGACTTTTTCCGAAATCTCGATAATACGAGTGCCGGCCGGTACGGTGACGGTGACGTTGATGTCTTCAAATGTTACAGTGGCTTTTGCCATGGTTTTCCTCCTAGGTTGAGTAAGACGATTTAAGTTCCTCGGTAAAATCGAGAATACGGGCGGGCCTGTTGCTCATCAACTCTTCTCCCAGACTACGCCCGAATTCGCGGCAGGCTTCGATTTCTTCGAGGGTCGGAATTAACTTGACGCGCAACCCCTGCATCGGAACCCTGAGTTTGAGTCCGCGCAATCTGTCTTCGATCAGGCGCACCGCCTCGCCGCTCCAGCCGAATGAACCGAAGGCTGCGCCCAGCTTGCCGGTTACGTTGATAACGGCCAGAGACGACAGCAGATCCCATACCGGCTTTACTGCGTCGCCATTGATGGTCGGAGATCCCAGAACCAAGCCATCGGCTTCTTCCAGCATGTCCGCGAAGCTATTTGTTTCCCCGCCCGCCAGGTCGTAAAGCGATGCGCGCACGCCATTGACCTGATGCGCGGCTTCATAGATAGCTTCGGCCATGCGTGCGGTATTCCCATATGCGCTAATATAGAATATCAGCAGCGTTTTCTCATCCGCAGACACGTCGCGCTTCAGACGCGGCGACGCCAGCTCGCGATAGCGCGCCACATAGTTTTGCGGCTGATCGCGCAGAATCGGGCCATGCGCCGGCGCTATAATCGATAAGTCCAGCTTTTCTATCAATTGGAGCGCATCTATCACCTGTTTTCTAAACGGACGCATGATATGCGCGTAGTAATATTCAAATGAAAAACGGAAATCCCCAACCCGGTCATTAAACAGCCGCGTATCGCAAAAATGACAGCCAAATACGTCTCCCGATAATAGCGCCCGTTCTTCCTTGACATAGGTACATTGCGTATCCGGCCAATGCAGATAAGGTGTGTGCAGAAACGACAGGGTTCTGTCGCCCAAACTGACGCTGTCGCCGGTATTCACCGCTATATATTCCAGCGCGTCCTGTTTCAGGAGCGCCTTGATCATGACCTGGGCCATGAAGGAAACATACAGCCTGGCCTGCGGCGCGCGCCGCATCAGTTCCGGCAGCGCACCGGTATGGTCGGGTTCCAGGTGATTCAGAACAATGGCGGTTATTTCGTGATATTCGGCTATTTGCTCCAGACGCGTAAAAAAATCGCCGGCGAACTCCTCCTTGACGGTATCCACAATGGCAACACCCGCCGATCCACGTACCGCATAAGCATTGTAGGTAGTGCCGTTTGCTGTCTTCAGAATAATGTCGAATGTGCGCAATTGCGGGTCGAAAGCCCCCACCCAATGAATTCGCTCCGATAGCGCAACCGGAGCGCTTGCAGCGTTTTCATGCGCGCAGCCGTTCATTGCTCAATATTCGCCGGCTCACACCCCTGAACCAAAGGGGATGGGCAGCTTGGCGCCGGATGCGCGCTGTCCCTGGCGCAACGGTTCGTGTGACCCTCCGGCGTAATGTCCAAACCAAGAAATGACAACGCGGCGCTTTCAAACCCCGAACAGCAACGATCTCCGACCCGCAGCAACGGGCGCTTGATTAACAGCGGGCTGGCGCACATCTTCGCCAGCGCTTCCTGTTCGCTTAAGCGCTCAGGCTGTATCTCGCCCTGTTTGATTGCCGGAGCGCTAGGGTTGAACCAGCTACTGACGGGCTCCTTACCAAAATAGGGCCGCAACAATGCAGGGGTCCACGGTTCGGTCAACAGATTATGCTCCGCTACTTCATTACCCGCATCGCGCAGCAAGGCTTTCTGCCGGGTATTGCTCTGGCAGCCGGGTTTCTCGAAAAACTCTACTATGGCCATGGCGTCAATGAGCCCTTAGCTCGGCTTGCGCCTGCGCCATTTTTTCCGGTGGTATTCCCGTCAGAGAACCTGGAGGATTAACGGCTTCACCCATCGCGTTAAGTATTGCGCCTTCTATCGGGCAAATCGCTGCACATTGCTGCTCAGCGTGATCGCCTTCGCATTCGGTACATTTTTTTGCGTCGATCAGAAAATGTGGTTTTGCCTCATATATCGCCTTGCTCGGGCAAAGAGGCTCACAGGCAAAACAGTTAACGCACGACTCAATAATTTTTAATGCCATAGTGTTGCCCCTTTAAAATTTGTGAGAGTCTCCAGCGGAGCAGAACCGCTGGAGACCTGCTGCATCAGGCTTCCGCTCTCCGCTCCCTGGCCACGGAATCATCCAGCTTTCCCGCTTTCAACATTTCCAGGTACACAGCCATCACGGCTTCTTCGATATTTTCCATCGCATGCTCGCCGTTTGGCGTAATACCCGCCTCTTCCAGCATTTCCCAAGGTTCGTAGCCGATTTTCGAACACAACACCGCTTCGCAGCCTTCCAGCGAACGTATGGTCAGCGCCAGCGACGACTCGGCTTCGCCGCAAGTGCTGTCGCCTGAACAGTACTGCTCGGTCTTGCGATGGCTCATGAATCTTACGCCCTGAGGAGAAGCCTGATAAATCTGGAATTCCTTGGCGTGACCGAAATGCTGATTAATCAGATTCTGTCCTGTTGTCGCCACCGCCATCAATACCGGACGAGTGTCGTCTGGAACGGCCGGCGCAGCCTTTTGCTGTTTGGAAGCGCGCTTCGACTCCATGTCGGCCAGGATGCCTTCCTGGACGTTTTTACGCATTTCCATCGCCGACTGATAATCGATTTCCATCGCATCGATTTTGTCCAGCGTGAACTCCGATCCCCGATCTTCGCCCAACAGCCCGACTGCATCGGCCCGGCACTGGCGGCAATGGCGCATCATATTCATGTCGCCGGAACAGGCTTCCTGCAAATCCATCAGTTCGTCAGGAGAGGGACCGCGCTGCCCCATTACGCCATAGAAAGTGCCGTGTTCCACTTCGGAGATCAACGGCATCACATTGTGCAGGAATGCGCCTTTCGATTTCACAACGCGACTGACTTCCGCCAGATGCTGGTCGTTGATCCCCGGTATCATCACCGAATTGACCTTGACCAGAATACCGCGCGATATCAGCATTTCCAGCCCTTTCTGCTGTTGATCTATCAGAATTTGCGCACCTTTTTTACCCTTGATACGGCGGTTTTTCCAGAATATCCACGGATAAATCTGCGCGCCGATTTCCGCATCCACCGTGTTGATGGTAATGGTGACGTGATCGATATTGGCTTTCGCCAGTTCGTCCACGGATTCCGGCAGCGCAAGACCGTTGGTTGAAACGCACAGCTTGATATCGGGCGCCTGCTCGGTTAGCATGCGGAAAGTCGCAAAAGTGCGCTCCGGATTGGCAAGCGGATCGCCAGGACCGGCTATGCCCAATACAGTCATCTGCGGTATCGAAGCGGCGACCGCCATGGTTTTCTTGACGGCCTGTTCCGGGGTCAACAGTTCGGATACCACGCCGGGGCGCGATTCGTTCGAACAATCGTATTTACGGTTGCAGTAGTGGCACTGGATATTGCAGGCCGGCGCGACCGCCACATGCATACGCGCAAAATAATGATGCGCGTCTTCCGAATAACAGGGATGATTCTGGATCTTTTCGCGGATGGTATCCGGAAGAAGATTGACCTGATCATCGCTGGAACCGCAGGATGATGCGCTGCACCCGCCTTTGGCGGCTGGCTGGTGATCTTGTAATACGGGTAGTTCCATGATGACTCCCTACGAAAGTGGTTAACGTTAATTATGCAGTTCAATACATATAACTCTTAAGCAACTCATTGCACCGAACTTTTTCATATTTATACCAAGCATCCTGCGTGCCATATTACAAGTATATGTTTTATAAAATTTTTATTAATTTACTCATGTGAAAACCTGTACATTTCGATATAAATTGTCACTTCCCAAACATTTTCATTCCCGATGCCGAGGTTCCGTTTGGCTTGCACCAAACATATAGCGACTTTGTCGTGTTTGCTACATTCAGTACCTTTACACCAAACTTTCATCATCATTTTCACCATCAATAACAAATTGAAAAAACACGGATAAAAGCCTTATCGCGAATACCCCTGACGCAGAACACTGACTGGCTTGGTACTTGCTTATCCAGGTAATATCCACATTTATTACGGAGAAATACAGCTATGCTTTTAGATAACTATCAAGCCCAGGAGCTTTTGTACAACGCCAATCTCAAGGAAAAAGCCAGTTCGAGCGACATCTATGCCTACCGGGGAGATTGGGTCCTCAAGGAAGGAGACATCGCCGATGAAATGGGCAGAAAAAAACCACCGCACGCCACCATGAAGGAAGCGGCGCTACTGATTGAAAACGATAAGCTGAAGTTTATCTGCGGGTTTATCGACGAGCTGGATCTACTTCCTGTTTTCGTCGACAAATACGGCGCCGACTTCGCGCCTGGAGTGCTGTCCATTCTGTACGTCGCCAACATCGCCCAAGCGGCTCAGGTGGAATACCTGGGCGTGAATTATGTCCTGATACCACTGACCGAAGGTATGGTCTGGAATGAATTGATAGAGGAGATGGGTATGGAAAAAGGCGATTTCAAAGGGCTGAGCGCCGCCGATAAGGTTATCGCTTTATACGATGCAGTTAAGGAATACAAACCGCGCTACGGAAAGCTGACATTCGATGAGCTAAGTGCAAAAACCACATCGGCAAAACGCGCAACGCATGGCGCGGTCTAACTGCTTCGTATTTGATGTAATTACTTGACCCCCGTTTTATTAGGAGAACTGTCATGGCTAGAGTGGGAATTTTTTTCGGAAGCGATACCGGCAATACACGTCGAGTTGCAAAAACCTTGCATAAAAAACTGGGTGACGCGGCCGATGCGCCGGTCAATATCAACAAGGCAAGCGTCGACGACTTGCTTAAGTACGATGCTTTGCTATTGGGTACGCCCACGCTGGGCGACGGCGAATTACCGGGAGTAGAGTCCGGCGGGCAGGCGGAAAGCTGGCTCGAGTTTTTGCCGCAACTAAAAGGCAAGGATTTCTCCGGGAAGGTTGTAGCGCTTTTCGGCTTGGGCGACCAGGAAGGCTATGGCCATGAATTTGTCGATGCAATGTACTTCATATACGAAGTCGTCAAGGAAGGTGGAGCAACGGTCATCGGTTCCTGGCCGACTGACGGCTACACCTTCGAAAAGTCGAAGGCGGTCGTTGACGACGCTTTTGTCGGTCTTGCCATTGATCACGACAACCAAAGCACCCTGACCGAGGAACGCATTGACGAATGGCTGGAACAAATCAAGCCGGAGTTGCTCGACGAATAAATCAGCGATCACGCTCCATATCCGAACGATTTGAAGACAAAGACCTCGTCGATACAAGCGGGACAAGTAATGGAGTAGCGCCATTTACCTGTCCCGCAGTTCGTTGCGCGAAATTAAACGTCTATATCTTCATAAACTTCATTTAGAAAACGCGGCGTACAGATAGCCAGAAACACCAGATCCTCGGCTCCGGAGTTGGTAATCCTTTGCCGGCACATCGAAGGTATCAGCACGACATCCCCCGGATGGACTTCCTTTGGCGGTAGCTCGCCCACCTCTACTACCCCGTACCCTGCAACGATATAGTATCGCTCTATTACTCCCTTCAGCCGATGCCAGCGGGTAGTTACTCCCGGCAGTACACGTGCGCGGGCGATAGACGCATCCGGATCGCCGGGTAGGTTCGACAACTCGGTAATATAACAACGCTCCGGCGTGTAGAACTCTTCGCCAGAATCTTGATGCCTGATTGTTTCCTGCATATATACCTCTACCCGACACCAATACGCATTGATAAAATATGATAACTATTCAACATACTGCGGGAAAGGAAGTGAGATGAGTCAGGCGGAGGACTTCACGCCAAGGGATAGGCGTAGAGACCTTCCCGGGAAGACTTGTAGCATGTCTCAACTTGCTTGCCTCATCCCGGCCGCTTCGGTCATTAATCCAAATGCACTCACCGAAGGTTTCAACTCTTTATTCTCCTGTCAACATAAGGGAGGCTTGTGGCGGTCAGCAAAAAAAACAACATACGAAGGCTTTGATGTTGCGCCAAAGGTTCGCAGTAGTGATGGACCCGGTCATGATAAATGGTTTGGAATAACTAGTGCCTCCATGCCCCGAATAATATATGCTTAATAGTTTAACTTGGTGAATACTGCGAGAATAGAGATGGACGCTAAGGAAACCATACAGCATTATCTGGGCAGACTCGACTATTTATTGGATAAGCATTTTGCCGCCCACGGCGACGATCTGGCTGCCAGAATCGCCAGTATCCGTTCACTTTTGCCCGATGAACTTCTGACTTTGCTACAGGATATCGACAAGTGCGCTACGCAATTAATACTCACTGCGGGGGATGACAGCGCCGGGCTTCCCGATTTTCTCTTCCGTTGCGGACTAGCTTGCGAACAACTGGATAACTTAAGTCAAAACCGAGCGGCCGAAAGCATAGCCGCACTCCAGACTCACGTACAACCGCCAGTTGAACTCGATAAAACCGAACTGGACGCCATCGCCCGTTTCGTTGCAACCCGCGACCGGATGTTGCGCGCTGTTGCCGATTTCACGCTGAAAGCCCTGCTTTTCCTGCTAGGTCTGTTTATTTTAGCCGCAGTAATCGGTCTGGTGTGAGCCGCAATGCACTGTTTTTGGGAATACAAAGCGCTCGCAGATTTGAGCGAGTCTGAATGGGAATCGCTGTGCGACGGCTGCGGCAGGTGCTGCCTGCATAAACTGGAAGACGAGGATACCGACGAAATCCTGTTTACTCGCGTCGCCTGCCGGTTGCTCGATATCGATAGCTGCCGCTGCAGTAATTACCCTGAAAGGCGCGCGCTTGTTCCCGAATGCCTTGACATGCGCCGAAGCTTCACTCAGTTACATTGGCTGCCGGTTACGTGCTCGTATCGTCTGCACGCTGAAGGTAAGTCGCTGCCTTTCTGGCATCCTTTGCTCACAGGCAACCCGGCATCGGTTCATAATGCAGGCATTTCCGTACGCGGGTTTGCTATTCCTGAATCTGAGACCGATGACCCGGAAGACCATGTAATCGAGTGGTTGAAATAAACGACACCCCAAAGCTTAGCGTAGCGGCGTCACTCGCCCGCACTCAAGATAAATGCGAAAATCTTCCAATACCTGCGCATGGTCGAAAGCCAGTGGAGCAGGTAACGCTTCCAGGGCGAAGATACCGGCATTTTTGGCATCGTCATCTGCTTTCGGGGTACCCACTGCTTCAGCCACATATACTGCAGTTACGGTATGTCCGCGCGTATCTCGCACCGGGTTGGAATAAATGCCCAGCAAGACTGTCAGCCTCACTTCCAGACCGGTTTCCTCTCTGGCTTCACGCGCCGCCGCCCGCTCCAGAGTTTCTCCTACATCCACAAAACCGCCGGGTATGGCCCATCCGTACGGAATATTGGCTCGCTCGATCAGCACTATCGGTTTGCCCGGACGATCAATCAATTGAATCAATGTATCCGCGGCCAGCAATGGGGTAACAGGTTTATTCATAAGTTTACCTTCAGGTTCCATGGCACCGGCTTCCCGCCAGTACCATTTTCGGAGACACTATACAATCATCCCTATTTTTTTGCTAAAGGTCCATACACCATGCCCAGCTCACCTGTACTACTTTATATTGGCAAATCCGACGACAATTACCCGGCGTTGTTGCCGCAAATGCTCAATCGTCACGGCTTGATTACCGGTGCAACAGGAACCGGAAAAACGGTTACCCTACAGTCTATTGCGGAACGTCTTTCCTATATCGGCGTTCCTGTATTCATGGCCGATGTCAAAGGCGACCTTTCCGGTATAGGCGCTGCCGGTACTTTGACTCCGAAACTTGAAGAGAGGGTGCAGGAACTCGGCCTCACCGGTTTCACTCCGTATGCCAGCAGCGTAACCTTATGGGATGTATTTAGCGAAAAAGGCATACCTGTTAATGCAACCATCTCGCAGATGGGGCCACTGTTGCTCGCGCGCTTGTTGAACCTTGTCACTGCCGGATGTAAATTGATACAGCGTGCCGATTGAAAACTGATACACCGAATTGAGAAGATCGGCTGCATTTGGAACGCAGCCGTGATCACTGACGAGGTGTATGTGGAAATTGAATTATTGAGAAAACACGGCTTGAGTTTACGCAAGATTGCCGAAGAGACCGGATGCGCGGTCAACACGGTACGCCGTCATCTTGCAAGCGATAGCCTGCCCCGATACGAACGCAAAAAGCAGCGCCCTACCAAGCTTTCGCCATTTGAAGCGTATTTACAGGAACGGCAGGCTGCGGCGCAACCGGCCTGGATACCGGCGACGGTGTTGTATCGAGAGATAGCCGCATTGGGTTATAGCGGCGGACAAAGTCAGCTACGTGCCTACCTGCATAGCCTCAAGCCCACATGCGCGGCAGAGCCGGTGGTGCGCTTTGAGACGGTGCCGGGCGAGCAGATGCAGGTCGATTGGGTCGAATTTCGTAAAGGCAGTAACCCGCTCTACGCCTTCTGCGCAACGCTGGGCTACAGCCGAGCCAGCTTTGTCGAGTTCGTCACGGACATGAAAGTGGAGACGCTGATCGCGTGCCATAACCATGCGTTCGACTCTTTTGGCGGTATTCCGCAACGGGCTCTTTACGACAACATGAAGACGGTGGTGTTGGAGCGCGACGCATCGGGTGAAGGTGAGCATCGTTTCCACGCTGGATTTCTCGATTATGCGCGGCATTGCGGTTTCGTTATAAAACTGTGTCGCCCTTATCGCGCCAGGACCAAGGGTAAAGTCGAGCGTTTCAACGGCTATCTGCGCCGCTCTTTTTATGTTCCGCTGGTGGCACAGCTCAAGCAGTCCGGGCTGACGCTGGACGTGGTCACTGCCAATGCTGAAGTGCGACGCTGGCTAAAAGACGTAGCCAATGAACGCATACATGGCACCACGCAAGTGCGTCCCTCGGAGCGCCTGGGAGAGGAACGCCTGCAAGAACTGCCCGCTCCCTGGCGCGGAGATATCCGCGCGGCGCGCCCGCAATCTGAGGCGGTGGTAACGGCGGCAGATCGTCCGGTCGTTGTTATCGAACGGATAGCGCAGGAAACGCCATTACAACACCCGCTCGCGGTCTATGACGGGCTTCTGGAGGCTATCCAGAGTGAAAGGGAGGTGGCGGCATGAACCTGCAACACGAAAGAATACAAACCCTGTGTGAATCGCTGAATCTGCCGTTCATAGCGCAGGGTTACCCGGCTGCCGCTCAGCAGGCCGCGCAACAGGAAAGCGCATATAGCGACTTTCTGGAAGACATGCTCAAAATGGAAGCAGCGGGGCGAACGGTAAGAAAACAGAGTCTATTTACACGCCTTGCCGGTTTCCCGGCGATCAAAACTCTGGAGGCGTTCGACTATGCCTTTGCCCCCGGAGTCAAACGCAGCCAGATTGACGAACTGGCAGGGCTGGGTTTTGTCGAGCGTAACGAGAATGTCGTGCTTATCGGCCCGTCCGGTGTCGGTAAAACCCATTTGGCGATTGCCTTGGGATACAAAGCGGCGCAGGCTGGCGTTAAGACCCGCTTTACCACGGCAGCCGATTTATTGCTGACGCTGGTGGCTGCGCATACCCAGAATCAGTTGAAGGCCGTCATGCATCGGGCGATCAACGCTTACCGCCTGTTGATTATTGACGAAATCGGCTACCTGCCGATGAATCGGGAACAGGCCAACCTGTTCTTTCAGGTCATCGCGGCGCGCTATGAAAAAAGCAGCCTGATTGTAACCAGCAACTTGCCGTTCGGACAGTGGGACGCGACCTTTGCTCAGGACGCAACGCTGACTGCCGCTCTGCTGGATCGCTTGCTTCATCACGCCCATATCGTGCCGATTGCCGGCGACAGTTACCGGTTAAAACATCAACGGGCAGCCGGTATGGTCAAGGCTAAAGGTGAGCCGACAACGATAGTGCCAGCGCGATAATGAATTAGGGGAGGTGTATCAGATTTAAATCGGCATTTCTTCAAAAACTGTATCAATTTTAAATCGGCATTGACAAACCTTAACGATACACAAACCGGCGTACTGCAACTGGTTTTTAAAGTTGCCGATGACAACGGATTGCTGTTGATAGATCTCAAGGACTTGCGTGCCATGGTTCAGCATGTGGGAGAAAACGCGGCCGCCTACTCGAGCGAATATGGAAATATCGCCGCCGCTTCGATTGGCGCGATACAGCGCGGCCTGCTGACGCTGGATGAACAGGGCGGCAATATTTTCTTTGGCGAACCGATGCTCGATATCGCCGACCTCATGCGGGTGGACAGCAACGGGCGTGCCGTTATCAACGTATTGGCGGCAGATAAGCTTTTTCTTTCGCCTATGCTATATTCCACTTTTTTACTTTGGCTGCTTTCCGAACTCTTCGAGCGTCTGCCTGAAGCCGGTGACTTGGATCAACCCAAGCTCGTATTTTTTTTCGACGAAGCTCACCTATTATTCAACAATGCCCGGGATGCTTTGATAGACAAAGTTGAACAGGTAGTGCGTTTGATCCGGTCCAAGGGGGTGGGTATATATTTTGTAACGCAAAATCCGCTGGATGTGCCCGACAGGATACTCGGACAACTGGGCAACCGTGTCCAGCATGCATTGCGCGCCTTCACTCCGCGCGATCAGAAAGCGGTTCAGGTTGCTGCCGAAACAATGCGCGCCAACCCAAAATTCGATGCGGCAACCATCATCGGCGAGCTGGGCGTAGGTGAAGCACTGGTATCTTTTCTCGACGAGAAAGGACGTCCGGGCATCGTTGAGCGCGCCATTATTTTCCCGCCAGCTTCCCGCATGGGACCGCTCCAGCCGGAAGAACGCAAGACGCTTATCGACACCTCCCCGCTCAAAGCCATCTACGCCGAAGGGGTAGATAGAGAATCCGCGTATGAAGTGTTGAAGGGTAAGTCTGCTGCAAACATCACCACAACTGCGCCTGGCGCAATTCCTGCCCCCGCGGCTTCAGCCGGCGGCTCTGGTTCACGGGTTAACGGCGTACCGCCACTGACAGCGCATCCTCATCATACAGCACCCGCGCATGCATTAGGGAATGATTTGCTCGACAGCTTGCAGGATATGCTTACTGGCAAAGGAGGTAAGCGCGAAGGCGTCCTCGAAGCCGCCGCTAAAAGTGCGATGCGCGGTGCGGCGGGTACGGTTGGACGTGAGTTAGGCAAACAGCTATTACGCGGCGTTTTGGGTTCGATTACAAGATAAGTATTCAAGGCTCAGACAGAAAGATTACTCAAGCACGATCCGCGCTCCCACCACCTCAACCTGTATAGTAACAATTATTTTTCTGACACACTATGCGTTAAAGCGCATAGATCACGTTATGTTCAGCCCATAAAAAACCCTCTCCGATCAACTCGGAGAGGGTTCGATTCCTCTTTCAATCTCTCAGCTTCAGGCCGCCGTCGCCGGCGGCCCGCTTCCGATTAAATGAACGATGGGATCAGAGGCGCGTCGATCTGTACGATCTGACGGGTGCCCGATGCATCGAAGAAGAACAGCAAGCCGGCGAAACGGCTGTCCGGATCGTAGATGATGTCAGCCAGACGATATACTTCCCATGCTGCGTCGGACGCCTGTACTTCTACAGTGCGGCTTTCGCCCGGAGCGATCGGTGAATTGTCGCTTACGGTCAGGCCGTCTTCCGCCAGCAGGTCTTCAGGATAGCCGGTGGTGTCTCTGTAGACGTCGGAATCCAGGAAGCGTACCGATGCGGTGTAGAACTCGCCCAGACGGATCGGGCTGTTGCCGCTGTTGGTGATGGTCAGCTTCATGCGCATTGCACGGCCAGGTACGCGGTAGGTTGCATCTTCAACCTTGACGGATACCGTCGGCTTCGGCAGATCGATCGGTTTGATACCGCGCATCGTACCAGCCTGCAACGGGATGGTGATCGGGTATTTGCCGTTCGCGCTGCTCATCGCTACGACGACGATCAGTATGGTCGCCGCGGCGAATGCTGCGCCTACTTTACGATCCAGCGGAGTGACGATTTCGTCTGCACGCCCTGCGTCAACCAGCAGAAGACGCGGCAGGAATACCGGACGACGTACCCAGTACAGGATCCATGCCAGGCCAAATACCGCCCAGAAGATGTGCCAGAATGCAATGTTGCTTTCCTGGTAAACTTCGAGGTCTACGGTCTGACCGGTCAGCGTGGTTACAGGATTCTTGAAGTCGGAGAAGGAACCGCCTTCGATGGAGATCCATTTACCCGGCCCGATGATCGGACCGCCGCCCTGGACGCTCATCATGGTGTGGACGTGCCAGTCGCCAGGACGACGCGCTCTCAGTACGACGCGGAATTCGTAGGTCTTGCCAATTTCAAGACGTACGGAACGCGGCACCAGCTGACCGCCGATGTACGACTCCTTGCGGATGAAGACCGGGCCGGGGATACCGATGTTCAGGAACGCGACATCGGGTTCGGCTACGGTTTCAGGCCAGCCTTCGAATACGTGGAATTTACCAGTGATTTCCACGTCTTCGTTGACCGCCACTTTTTCTTTTGACCATTTCAGGTCAAACCAGTGGATGGTGCGCATACGCATGAACGCTGCCTGGGATTTTTCTCCGTGGGCAGAGGCGCTCGGCGCGTACAGGCTGGTGGCTGCAACCGCCAGCAACAGGCCCAGCAGGGACCAGTTGGCGATCCGGGTTCTGATTTGTTTCATATGTTCCTCCTCTTTCGAGAATGTTCGTGTTTCGGCTGCTACGCGCTTGCGCGCTTCGCGCCGACGCTAATGTTTTGTCTTTCCCGACTTGAGAGCGTTCAGGTCGCCCTTGTGCTCTCGCATCTCATGTCTTCAAGTCTTCGTCAAACGACTAGGTCGACTTGATGAATCTGACGGTTGCAAACCAGCGACCTACAAAGTGCCAGATGAAGTAGATCAGGATGGACATGAACGCTGAGAAGAACGCTGATACCGGCGCTACGTCTTTACCGAAAGTACGCAGGGTGCCTTTTTCCACCATGCGGATGTACTCGGGTGTGCCGGTACGTACGTAGTTGTATCCGATCAGGTCGGCTACGGACAGCAGCATGCCGTTGTATTCAACAGGTACGTGGTACGGTGCGATGATCGGCCAGTTGCCCGGATAGAAGATCAAGCCCCAGCCCATTGCCCCTACGACTGCGGTGAACAGGTAGCTGCCGCTCAGCAACAGTACGGAGTCGAGCAGGATGGCGCCCGGTACGATCTGCGACGGGAAGCACATGGTGATCGGGAAGTAGGTCCAACCCCAGAAGTTGAAGTAGCGGTTGACCCATTCGCCGAACAGCAGCGCCAGTACGCATACGGTGGCGCCCCATGGCAGACGCAGGCGCTCCCACATCCACGATTGTACCGCCGCAGGGAAAGTGACCAGTACGATCGGTACTACGGTTACCCATAGACGGCGATCTTTCCAGTCGATCCAGAAGTCCCAGTCACCCATGGTCAACATGGCGTGAATGTGGTAGGAACCGCAAATTACAAAGAAGAATATGAACAGGCCCAGGTAGTCGACTGTACGTGAGACTGACACTGCTTCGGCATGTGACCGAACCGCAGTTTGTAGTGTGCTCATGAGTTACCTCCAATTTTACACGTTTGGTTGTGTAGTGCGGGACCGCGCCCCTCGCTCGCGCTTGTCGCGCGGTCCGCCCTACGCTCTTGGTTTTCGAGGGTTTGCCATCGGCGCTTTTCGCTGTTTTTCAGTTCAGCCATCCCCGCTTCCGGCCCGCCTTCTTATTTTGAAATCAAACCCTGATCAACTGCTTCGCACAGCTGTTTGCCGATCAGGTTGTTGAAGCTGTTGAATATCTGGGTCAGTACGCCCATTATCGACAGCGCCATCCAGCCGAAGAATACGAAGCCGTAGTGCAGCGGCGCTACGAACAACTCTTCCATGAACCAGAAGGTGTGACCCCATTCGTTCAGACCTACGTTCGGCAGGATCATGAACGGACCGACTACGGTGACCAGGTACGGCAGGGACAGGTCCGTCGCAAAGTACGGCAGACGGGTCTTGGCGTACAGGAACGATGCAAAGCCGGTGATGATGTAGATCGGGTAGCTCAGGTAGAACTCGATGATGTGCGACGGGGTGAAGTCGGTGTCGCGCACGATCGTCTGATGCCAGGTGCCGTCCTGCTCGGTGAAGTAGCTGGCGCCCCAGTAGATGGCCCATGCGTACGCAAATACCCATACCACGTGGGTCATGTTGCGGCGCAGTTCTTCGCGCGGGGTGATCGCAGCCAGGTTGCGGTCGCGGGTTTTCCAGATGTAGCCCCACAGCAGCGATGCGGTGCTGATTTCAGCCACGATTTCGATGTACAGGAAGTTCATCCAGTAGGTTTCGAATTCCGGTGCAAATGAGTCCAGACCGGCTGACCAGCCATAGACCCCTTCGTACCAGCGTACCCACATGTAAAACACGGTGTAGATTGTAAATGCAAATGCCAGCCACTTGATATCAAGAATCGGCTTGTCGTTTGCAGCTACGCCATCAATTGTCGTTGCAGCCATTTCAAATACCTCTTTGTTGAGTTTATTCCCGGGATAGCTCCCGGGCCACGTTCTTGGGTTACCTGGATGCGACGGTTTTTGCGTCTTGCTGCGCTTTTCACCGACAGAGCCAAGTGCGCGACACTTTGTCACACCCCCCTCCGGCTGTCAACCCTATTACGTTCTTTTTTTAAAATATTTCAGGATTGATTACGTGAAGCGGCAGCGGTTGATCGGACATAAACCGGAAAGTTTCCGGCAGCAGGGTTGCCGGCTGGACTGGAGAACACTACCCAAGCTACAAACAGGCAGTAAAATCATTCTGTTACTACCGGACACACATCAGGAAACGGTAACAGCCAGATTATCGATCAACCTGGCCTTGCCGAGCCGGGCGGCGACAAGGATTATGTAATTTACTGTGCTTATATCTGGTTCTTCCAGCGTATGGGCACTGCGTATGGAAAAATAATCAGGGCGAAAACCGCTTGCGCATAAACGCGCGCACTGTTCGCTTTCTATCGACGGCCAATCCCGCTCGCCTGCGATCAGCGCTTTGGCCGCCTGCTGCAGACATTCAAACAGCAGCGGCGCAACGCTACGCTCTTCCAAGCTTAAATATTGATTACGCGAGCTCAGAGCCAGCCCATCAGCCTCGCGCACAGTGGGTACGCCTTCTATTGCGACCTGCATGGACAGGTCATCCACCATCTGTCGAATCAATCCCAGTTGCTGATAGTCTTTTTGACCAAAAAGAGCCACGTCCGGCTGCACCAGATTAAGCAGCTTGCACACGACCGTGGTAACGCCCCTGAAATGACCGGGCCGCACAGCGCCGCACAATATGTCCGATAGACCAGGTACTTCGACTTGCGTCATTGAAGGGAATGGACGCGGATATATCTCCGCAACGGCAGGGTAAAACAATAAGTCAGCGCCATGATCGCCAAGTCCGGCGCGATCCGCCTCGAAAGTGCGCGGGTAGGAAGCATAATCCTCGCCGGGGCCGAACTGCGACGGATTAACGAAGATACTGACCACCACCCTGTCTGCGAGCTGCCGAGCCCGTTGCACCAGGCGGAAGTGGCCGGCATGGAGATTTCCCATCGTCGGCACGAATCCGATGCGCAGCCCGGTTTGCCGCCATTCGCTCACCATGCCGCGCAGGACGGCGCCGGTGGTTACCACCGGCAAACCGCTAGAAAACATGCTCTCTGCCGGGAAAACGTCCCTCTCGCACTGCGCGCACATAGGCGTCGATTGCGCCTGAAACCGAGCCGGCTTCCGCTAAAAAGTTTTTAACGAATCGAGGCGAACGTCCCTGAGCCATCCCCAGCAGATCATGCGTCACCAATACCTGCCCATCGCAATCCGCTCCGGCGCCTATGCCTATTACCGGAATGGCAAGCCGTGCAGTGACTTCGGCGGCCAGCTGCGCGGGTATGCATTCGAGCACCAGCGCACGCGCGCCGGCCTCCTGCAGAATCAACGCATCCTCAAGCAGAATGTGCGCGGCATGCTCATCGCGCGCTTGAACGCTGAAACCGCCCAGCTGATGAAACGACTGCGGCAGCAGCCCCAGATGCGCGCAGACGGAGATGTTTTGCGCCGATAAAAAACCGACGATTTCGGCGCGCCGGCGGCCGCCTTCCAGCTTGACCATATGCGCTCCGCCTTGCTGAACAAGACGCGCAGCGTTTTCGGCCGCCTGTTGCGGCGAGTGATAACTCATAAACGGCATGTCGGCTACGATCAAAGCTCTGCGCACGCTGCGCGCGACGCATTGCGTGTGATAAACGATATCCTGCAGCGTTACGCCCAAGGTATGCGCATAGCCCTGTATCACCATACCCAGCGAATCGCCGACCAGAATCACGTCGACGCCCGCCTGGTCCAGTATACCGGCAAAACTCGCGTCGTAAGCGGTCAAGGCGGCGATTTTGCGTTGCTCCTGCTTCATGCGAAACAAGTCGGGCAGCGTCACAGCAACTACGGGATCAGTCAACGGACAATACCTCCAGGCCGCGCTTCGGGCAGCGGGCCAGCCAATCGTCCAGGCGCCCGCCCCCCGGTATTTCGAGTCCCGCCGGCGCAATTTCAGCCAGCGGGTACAAAACGAATTCGCGCTCGGTCATGCCCGGATGGGGCACGGTCAAATCCTCGTAATGCAGTTGCTCCTGACCGTACAGCAGGATATCGATATCCAGCGTGCGCGCGCCCCAACGCCGGCCGCTACGATCGCGCCCATGCATCAGCTCGATAGCCTGCAGCGCCCGCAATAACTCATGCGCGTCAAGCGTCACGTCCACCGCCATGACGGCATTAACATAATCAGGCTGATCTGCCGGCCCCATCGGCGCACTGTGATAAAAAGAAGAAAAAGCGCGCTCGCTCACGCCGGTCAAACCAGCGATTTCCGCACGCGCCCGCCGTAGCTGACTTGCCGGATCAGCCAGATTGCTGCCCAGGCCGAGGTAAGCGGTTACTTCTTCCCGGAAGCTATTCATCCTGCGTACTCTTTACCTGCTTGCCGCTTCGGCCCGTCCGTCTCCGGCGCGTACGCACACCCTTGCCGGCCTGCCGGTAATTCAAGCCGTCTCTGGCCATGTCCTTCTGCTGCTCTCCCGCTGTCTGAAAAAGCGTCCACCATGTGGCGACCGCCGCATCGGCCTCACCGGCTTCGGCGCGTAATACCAGAAAATCGTATGCGGCGCGAAACCACGGATGTGTCAACAAACGAAAAGGTCGCGAGCCCTTCATGCGCTCGAAGCGCGGCTGCAGCAACCAGATTTCTCGCATGGGCTGACTGATTGCGCGCGGTATCGCTGTGCGTTGTATCTGGCGCGTGACAACTTCGGCGGAGGCGCTCTGGAACGCAGGCAATTCATCGACTCCGGAAGCGATCAAGCGTCCGGCCTTCACTCTGACGGGCTCCCACAACAACGCTGCAAACAGAAAATACGGGGTGACCGATTTGCCTTCCTGTAAACGCCGGTCCGTACTTTCCAATGCCTTGATCAGGAATACCAAAGGGAAACCTTCCGACTCCTGCGCCAGACATCTTTCCGTAGCCGGAAACAACGCGCCGAACAAATGGTAATGGCGAAGCTGCTCGAATGTCTGCACCGCATAAGCGCCTAAAAACAGCTTGATTATCTCTTCATGCAAACGCGCAGGCGGAATTTCTTCCAGCAAATACGCCAGGCCGGGGATAAGTTCGGAACACGACCGATGCAGGGTGAAACCCAGTTTCACCGCAAAGCGTATGGCTCGCAGCATGCGCACGGGATCTTCGCGGTAGCGCGTCTCGGGATCGCCGATCAGGCGCAGCACGCCGGCCCGATGATCGTCCATGCCGCCGACATAGTCGACTACTGAAAAGTCCTTAATGTTGTAGTACAGCGCGTTGACGGCAAAATCGCGCCGCCAGGCGTCCTCTTCTATGGTGCCATACACATTATCGCGCAATATGCGCCCGCCGCCGCCGGTGAGACGATCATCTTCATCGCCATGAGTGAGCGCGCGAAAGGTAGCCACTTCAATGATTTCACTGCCGAAATGGACGTGCGCCAACCGGAAGCGCCGCCCGATCAAGCGGCAATTACGGAAGACCGCGCGCACTTCGTCCGGATGCGCGTCGGTTACCACGTCAAAATCCTTGGGCTCGCGTCCCAGCAACAGGTCGCGCACGCACCCTCCGACCAGGTAGGCCTGATAACCCGACTGGCGCAACCGGTACAACACTTTCAGTGCATTTTCACTGATCATGCTGCGCGAAATATTGTGCTCGGATCGCGCGTAAACCCTGGGCAGCGGACCGGATGCCGCAACTTCCGCCCTGGCTTCAAAAAACAGGGCGCGGCGTAATCCGAAGAGCTTTTTAAATAGATTCAGTATGGACAGAGGAATGATATTCACAGTTTAAGGTATAATGTTAAGTCTACCGCACATGACGCGCGCGCTCAAATACTCCAGCGATTCCACCGAGGACTCGGACCCCGGCGAAACAGACTATAGCGCCGCTTTATCACAAGCTGTCATATTTTCACGATATAATATTCGATCAGTAGCCATATCCCCTCATTTTATTCCGCCCGGACGGCATTCAAACTCACCTTATATGATAGAAAAACTCAGAAACATTGCCATTATTGCGCACGTCGATCATGGCAAAACCACCCTCGTCGATAAACTGCTGCAACAATCGGGCACTTTTGCGTCTCACGAAAAAGTCGAAGAACGCGTAATGGACTCCAACGCCCTGGAAAAAGAGAGAGGCATTACCATACTCGCGAAAAACACGGCGCTGGACTGGAACGGCTATCATATCAACATCGTCGATACGCCGGGCCATGCCGATTTCGGCGGCGAAGTCGAGCGCGTATTGTCGATGGTGGATTGCGTGCTGCTGCTGGTGGACGCCGTGGACGGCCCGATGCCGCAAACGCGCTTCGTAACCCAGAAAGCCTTTGCGCTGGGTCTGAAACCCATCGTGGTCATCAACAAAATCGACCGCCCGGGCGCGCGCGCGCATTGGGTGCTGGATCAAACCTTCGACCTGTTCGACCGCCTCGGCGCCACCGAAGAACAGCTCGATTTTCCGGTCGTTTACGCCTCGGCTCTCAACGGCTATGCCGGAAACGACCCGGAAATTCGCGAAGGCAACATGGACCCGCTGTTTCAAACCATTATCGACAAGGTTCATCCGCCGCGCGTCGATGCCGAAGGTCCTTTCCAGATGCAGGTTATCAGCCTGGACTACAATTCCTATGTCGGCGTCATCGGCATAGGCCGCATACAGCGCGGCAGCGTCAAAACCAATACGCCGGTCGTGGTGTTGAGCCGCGACGGCAAACAGCGCAATGCCCGCGTACTGCAGGTATTCGGCTTCAAGGGACTGGAGCGCATAGAAGTGCCGGAAGCGAATGCGGGCGACATCATCGCCTTTACCGGCATCGACGCGCTGGAAATTTCCGACACGCTTTGCGCGCCGGATCAAATAGAAGCACTGCCGCCCCTGACGGTCGACGAACCCACGGTCAGCATGACCTTCCAGGTCAACAACTCTCCATTTGCCGGCAAGGAAGGCAAATTCGTCACCTCGCGCCAGATTCGCGAGCGCCTGCAACGCGAGCTGCTGCACAACGTGGCGCTTAAAGTCGAGGATACCGCCGACCCGGACAAGTTCAAGGTTTCCGGTCGCGGCGAGCTGCATTTGTCCATCCTGATCGAAAACATGCGCCGCGAAGGCTACGAGCTGGGCGTTTCGCGTCCGGAAGTCATCATCAAGGAAATCGACGGCGAACTTTGCGAGCCCTACGAATCGGTCACTATCGAGGTGGAAGAAGAACACCAGGGCTCGATCATGGAGAAGCTGGGCGAGCGCAAGGGCGATCTGCGCGACATGGTGCCGGATGGTCAGGGACGCGTCCGTCTCGACTATATCATGCCCTCGCGCGGACTGATCGGCTTCCAGACCGAATTTCTGACTTCGACATCAGGAACCGGACTGCTGTACCACGTTTTCGATCATTATGGCCCCGTGAAAAAGGGCGATATCGGACAGCGCAATAATGGCGTATTGATTTCCAATGTCGCCGGCAAAGCGGTTGCCTTCGGATTGTTCAACCTTCAGGAACGCGGCAGATTGTTCGTCGAGCACGGCACGGAAGTATACGAAGGCATGGTCGTCGGCATCCATTCGCGCGACAACGATCTGGTCGTCAACCCGACCAAGGCCAAGCAGCTCACCAACATGCGCGCTTCCGGCAGCGACGAAAACATCATACTGACGCCGCCGATCCGCTTCAGTCTGGAGCAGGCACTGGAGTTCATCGACGACGACGAGCTGGTCGAGGTAACGCCAAAAACCATACGCATACGCAAAAAGCTGTTGCTGGAGCACGAACGCAAGAAGGCCAGCCGCTCATCAGAGACGGCGTAAAATCTCTCGTCAAAAAGAAAACCCGCCGTTGTTTATTCAATCGGCGGGTTCAGTAGAGCGTTCTACAGTAAACCTCTTCGTGTAATTAAAGAGGAGGAACACTTGTTATGACCACAGACAGAAAAGGAAGGTTCCCCGCCCCCTGCATTTCCAGGCGAATTTTTAGCTTCCAAGCCACATCGGCCTGTGCAATAATAATCAATCTGTCCTGTCCCCATCGTCTAGCGGCCCAGGACTCCGCCCTCTCACGGCGGTAACAGGGGTTCGAACCCCCTTGGGGACGCCACACAAAATAATGACTTACGACAAGCCAAATCTCCCGCAAGGTATTTTTTCATAAACTCCTTATAAAATACCGGAGTAAACCAGCATGATCTGGGGGTAATTGCATAGAGCAAGCATGACCGGATAACCATTTATCCAGCTTAGCTAGCCGGTAACTCCAACAGCACTCCCTAGACCTGCTTATTGTGCACTGACGCCGGCGTACATTAAGCAGCGCTATTTTTTGTAGCACGGCGCTGCATCCGGATTATTGCCGATGAAATTTCCCCGTAATTTCGGCACTTCAGTCACTGCGTGGCTTTGAGCCATCACTGCTGCATCACTGACTCGTCACTAAAAATCGTCTTATCGTCACACGACTGGTACTACCCGGCTTGCAGCGGTTTACTCCCGACATTGATGATGCGACCAAAAGCCGCACCAGAAAAACACTCGACAAGTAGTGCTGTTTCCCCCCATCCATGGGCTTAACTCTCAAGCCCGTGCGCGCGCAAATATGGGATTTTCCAGTTGTTAACGCCGGTGTAAGTCTGCGGAAGCATGACGACCAAAAATACCATTAAATCCTTGGGGCGCTGCCCCCTAGCCCCGCACTCGCCGTAAAGCAGCAGCCGTGAATAAAAGACATTCCCTGGCTGCAGCCCATAGCGCAATGAAGACCTCGGGCGTCAAGGGGCTTTCGCGTCATAAACGCGGCGCTGAAGCGGCCGCATTTATTCCACGCACCCTTGACTCCAGCTTAGGTTCTGTTGACATTAGCACGCGTCACCAGTGAAGCTGGAACCATTTCGACAATGACTTACCTCATAGCACAGAGGTCTTATTTCTGACAAACCGGGTATAAAACGATAGAATCCGGAAAACATGCATATGATTTGCCACCGCAAAATAATGACTGTGAAATATAGCCTTGAACGCAACTGCCACCACAATCGATACCAAACCTGAGCCGCGCCTTACCATTTGCACCGCCTTGCCCAAGGAACTGGCCGCTTGTCTGATGATGCTGGACTCACCAAGCGAAATTAATGCGCCAAGCAATGATGACGGCAATCAATACTGGTACGGAACACTGCCGAGCCGCGCCAATGGCAACCCGCACCAGGTATTGATTACATCCCTTGTAAAAATGGGCAATAACGTTGCGGCATCTGCAGTGACGCATATTGTCCGCAGCTTCGATTCCGTTGAATACATCCTCATGGTCGGCATTGCGGGAGGAATCCCAGACCTGAAAAACGTTGACAACCATGTTCGCCTCGGTGATGTGGTAATTACCAACGAAAAAGGCATCATTCAATATGACAACATCAAGCGCACATCTGAAAACATAGAGACTCGCGATACTTCATCCAAACCCAGCGCAGACCTTATTAATGCAGCTAAAGCTTTGGAGACAAAAGCCATACTGGGCCAGTATCCGTGGGAAACGCATCTTACCAAAGGCGAGACGCTACCGGACTTCCACCGTCCGCCATCGGATAGCGATGTTCTGCATGATGCTCAAGACAAAACAAAGGTTATTGCACACCCAACCGACCTCAAGCGGGAGCTGCGTCCCAATATGCCAAAAATCCATTTGGCGGCAATTGGCTCGGGAAATACCTTGCTCAAAGATGCTGTTCATCGGGATAACTTGCGTGATTTGCTTGGTATACAAGCCATCGAAATGGAAGGCTCGGGGACAGCCGATGCTACGTGGAACGCCGGACGCGAATATATCGTAATTCGAGGTATCTGCGATTACTGCGATGAGCATAAGAACAATAACTGGCAATACTATGCAGCCTTGGTAGCTGCAGCCTATGCAAGAGCGCTGATTGAAAACCTGCCATATTCCCCCCCAAAACGCCGTAATGACATTGAATCTTTTTCAACACAGGACGCTGGGACAATAATCAGCCAGGCAAGCGCCTCTACGTCTGTATCCCTCAACGAATACGAGCAGTTACGTACTCAACTGGAAGGCGTGTACGCAGAGAAGCTCGAATCCATACAGGCAATGCGCGGAGCAGGAGATTTCGAGGCCGGCTGGAATATGCTGGAAACAGCGTTGGCAGAACTTGCAGGCAGCCCACTATCTCAAACAATTCAAGCGCGCTACTACTATCACGCCGCGCGTTGGGCTCAGGAAGACGGTAAACCCGCCAAGCAGCACCAGCGATATTATCAGGCCGCACTGCGGCTGGATTCCACGCTGGATGACCGCAGCTACCGAGCCTTTGAAGCCGCTGCTGACAAAAAAATCGAAGAAGCCATAGCTATCCTGCAACCGCTCGATTCGGAATCTGTTGTAATAAATCTGCTCAAATATCTTTTAAATTCAGGTCGATGTGCTGAAGCGGATGAATTCATACACCGGATGGAAATCCCCGTCACTGACGAGATTCGGCGTTTTCACGCCCTTTGTCTTTTGGCTGCCGGTAATGCCAACGAAGCATGGCAAGTATTCGAACCTGCGCTCGGTAGACAACACGATAGTCCTTTCTTTCAATTGACAGCCGGTTACATAGCGTTTTGGCAGGCAGTACCCGCCGGGCTTTACCGCCCCGGCTCCGTGACACTCCAGCTATTTAAACCGGGTTTGTTTTCGCTTAACGATATTCAAAACAAGCGCATGTACGATGCCCTATGTTATTTGGAGCAGGCGCTGACAAGTGTAAGTAATGGTTCAAAGAAGACATTAAAGCAGGACATCACAGATGCGTATCTTGCGGTATGCCTCAATCTACCGGAAAAGCATACCCAGGCAGTTGAAAAAGCAAAAAACGCTCTCGCTGAAACCCCGGTTGATCCCATCCCAATAGTATTTCTGATGTGGATGAACACAAATTACGATTGGAACCGTTCACTGGATGCCTTATCGAGCGCCTGTGAACAGCCATACCCGCCGTCATGGGCAATCGAGGTGCTTGGAGAATTACTGGTGCACGTCGGCCAAATCGACGCCGCCTGGAAACACCTTTTACGATTTGAACACCGTCTTACGCTACCTGATGAAAGAATCAATTGGTTTGATCGAGCCATTCGCTGTCTTGGATCATTGGGCCAGTTGCCGGAATTAGCGGAACGCGTCGCCGCATTGGCCGATGTTATCGAGTATCGCCGTATCAAGGCGAATTTTTGGGTGCAAAGCGGCGAGATTGCTAAAGCGCTCCCGATTGCGGAAGGTTTAACAATTGACCCAGGTAATCTACTCGATCATATCAATCTTGTAAGTCTCCAGCACAAGGTAGGTATGTGGCAGGAACTGACCGTTACAGCAGACTGTTGCTTGAAAAAGTTCGACGAAGCACCAGCCCATATAGCGCAAACGCTTGCTCAAGCATGGATGGTTTTAAAAAAACCGGCAGATACCTTGGATGTCCTCAATAGGTATAAACAGGTATTCGAACGCGATGGGCAAAGCTACGATTACTATGCCGGTTCCATGGAGGCCTATATCGCCCAAGGCCAATATCCTCAGGCTTGGGGTGCCAGTGAACGACTATGGCAACAGCATCCTGACGAACAACTGCTGGTTCAGCGCGCGCAATTGCAGACATCAATGGGCGATTCCCAGCGAGCAGTGGAAATATTAAAGCAAGGCGTGGAACTGGGCTTCGTGACCGCACAAATATTCATGCTTATCGCGCACTATTCGTTGACGCATGATCGTGAAGAAGCCTTCGAATGGGCGAAGCGCACCGTTGAGAGCTACCCCAATGATCCAAAATTGCGCCACAGCGCCATGCAGATTGGATTCAACGCGGGTCATAGTGATTGGGCATCCATGCAGATGGCAATCTTGCGCCGAGACTTCCCCGATAGCGGCCTTTTTCAGGAAATCAGGCTGCCTGATCTGATAACATTGTTACGGGAATGGCAAGAACATAGCGCAACATTTTGGCGTCAGTTTATTAATGGGCAGTTGCCGATGCACCTCTGGCTGGACAGTCAACGAGGGTCGTTCGGGACTGAGTTCTACTGGCGATGGCATGATAACCGTAATCGCTCCATCCGCCAGCATGCGCCATTTCCTATGACTTATGGAGGGAGGTCGGCGGAACCTTTACTAAAAGATTGGGAGGGCCGCTCGATAAGTATGGATTACTCGGCTTGCCTTATGGCGCACGCACTCACGCTGTTTCCATACCTCGACAATGCCTTTGACGTAATTCATATTCCTCCAAGTCTGCTTGGTGTCATACAACAAGAAATCCATCAACTGAAGCAAATACAGCCCGACCGCGTCGAACAGGCTGAAAAGCTGCTTGCGCATATGGAAACATTAAAAATCACGTTTCTGCGGGAACCTGATCTGGAAACAGGCGATTATGCAGGATTGCACGCGGTTGATCGGATGGAATGGCACCTTGCCGAACAAAACAATTTATTGATTGTTACTGATCGTTTTGCCACCGAAACCTTCGAATCGGGAAGCATTCCAATCGCCCTGGAAGCCCTGAGAATCACTTGTGCCGATATCATCGCAGTCATGCGGGATAGGGGTGAGTTGATCGTTGATGAATCGCAGTTTAGCCAATTTGCACAATGCACCGTCGATACCCAAAAAATCGAACGCCTAACACACGATGTGGGTCTGTTGGTTGATCGGCCTTTTTTGGAGTTGTTGATGCAACTGAACGGCTTGGAAGCCGCCGCCCGGCGATTCAAGTTGTATTGCGCAGAGGGCATACACGAACAACTTCGTGCTGAAATAGAAAACTATCGCTCCCGGCTAAAGATAGAAAACTGGTTACAATCGCTACGGTCAGAACTCAACCGCCGGCTAAAAAATGGCAAAATAAAACCCCTCACTCTTTCACTATTTCCTGAAGAAAGACAAAATGCGTTACCGTTAACCCGCGTACTGGAAGAGCTTTTTCTAGGCATGGAAGGAACGAATGCCCCCATCTGGATTGATGATCGTTTGATGGGCAGCTATTCCACGGTCTCGGAGCAGGCGTCTATCGTTGGGGTGCATGACATCTTGAGCGTACTGCACTCCAGGAAGGCAATCAATGATGGCAAATTCCTGGAAGGCTTTCGTAGTTTGCTTAATGCGGGGGTTGATCACCGCTTGCCGCCTACAGCATACCTCGCGGCTGAGTTGAAATCCTTAAAAATAGAGCAACATACGGGCAATCTGATCGAAAACGTTCCCTTGACAAAACTGCGTGAGACGGTTTTATCAAACCTGGCATCTGATTCTATTCTTAGCAAAGCGCCAATCCGCACTGACTTGATGCCAGAGGAAAGCGAATATCGGTTGCAATTGCATCGCTTCATCGAAACAACTATGGCAGCGATCTGGACTGACAACACGTTGGATGAAAAAAGATGCATCGCTATGGCTGACTGGATCTACGAGCGGTTTCTGCCTCACCGTGGTCGACCCGTCACATGGTGGGCTGATTCAACCGACTTGATTCAGAATCTGGCAATCGAACATTGTTTCAGAATGAGCCTTCCATGGCACTTCATGGAGAAGCCGCAAGCAACCCAGCCGTACTATCAGTGGCTTTTTCAATACATAGAACCCGCTTGGCGTAATCACACGACCTTACGAGATGCGGCGCTAACCCGTTTTGCCGAATTAATCAACGAACAATTAGCAACCCTTTCGCGGTCAGAAAGTGATGCGCCTTTGATTCAGCTTATTACTAATCCTTTGCGATTTTTGCCTGATGAAGTTCTGAATCAGTTGCTTGCCCATCCGTTGCTAGAGACTCGACTAAAAAAGTATTTCATCACAGGTATTCATTTTCAATTCCTCAACCTGTTTTTCTCCGAAGCTGAATGGCAAGCACTGACCATTGAGTGCATTAATCACGGAAAGAATAAACCTCTACATAAAATCAGAGAAAATCGAAAGTTTACCCTGGAATTCACGACAGGAAACGGAGTCGGCGATTGCATCGCCATATCCGGTCAAGCGGCAAATGGCGCGATAAACGGTGTTAATGTGCTGAGTCCTTATAGCCGTTTGGATCACCCCATCCCAGACATACGCGTCGAATGGCTGGATGAGATGATGCAGATAGGGCTATTAAACGTAGTAGATTGTGATTACTACCGGTCAACGTTAGAAAGCGACGATTTTCATACGGCTGTTGACGATTTGCGGAATCGTTGTGAACGCTCAGGTGATTACTTTTTTGCTTTTGCCGGACTCTCGCTTGAAATAGCGGAGTTGGCAAAACGGGATTTATCAGCCATTCTGCCGATTTATTGCGATATTTTCACCTCGATTACTCCAGAAGAGATGCTGACTTCCAACGCGGACGAATGGCTGTTTGCGAACACTGAAGATACCTATCAGACAAAAAGGCGTTTCGCCAGTCTCGCTGCTTTACCTTTCGGGCCGCCTTGGGATATTGGCACGCTTGCAGAGCAAGCACTCTCCGAAAACAGGATTTCTACTGAACAGCTATCTGACATGGTAGACGATCTGATAAAGTCAAAATTTAATCCCATTGTACTGCAAAACCTGTTGTCCATATGCCTTCGATTTCCAGAGGCAGACGCTCAAACGCGCGCGGAAAGCTTAACCCAAACCCTGTTAATCTTAGAGGCTAACCCTAAAACGGATGTACTGTTTGATATTTATATCGAACTGCTGCACCTGATTTGGAACCACTTCCAGCTTACAGCCGAATTCAAAGATTATGCTTACGAGCAACGTGTTATATGGGCTTATGTCTACGCCGATAGAATGCTGGACAGTATCCAGCGACAATCGTCGCAAAATCCAACCTACTTGGCGTTTGCATCCAAAAACCTCAAAGAGGTTGCAATCGCGCTGGAAGCAAGGATCAATCCTTTTGATTCAGCGCCAGACGAAGATGCTGATGTGGCCCTGCCTTCAGCAGCCTCGCGCTGGAGAACCGTGATTGGGGGAGCGCTAGGCGTGTTAAAACGCAATGCCGATGCCTTAGAATGCATTCGACAAACCGTGCTTGATATAGTCACACCATTCCAAGATGTGCGTAAATTGCGCCATCACTCGAAATTATTTGGGTTTGAATTTTTTGCACTAACCGACTACCCGGTTAACATCAGGAATAGCGCTATCGGCAACCAAGGCCGTACTCTTGCCACAGAGCTTTGTACGAAGTTATCCGACGAACTACAATCGTCAAATACCCAACCGCTCAATGTTTGGCTCGCTGCGATTGAAAAAGAAGACATCCACTTCCTGGTTAACCTTTTCCCGCTTATTGCACGCTACCCTGTGCCGACTGACATTGTTGATCATCTGCTCAGCACTATCGAAGTATTTATTGAAAAAAACTCATTTAGCCAAGTCAATAAGGTTTTGCTTCTTGGCATCGCCGACCTACTTGGCCGGTTAAAAGGCGAACAAGCCTTAAGCCTGCGCGAGCCTCTGATTACTAAAGCTATCAATGTATTACGTAGCGAACCGTCCCTCTGGTCGGATGCGGTGGATTTGTCCTTCAGGGCCAACCGTTTCGATACCCCTGCACAGCGCCACAATTCTTTTGTCGCCATGTTGGGTCAAATTGCTGCTGTTCTGCCGGAGGACATCAAGGAATTTTCAGATTTCAGTGTATATATTCGGCGTTTAGAGGCTTATTTACCCCCGGAGTTTTGGCCGAAACTATGGAATCTATTAACCCCAGAACCTCGTATGAATCTATCCCTGATCACATAGCCAAAGGAAAACTTATGGAACTATCTGCAGTATTAACGCCCGCTATTGAAGGCGGATACATCGCACTGAACCCTGAAACAGGCACCACAACCCAGGGTGAAAGTATTGAAGAGGCGCTTGTAAATCTTCAGGAAGCTACAGAACTCTATCTGGAAGAGTTTCCGCTGAATTTCACTGGACGCTCATTACTCACGACCTTCCAGGTTGCTACACATGCCTAGCCTGCCCGTAATTTCAGGTGCCGAAGCGGTTCGTGCCTTACAAATTCTTGGTTTCATCGTGGTACGGCAACGCGGCAGTCATATTGTCCTTCGCAAAGGATCGCAAGGCTGTGTAGTACCCAACCATCGTGAAATAAAAACGGGTACTTTAAGCGGGCTGCTTAAACAGGCCGGTGTCTCGGTTGATGAGTTTATCAATGCGCTTCGCTCGTAGAGGACAAAAAAGGCTCTATGTAAAAAGGCTCTATGTAAAAAGGCTCTATGTAAAAACGTGCCATGGCTCGCCGACCACATTGGCTCTGAAACGGGGTTATTTAAGCAAGACCCGACAAGGTCGTCAGAGATGGACGAGGAAAAGGCAAACGCACCGTGTTCTTCCTTGAGTTACTCCGGCTCGCAAGCGCGTATCCGGTCAGCGGTGCAGGAAGACAGCAAGCGCCCATAATGTCGCTCTATCATGCGCTGGCCTGCTTCTGATCGGCGCACGTCAAATAGTCAATACGGTGGGCGATATAACAGCACGCCGTACCTGTGGCGCACCAGTTTGCCGTGCCTTCCATAAATCATAGGTGGCTTGTTGCGCCAGCCATAAGTCAGCCCGTCCGCCGTTCTCCACGCCTAGCCAGCCTTCCAGCCTTAACGCCATTTCCGGCGATATAGCTGCGCGTCCATTTAGCACGCGGGACAGCGCGGCGCGTGTTACGTTGAGCTGGGTAGCGGCTTCGGTGATGGTCAAGCCTAAAGCGGGTAGCACGTCCTCTCTCAGCGTTTCGCCGGGATGTGGCGGGTTATTTCGAGTCATCTTCATTGCTCCTAGTGATAGTCCTGATAATCAACCAGTACGGCATCCTCACCTTCAAAGGTAAAGGTCATGCGCCAATTACCATTAACCGAAACGGAATAGTGTCCGGCCAGATTGCTTATAAGCGGATGCAAGCCCCAGCCGGGGATATTCATATCAGCGGCGCACGTTGCCAGATCAAGGCGGGCCAGTTGTCGCAGCGGGCGCGGCGCATGATGTGGCTGTATGCCTGCTTTGCTGCCTGATTCAAAAAAGGCTTGAAGCCCTTTGTGCCTGAATGTTTTTATCATAGGATAATTGTATAGCGTAGCGTTTCAGTTATCAATATGCTGTTATGCGTTGGCCTTTTTTCGGCTGGTGATCGGAGTGACTTTCTTTTCGGTAGCGCCAAAGCTCGGTAGATTTGCGCGTATCTGATCGGCGGCGAGCAGAAACCGCACCATCTCGACTTGATTAGCGGCGGATGATATCGGCCCGGATTTCCCGAGGTAGTCCTGATAGTCGACAAGCCCAGACGCGCCTGGCGACGGACAAATCGGCAGCGTACTCTTTGAATAAAAGCAGCCGGCAAACGGCTGTGCACCGCCTACCCTTTAAACCAAGCGCGATATATTGATTATCGCAATGCGGGCGTATTAGAATGATAGGCTATAGCATAGTAATAGCTCGCTACGCAGTTTGCTTAAGGCATTCGGCCATATTTTAAGCAGCCAAGGAATATCGGATGGACAAACAACAGACATCCCCCAGCCTGCTACATCACCTTGATAACCTGACTCGTCACCGCGACTCTACGCTACTGCAAAAAAGCGTCATGGATTCGCTGATTGCCTTCGTCAGCGTGGACAGCATCAGGCTTTATGATATTTCGAGCAGCGAATCGAACTTTTATATCTCCCTATCCGCAATTTACAAAAAAGACGAGCCGCACATAAACGAGTTTGAAGCCGTCGTCAAATTCAAGCCGCTATCCGAGCATCCTTTGTTTATCGAGATTTTACAAAACACTACCAGCATAACCAACGCCAAGGTGGGTAACCTGTACCTGTGCTGTATTCCCATCATGGTTAACGATACCCCCATATCCATTTTCGAGCTATCCAGGACAACCCGCTTCGAACTCACGGAAATAGATGTTTTCAGAGGGATACTGGCCGTATTCCGCAACTACCTCAGCCTGCTGGAAGACAGCCAGCGCGACACGTTGACCAACCTGCACAACAGAAAAACCTTTGACCAGGGGTTTAGCTCGCTACTCGAGGAAATGAGCGATTTTCACACCAAATCCGAAGAGGCTCAACCAACGGAATTGGAGCGCCGCTCACGGCAATACTCGCAGCAACATTGGCTTGCAGTGGTGGATATCGACCATTTCAAGCGTATTAACGACCAGTTCGGCCACCTTTATGGAGATGAAGTACTGATACTGATGGCAAACATCATGCGCAGTTCGTTTAGACGCCATGATCGTTTATACCGTTTCGGCGGAGAGGAATTTATCGTGCTGCTGCGCAATCTAGACGAAGAAACCGCATACGAAAGGCTCGAACAGTTCAGGAAGAAAATGGAGGCTTATGACTTCCCGCAGGTAGGGACAGTGACGATTTCAATCGGCTTTACCATGGTAACCCCTTCAGACTCACCCAGTCAGGTAATCGGGCATGCCGACGAGGCGCTCTATTTTGCCAAAGAACATGGCCGCAATCAGGTTCAGCGCTATGAATCGCTAAAGGAACAGGGACTCGTGGCAGAAAAAACCGTACACACCGACATAGAGCTGTTTTAACCCGGCAACCCAAAAGGAGGGGGCTAGAGCGCCCATCCTCCCCGGTCACACCACCCCTCCTATTCCGCCTCACTCGCTGCAACAGGCTGCGACGGCGTCTGCGCAAGAAACTCTTCCCATTTGCGCGTAGTAAGCCGCTGGAACAACGGCACCACCGGATTGATCTCGATAGGCGCAGCATCCCAATGCTGATCGTACCCCACCTGCTCGGCTTCCAGCGCTAAAGAATCCTCCAGCAAAATGGGCTTGAAAACCAATGGGATTGCCAGTTTCAGCACCAGCTCCTGCAGCGCGCGAGGCAATTTTATCGGCAAAAACGGGATTTTGATCGCATCGAAATAAAACAGGAAAAACGCGCGCGTTTTCCTGACGCCGACCGGAACCAGAAAACACCAGGTACGAATTTTGCCTCCGGTACTGGACCATTGATACGGGTATTCGTAACACAACTCAATGGAACGGGTATTAGCGCGCTCCCTGTCTACAAACATCCCGGAAATTTTACCGCCCGCCATCAGCGTATCGTAAGTCAAAAACACCCGGTTATCATCCGACTCGTAGTGATTCAATATGGCGTTGCTGAACGGCCGATACTTTCTGTGCAGGAATGCATGGGTAAAATCGGAAATATTGTCGATAATCATGGAATGATGGGCATCCCAGGTAAAATCAACCGTGAAGTTGGCCCAGGGCTCGTCTCCCTGAACTTCCGGAATATCGGGTATGGAACGCTCATCGGCCTTGGCAGGGTCTCCGGGGAAAATCCAGATCAGGCCATACTGAACACGAAGCGGATATGTCTTCAACTGCCGCTTGATCATCGGCTTGCCGAAGCTGTCATGAGAATAATCCACCAGCGTCCCGCTAGGGTCGAATGCCCAGCCGTGATAAATACACCTTAGCGTGCAGCCCTCGACCACGCCGTGGCTCAGCTTCAAATGGCGATGCGGACAACGGTTTTCTATTGCGCTAAGCCGGCCGTCTTCGCCGCGATAAAGCGCAATCGAACTGCCCCAGAAGATCACCTCTTTCACCGAGCCTTTTTTTAAGACGTGTTCGTATTCCACCGCGTACCAGTAATCAGGGTTCATTCCGGCTGCACGCGCCTTTTGCCGTACTGTTTTAGCCTCGTCGAATCCGGGCGCCGGACGGGTGGTAATGGGTTCTGCATTAATCATGATAACGGACTCTCATCATTGGAAACCTGTGGAATTAGCAACGCACTCTCGGCGCTTAACGCGGCGTGATTACGCCGCGGCCGACAAAGTCCTGGTAAGCATCGCGAACCGCGTCGGCCAAAGCGGTGGGTTCGTAACCCAGTTCCTGTCTTGCCTTATCCAGAGTGACGCGCCGGTGCATGCTCAGCAGGCGCACGGCCGCCGGGGTAAAGCGGCGCGGCGCATTAGGAAAAAAACGAAACCAGGTTTTGTCCGTTATTTCCGCAACCGCCGCCATTATAACCGGCGGCAAACGCAAACGCGGCAAGGGCTGTCCGGTTACTTCGCGAAAAATTCCCAGCAAATCATCAACTGAGGAATAAGCGCTACTGAAAATGTACTTTTGCCCGGAGCGCCCGTTGCGCATCGCCAGCACGTGGCCTTCGGCGATATCGCGCCCGGATACGAACTCGAAGCCGCCCGGAATATAGGCGCCGAGCTTTCGATGGGCATAATCAATCAACACGCGGCCGAAGCGCGAAGGAACGTAATCATGGGGGCCGATAATCGCACACGATGTCGCAACCACAACGTTCAGGCCGTCGGCATGCGCACGCAGACATTCGTGCTCGACCAGGTGTTTGCTGAAACCATAGGGCAACTGGCGATCGAAAGGATAAAACGGCATATTCTCATGGCTAGGCGTCGCCGGATCGTGACCGGTTGCGCTCAAGGAACCCGAAACCACAACCTTTTCGACATTGTGCCGTCTCGCCGCATCCAGCACATGTATGGCGCCGCGCACATTGGTATCGTACACCTGCCGCTTGTGCGCCGCATCGCCGTCTATGGTCGATACCAGCGCGGCGCAATGATAAACCTGCTTACAGCCTTGCACAGCGGCGGCTACCGCGTCGCTATCCACCAGGTCGGCTTCGACCTGCTCGACTTCCAGCCCATCCAAAGCCGCCTGCTTATCGTGGCAGCCTCTGATCATAACGCGAACATCTTCGCCATCGGCGAGCAAACGCCTGACCAGATTCGCCCCCAGATGCCCGGTGGCGCCGGTTACCAGTATTTTCCGACTACTCATGCAACATCACATCCAAATCGCGGCGCCCGCTACGCTCTTGTCTGCTGACGCGTGCGCATAAAACGTAATAGTGTACACTTTAACGGCACAGATCAGCATATTTTGCTTTTTATTCATTGAATCGCACGCGCCATGAAAATTCGTCCCGCTTCAGGTAAGACAAGCAGCAGTATCCGCTATTTGCTCCATCGGCACGTTGATCTGGCTCAAGTTCGCACCAAAATACCGACCGTAACCCTGGAATGAAACTTACCGATTTTTCCCTGGAATCAGCGCTATTTGCACTGGCGGGCATCGCGCTGCTTGCGGTAAACGCCACACCACAACCCGAACCTCCGCAATTCGAGTTGCCTGCCGCCACCTCCGCTCAGCCAACGGCGCCTGACGCAGCCGCGTTTATACAAACACACCGCCTGACAGCGCCTGCGGCATCCGCGCACAGCGCCACACTGGCCAGACTGGGAGACGGAACAATGCTGGCCTTCTGGTTTGCCGGCAGCCGGGAAGGCGCGGGCGACGTCGCTATCTGGTACGCGCGTAACAGCGCGCAAACCGGCCAATGGAGTTCGCCGGAACAACTGACTACGCCCGGTCAAACCGCTCGGGATGAATTGCGCTATATCAAAAAACTGGGCAATCCGGTCGCCGTAGTGGATCGGCAAGGAACCATCAATCTCTATTACGTCAGCGTGTCTCTGGGCGGCTGGTCGCTCAGCAGCCTGAACCGCATGCAATCGCAGGATGGAGGATTTCACTGGCAGCCGGCAAAAAAACTGGTCACCAGCCCTTTTCTCAATATTTCCACTCTGGTGCGAACGCAGGCAGCTCCTCTGTCCGACGGCGGATACCTGCTGCCGGTATATCACGAGTTGGCGCGAAAAAACAGCGAACTGCTTCAGTTCGATGCGGGCAACCGATTGCTCAGAAAAATCCGCATGAATACGGCAGGAGAAAACCTGCAGCCCGCGCTGGAGGCAATCAACCCTGTTTCAGCCTTTGCCTTGCTCCGCAACAGCGCCGCCGGGCAATTGCTGTATCAGGAAACGCACGACGGCGGCCTGCGCTGGAGCCAGCCGGAAACGCTGGAAGTTCCCAACCCGGATGCTTCCGTCGCACTGACCCGGCTGGCGGATGGGCGCTTTTTGCTGGCGCTCAATCCGACCAGTCAAGGACGAGGTCAGCTTGCTCTTGCCGTTTCCACGGATGGGCGACACTGGAAAACATTGCGCGTACTGGAAAATGAAAGCAGCGGCGAGTTTTCTTATCCCTGTCTGGTTACGCAGCACAACATCACCGACCTGGTCTACACCTGGCAGCGTAAGGAAATCCGTCATCTGCGTTTTAACACAGCCTGGCTGGATGAGGGGGTGAAATGACCGGTTTATTGCTCTGGATATTGGCCGGAATGCTTATGGTCCATGCAGGCCGTCGCAAAAACTACTGGCTGCAAGGCTTGGGCATTGCCGTCATTTTCGGCTCTCCATGGCTGCTGGGCATACTGAGCGCGCCCAGCCTCGCAAGCCTGGGACTCTTAGCGGGATTACGCCGGCGTCTCCCCGTTACTCTGCCATTGGCCTTGTGGTTCTGGATCGGCGGAGGGCTGCTGTACGCCTCGACGCTGGGATTTATCTCCACCGATTTTTACGCGGCAGGCGACGCGCCGCGCGCTTTACTTTTCTGGCTGGGCCTGGGCTTGGCGCTTGCCTGGCGGGCGCAACATCGACCGTTGATACTGGCCTGGCTGCTGGGGCTGGCAATGCGCCGGGCCGGTATACTGGAAAGCGACAACCTGTGGAATGTCATGCTGGATCCGTTAGCGTGGGCTGCGCTGCTGTTTATGCCTTCGGCCTGGTCATGGCGCGCCCGGGTGGAAACGACCCGTGGTTGAATTCACCCACCGGAATGCGCAAAAACCACCAGAGCAGGCAATCATCCGGATTAAAAACGACAATACCGATCTCTTTGATACTGGACCGGCAGTTAACGTCATATTGCGAGAACTCGATATCGCGCCGCGCCTGCAGTAATAGCGCCGGCTATAAAAACGCATGCAATCGTTTAAACTTGAAAGCTGACAAAAATGCCGCAGCTGCCGTATACCCATACCTGCAGCATCTGCCGAATGAACTCTGGCGCAAATAGTGCTTTCTCTTTACAAGCGCCAAACCGACACCAGGAAAAAATAACATGAGCCACACACCTCAACCCGCCGCTTTGAACACGCCACCGCTGACCGGCATACCCGGCCTGATCCAAAACTGGAAAAGCGATTTGATATCCGGTTTTCTGGTATTTCTGATTGCCCTGCCGCTGTGCCTGGGGATAGCAATGGCCTCGGGCTTTCCTCCCATGGCCGGCATTATCACCGCGATCATAGGCGGTCTGGTGGTTTCCCGGCTCAGCGGTTCCTATGTCACCATCAACGGCCCGGCTGCGGGGCTTATCGTCGTCATCCTTGATTCCGTGCAGGAACTCGGCAAAGGCGACGCCATGGCCGGCTACAAGTACACGCTGGCAGCCATAGTCATCGCCAGCCTGATCCAGACAGCGATGGGCTTGCTCAAGGCGGGAAGACTGAGCGCCTTTTTTCCGTCAGGCGTCGTCCACGGCATGCTGGCGGCGATCGGCATCATCATCATGGGCAAGCAGATACATGTCATGCTGGGCGTCAAACCCGACGCAGGCAGCCTGATAGGAACCATCGCGGCTATCCCCAACAGCATCATCCACCTGAATCCTGATATTGCCTTAATAGGCGGAGCAGGACTGCTTATTCTGGTACTGTGGAACATAACCAGCAACCGTTACCTGAAAATGATTCCCGCGCCCATTGTCGTCGTCATCCTCGGCATTATCCTGGGACAATACTTCGACCTCGATCATGAACATATCGTTTATAACGACATCGCCCTCGGACCTAAATTTCTGGTCGCCATCCCTGACAATTTTATGGCCGGTTTCTATTTCCCCGATTTTTCCAAAATAAGCGAAACCGCATTCTGGGTGCAAGTCGTCACTATTTGCCTGGTCGGCAGCCTGGAAAGCCTGTTAAGCGCGGCAGCCGTCGACAAGCTAGATCCTTACAAGCGCTATTCCGACCTCAACAAGGATCTGACCGCGGTCGGCATAGGCAATACCCTATCCGGCCTGGTGGGAGGATTGCCGATGATAGCCGAAATTGTTCGCAGTTCCGCAAACATAGACAATAATGCCAAAACCAGCTGGGCCAACTTTTTTCACGGCTTGTTCCTGCTATTGTTTGTCGGCCTGGTTCCCGGCCTGATACATGAAATCCCGCTGGCGTCGCTTGCCGCTTTGCTGGTTTTCACCGGGTACCGGCTTGCATCGCCGCACACATTCATCAAAACGCTGGCAATCGGCTACGAACAATTGCTGATATTCGTCACCACCATTATCGGCGTATTGGCAACCGACCTGCTGATCGGCGTCGCTATAGGCATGGCCACGGAATTACTGATACATGTGGTTCGCAGTCTGAACTGGCACGATGCGTTTCGGCTATACTTCAGGATCGAACAGACCGATGAAGATACCTATATCATTCATATCAACGGCGCGGCCTTTTTCGCCAACTATCTCGCTCTTAAAAGCGGACTGGCAAGGCTCCCGGACGGCAAAAAACTGATCTTCGACTTTTCATCGGCCAGCAGCGTCGATCACACGGTAATGGAGTTCATTCACGACTATTCCGAAGACTATGAACGTCGCGGCGGCAGCTGTACCACCCAGGGATTACACCGCCACAGCGCAACGTCCGAACATCACCTGGCGGCCAGAACATTAAAAAGACGGGCTACGGACTGAAAACGGAGACCATGCTCAAATCAAAACCCAGTATAACGGCAACACTGGATCGCCCCGCGCAAGCGCGGGGCCTGTTGCTGCTGGTATTGGTACTCTCGGTTTTAGCCATCCTCGGCGGCACCATCTGGCGTAACCTGATACGCTTCGACCAGATTCAAGGCTATGTCAGCTATTCCCACCAGGTACAAAATGTCGGGCTAAACCTGCAAAAAGCACTGATGGATTCGCTATCGGGCCTCGACCTGCCAGAAAGCAGGCAATACGAAATCAACCCCAAAATCGACGAACTGCAACGCAGCGAAAATCATCTGGCCCCGGAAACGCCGGAGCGACTGAAACGCGTACAAGCGGCCCTGTTCGAAAGCCAGAGCAAACCGATAAAACTGGGACGGCAGGATCTGCTGGAGGCGCTGCGCATCATGCATCTGGTGCAGGACAGCGAAACCGAACAGCGCGAAACCGTACTGGAAAGTATCAGCCGCGATACGCTGACCGAACTCGAACTGGCAACCGGGGTACTGGTCTCGATCCTGATGCTTACCTGGTTTTTCCTGCGGAGCCGCATACTTGCACCGTTGCAGGATCTTAAACATCTGCTGCTGAATCTGGCGCAGGAAGATTTCGTTCCCATCGACACCAGCCATCTCGATCCACTGCTGCTGCCGGTTTTCAACAGCTACAATGTCATGATTTCCCACCTGGAAATGCTGGAAGAAGCCAAACGCTCCCACGCAAAATCGCTTGAGGAAGAAGTACGCGCGGCTACCCATGCGCTGCTGGAACAGCAATACAGTCTTGCTCAAGCCGAACGCCTCGCAGCGGTAGGCGAACTGGCTGCATCCCTGGCGCATGAACTGCGCAACCCGCTGGCCGGCATACAAATGGCTTGCGCCAACCTTCGCGGCGAAGTAAAAGATCCGGATCAGGCGGAACGTCTCGACCTGGTCGGATCCGAATTGAAACGCATGGCGCGCCTGCTCAACAGCCTGCTCGACCAAAGCAGGCAAACACCGCCGCCTGCCAGGGAAATCAATCTCGCCGGCGTAGTTAAAGAGCTGGTAACGTTGACACGCTATCAGATACCGGAACAAATTTCCCTGCAAATGGATATCGCGCCGGACATAAGCTGCTGGGCGCCGGAATCCAATCTCAGACAGGCGCTGCTTAATCTGATGCTGAATTCGGCGCAATCATTGGGCGAGAAGGCGGGCTTTATTATCATAAAAGCGCAAAAAACAGCAAACGGATTAATCATTACCGTAGAAGATAATGGAACCGGCTTTCCCGCCAGCATGCTGGAAACCGGCATACGCACATTCAACACCGGGCGCGCAGGCGGCACCGGTCTGGGGCTGGCGGTTGTTCAACGCTTCGTACACGACATGAACGGTCAGATCGAAATAGCGAATCGTAGCAAAGGCGGCGCCCGCGTGAGTTTGACCCTTGCTGACCGCAATAAACAGACATGAATACACTCCTGGTAATCGAAGATGAAATGCTGCTCGGCGCGGAAATACAGCGTCACTATCGCAAGGAAGGCTGGGAGGTGGAATGGGCAACCAGCCTGCACAATGCCCGTGAAGTACTTTCCGGCAAGGATTTCGATCCGCTGCTGATACTCAGCGACATGCATTTGCCGGATGGCAATGCGCTGGACTTGCTGGAAGAGATTCGGCAGAGCAACACCTGCCAGGAATGGATACTGCTTACCGGGATGGGCAGCGTTCCCGATTCAGTGCGCGCGTTGCGATTAGGCGCTTACGATTTTCTGGAGAAACCGTGCGAACTGGATAGGCTCGACCTGGTCATCGCCAGCGCGGCGCGTAGCGCCCATGCGCAACGCCGGTTGCTGGAACACACGCAAAAACGGCATAAACGCTACAGCCCGGAAGCCTACGTAGGCAAAAGCCCGGCGGCTCAGAGCGTGCGCGCGATGCTGGAAAAACTGACGCGAGTTCCGTTCAGCGCCCTGATTGTCGATGGCGAAACCGGCACAGGCAAGGGTCTGGTTACGCGTATCCTGCATTACTCAGGTTCCCGCGCGCAACAGCCTTTCATAGAACTGAACTGCGCCGCTCTGCCGCGCGAACTGCTGGAATCGGAGGTTTTCGGTCATGAAGCCGGCGCATTTACCGGCGCGGGATCTCGCCATCGCGGACTGCTGGAGCAAGCCGACGGCGGCACCATTTTTCTCGATGAAATCGGCGAAATGCCGCTTGATCTGCAGGCCAAACTGCTCAAAGCCATAGAAGACCGTAAAATCCGCCGGCTGGGAAGCGAGAAGGAAATCAGCGTCGACGTGCAAATCGTCGCCGCCAGCAACCGCGACCTGGAAGCCATGAGCAAGGACGGCAGTTTCCGCGCCGATTTGTATCACCGGCTCAGCGTATTCCGCTTGTCGCTGCCCCCAATGCGGGACTCGATCAACGACCTGTACGACCTGGTCCCGCTGTTCATCGCCGAATTCAACGCCAAATCGGGACGTCAGGTTCGCTTTGTCCCGGACGAGGTCTGGAAAAAGCTGCTCGCCTATAACTGGCCCGGAAACGTCAGGGAACTACGCAACCTGGTGGAACGCAGCGTACTGTTTGCCGATACCCAGGTTTTTCCATCGCAATGGCTGCAACTGCCCGGCGTTGCCGGCGGCGAAACCAGGATAAAACAGACCGCCGACACTGCGAACGGACTCGAATCGCTGAGCATCCCGCTGGACGGCAGCATGAACCTGGAAGACATGGACCGGTATATCATAGAAACGGCGCTGGAACGCTCTGGACATAATGTCGTCGCCACGGCCCGCGCATTGGGCGCCACGCGCGAGACCTTGCGCTACCGCATACGCAAGTATGGCATCGATATACCGAATAATCGGGCGGACGATTGAGATAACCATTCAATTACCGCTGCCTATCTCTTTGGGAGCTGGCTTTAGCTCGCAAGCGGTCCGCTTTCGCGGGCTAAAGCCGGCTCCTATAAAATAGTTACGAAAAAATAGTTACGAATCCAGATTAATCCGCATCGACAGATCAATGGCTTGCACATTCTTGGTCAATGCGCCGATAGAAATGAAATCCACGCCGGTTTCGGCGATGCCGCGTATATTTTCCAGTCCGACATTGCCGGAAACTTCCAGCTGCGCGCGTCTGGCGTTACGCGTTACCGCCGTATTAAGTTGCTCCAGACTGAAGTTATCCAGCAGCACGCGCTCGGCGTTGGCGGCCAGCGCCTGATCCAGTTCGTCCAGCGTTTCGACTTCGATTTCTATCGGCGCGCCGCTGTTCAGCGCGCGCGCTTGATCCAGCGCCCGGGCAATGGAGCCGGCGGCAAGAATGTGGTTTTCCTTGATCAGGATACCGTCATACAAGCCGGTGCGATGATTATGGCAGCCGCCGCAACGCACCGCGTATTTTTGCGCCTGCCTGAGACCGGGGAGGGTTTTGCGCGTATCCAGAACTTTGACGTTCAAGCCCGCCACTGCCTGCGCATAACGCCGCGCCAGCGTTGCCGTAGCCGACAGCGTTTGCAGCAGATTCAGCGCGGCGCGCTCGCCGGTCAGCAGCGCACGGGCATTGCCGCTCAACCGGCATAAGGTAGCGCCTGCTTTTAGCTGCTCGCCGTCGCGCGCCAGCCAATCGACGACGATGTGCCGGTCCAGACAGGCAAACACCGCATCGAACCAGGCCTGCCCGCATAAAACCATCTCTTCACGGGTGATTACGCCGGCCGTGGCCTGCTGATGCTCAGGGATGATCAGCGCCGTCAGATCGCCGCTGCCGACATCTTCAGCGATAAAACGCGCAACTTCGCCGGACAGACCGGATGGGATTGCAAATGGCTCAGTCATGTCTGTAAATCACATTAATATGGAAGCGGTTGAGAAAACAGGCGGGGCCGGCAACGGAATTTCCTGGCGTAGCACTGCATTTTCATCAAGATATTCCGTCGTAACCGCGACGAAATTGGTAACCAAGGCCTCAACAACAGGGTTTCTGTTTTTTTCCTTGCCGCCGACATGATAAAAATGTTCTCGCGTCAGCACGTTATGTTTGGACCAGAGGCTTTGAACATACTCGTTTTCCCGGTAATCGTTGTGATGCCAGGTCGACAAAATAAATCTCCCGTTAAAACCGGACAGCTTGTCGAACAGCGCCCGCTCGTCGGCATCTCCCCATCCGTTGTAATAATCGACATGCCGGTCGATATAGGGCGGATCGCAGTAGACCATATCGCTCGAAGACGCCTCCGCCAGGGTCCGCCTAAAATCCTGGCATTTGAAAGTGTACTCCCCTGCCCTGATAATCTGGCGAACCCAGCCAACCTGGTTGGTAATTTTCGTTATGTAGGCTTGCGCAAAGCGTTGCGGCTTTCTGCAAAACGGAATATTGAAACCGCCCTTGCGATTGAAGCGGATCATGCCGTTAAAGCCGGCGCGATTTACGAATAAAAAATCGAGCGGAGCATGCTCCGCGTTAAACCGGTCTCTGACAAAGTAATAGTGACCTTCGCCCCTGGACAACAGCGCCTCCCCTTCCCGAACCAGATAGGCCTTGACCGATTCGGGCGTAATTTCACCCGACGCGATACCGGCATAGAAATTAACCAGATGGGGGTTGCTGTCGCATAAAATAGCGCGCCGCGGCGCGACATTGAAAGCCACAACGCCGGTACCCATGAACGGCTCTATCCACGTACCGCTGAAATCGCGCGGAACCATGCTCCGTATCCAGGACGCCAGCCTGGTTTTTATGCCTTGCGACTTTATCGGCGGGACTCCTGATTTCATCATTATGGACGCCGGACCGAAAAGCCCAAAGCAAGGGCGTTATTATGCATTTTTCGGCGCAAACATGATGATAGCCATGCCGGTAAGCGCCACGGATGCGCCAAGCAGATCCCAAGCCGTGGGCCTTATGCCGTCAACCGCCCAAAGCCAAAGAATGGCCACAAAGATATACACGCCGCCATATGCGGCATAAACACGCCCCGCCGCTGTTGGATGCAGCGACAAAAGCCAGGCAAAAACGGCGAGGCTGAACCCCGCAGGGATCAGCAGACATATGCTCTTTCCTTGCGTGAGCCAGAGGTAGGGAAGGTAGCAACCTATAATTTCCGCAACTGCGGTAACAAGAAAAAGCGAGATGGTTTTGAGTGCAAACATTGATTCGTACAATAGTGAGTGAAATGCCTAACCGGTCATGGCGCAAGCGTCGCCCCCTATCATGCAAACGCGTGCGCCACGCCCGGTTTCCCTCACCCAGCCTCTCCCGGAGGGCATGGGTATCCACACAAGTTCCCTCTCCTGTGGGGGAGAGGGCTGGGGTGAAGGTAAAAGCGTTTGAGTTATCAAAAGCTTTGATGCAGGCAACAAGCGCTTTACACCCTCACTCCCGCCTCTCTCCCATAGTTAAATTATATTAAAAACAATGACTTATTTACTTGTGTGGATGCCCATGCCCGGAGGGACAGGAGCGCCTGTGCTCGCTTCGCTATTTGCATAGCCACGCGGCAGCTTGCCCGGATTCAGGATATTGTTCGGATCGAATTGACGCTTGATCGCGGACATCAAATCCAGCACGTCCGCGCCCAGCTCCTGCTCGATATAATTGCGTTTTTCCAGCCCGATGCCGTGCTCGCCGGACAAGGTGCCGCGCAGAGCGAGCACCAGCGCAAACACCTCCGCCAGACATTCGTGCGCGCGCGTTACCTGCTCCGGCTGCTGCGGATCGAGCAGGATATTGACATGGATATTGCCGTTGCCGGAATGGCCGAAATTGACGATACGCAGACCGAAGCGCTTTGATAATTGATTCAGGCCGACAATCAGCGCCGGCAATTCGGTGACCGGAACCACGACGTCCTCGTTGATTTTTCCGGGCGCGACCTTGCGCAAGGCCGGCGACAGCGCCTTGCGCGTCTGCCATAGCGCATCGACTTCCTCGCGCGTGCGCGCAACGCGCACGTCCTGACAGCCCTCGACACGCGCGGCCTGAACCACCTGCTCCACCGCTTCGTTCAAACCGGCGGAAGCGCCGTCCACTTCGATCATCAGCAATGCGCCGGCATTTTGCGGCAAATCGCTGGTCGAATACTGGCGTATCATCTCGATCGCGTTGTAATCCATGAACTCCAGCGCGCACGGAGTCACCGGCTGCGCCATGATGCGCGAGATAGCCTGCGCAGCGGCGTCGACAGTCGCGTATACGGCGCGCAGGGTGCGCTTTTCCTGCGCCAGCGGCGTCAGTTTCAGCGTCGCCTCGGTAATGACCGCCAACGTACCTTCCGAGCCGATCAGCAAACGCGTCAAATCGTAACCGACCACGCCCTTGGTGGTAAACACGCCGACGCGGATATCGCGCCCGTCGCCGGTTACCGCGCGCAGCCCCAAGGTGTTTTCGCGCGGAGTGCCGTACTTGACGGCGCGCGGCCCCGCCGAATTATAGGCAAGATTGCCGCCGACGCTGCAGAATGCCGCGCTGGTAGGGTCCGGCGGCCAGAAAAACCCCAACGGCGCCAGCGCATCCTGCAATGCCTGATTGGTCAAACCCGGCTCGACTCGAGCAAACCGGTTGTCCGCAGAAATTTCAAGCACGCGGTTCATACGCTCCAGCGACAAAACCACGCCGCCCGCCACCGGCACCGTGGCGCCGGTGGTGCCGGTCCCCCTGCCGCGCGCGGTCAGAGCCACCTGGCGGCTATTGCACCAGCGCACCACGCTCAACACGTCCTCATGGGTATGCGCGAACACCACGGCTTCGGGCAAATGATGTTTGCGGCTGTTATCGTAGCCGTAGACCCAGCAATCGGCCGGATCGCTCATGACCTGCCCTTCGGGCAGCAGACGCTTCAGCTCGGCGCTCAATACGATCTTGTTATTCAATGACATCGCTACCGAACAACTGTTGATCGATCAAATCGCACAGGCAATGAGTAATAACCAGATGCGCTTCCTGTATGCGCGCGGTCGAGTCGCTGGCTACGCGCACTTCGACATCGGCCCCGCCCAGCAGTGTAGCCGATATGCCGCCATCCCGCCCGGTCAGCGCGACGACATTCATTTGCCGGTCGTGCGCCGCACGGACCGCCGCCAGGATACTGGCCGAATTGCCGCTGGTGCTATAAATCAGCAGCATGTCGCCCGCTTGCCCCAGCGCTCTTATCTGCCTGGCGAAGACCTCCTGGTAATGATAATCGTTGGCAATCGAGGTCAGCGTAGCCGTATCCGTGGTCAGCGCTACAGCGGGGAGTCCAGGACGTTCGCGCTCGTAACGATTCAGCATTTCCGACGAGAAATGCTGCGCCTGCGTCGCCGAGCCGCCGTTGCCGCAGCACAGTATTTTGCTGTCGTTCAACAGGCAAGCCGCCAGCCGCGTCGCCGCCAGCTCGATCACATCGGATAGATCGGCTGCAACTGCCGCAATTACCGTCTGATTAACAGCAAGCTGCTGCTGTATACGTTCACGCGTGTTCACGATTCACCTCCGTGAAAAGCATCGGGTATCCAATCCACTTTTAATTCCTCGTTACCGGGCGAAACCGCGACCACATCAAATCGCGCCGGACAGTCCAGACGCCGGGATGACATATACCACGAAGCCGCGCGCGCTATGCGCGCCTGTTTGCGGCCGTCGACGCTCTCAGCCGCGCCGCCGAAACGGCTGCTGCTGCGAAACCTGACCTCGACGAATACAAGTTGTACGCCGTCCAGCATGATCAGGTCGATTTC